>CAZWZX010000001.1:0-1687 GCA_964638655.1 uncultured Natronomonas sp.
CCGACGTTCGACGACAGCGAGACGGCCCGACGTTCGACGACAGCGAGACGGCCCGACGTTCGACGACAGCGAGACGGCCCGGCGTTCCGGTCCCGTCCCGCGACTCTCGAAAATTATTTAAAAATACCTCGGGTACCGTTATCCAGCACCTGTCACCTCGATCCCGGGTGGAACACTCGTCGGAACGGCGCCTTCGTGCAGTGTTCGACCGAACGACTCTCGAACGCGAGAGGCGGTGCTCGACCCACCGAAACACCACAATGTACCTGCCCCACCGAAACACCACAATGTACCTGCCCCACCGAAACACCACAATGTACCCGCCCCACCGAAACATCAGTATGAAAGCGGAGGAGATCGACGACCGCGGTCACACGACCGACCTCGGGGAATCGTCGCACGATAGGCGACCGAGTTATCCACAGCGTTCATGCGCGTAGCGTCGCGAGAGGTCTCCGTCTCGGAGATCCGCCGTCTCGTGTCCGTGTTCGACGCGCTCGTCTTCACGTCGTTGCTGTGGTTTATGGTCCAGTATCTGCGCTACGTGTTCCCGCCGCTGTTCGAGACGATACAACTGGAGTACTCGGTCTCCAACACCGAGGTGGGCCTTATTTACTCCCTCCTTCTGTTCGGCTATGCGTCCATGCAGTTCCCGGGCGGGTATCTCTCCGATCGGTTCAACGAGTGGATCGTCATCATCGCGGGGGGGCTCGCCTTCTGTGTCGGCCTGCTTTTGGTCTTCGTTTCGGACCCCTTCTGGTCGCTCGCCGTGGCAATGGGGCTCATCGGGATCGGTACGGGCGTCCACAAGACGGCCGCGATCAACCTGCTTTCGCGTCTCTACCCCCAAAAGACCGGCCTCTCGATCGGGATTATGGACTCGATCGGCATCTTCGGCGGCGTTCTCGCGCCGCTGACCGTCGTCGTGGTGCTCGACGTCGCGATCAGCTGGCGGCTGATCTTTCTGGCCGGCACGGTCGTCTGTCTGCTCGTCCTGTACGGGTTCTTCGCGAGTTCGGAGGGGGAAGCCGACAGCGTCTCGCGGGCGGGTGCCGAGACGGATCAAGCGCCGTCCGGAAGGACGTATCTCCGGATCTTTCGGCAGTACCACTTCGTCGCGTTCGTGGTCGTCTCGACGTCGTTCACGTTCGCCTGGACCGGCGTCACCGCGTTTTATCCGCTGTATTTGAGCACCGTCGGCGGGCTCGGATCGGGAACGGCGGGCGTACTGTACGGCGTGCTCTTCGCGCTCAGTCTGGGCCAGACGGCGACCGGCGCGTTGAGCGACCTCTACGACGCCGTCAATCTCGTCTTCGTTCTCGTCGTCCTCATGTCGCTCAGCCTGCTCGCCGTTCTCCTCTCCTCGACGCTCGTCGCCTTCGCCGCCGCGACAGTCCTGATGGGGATCGGGTTTCACGGCTTCCGCCCCGTCCGCGACGCCTACCTGATGCGGATGATCCCGTCCGATATCGGCGGGGGCGTACTCGGTATCGTCAGAACAGTCATGTTGCTCGTCGGTGCCGCGGCGCCGGCCGCGCTCGGCGTCACTGCCGACACAGTCGGACTCGTTTCCGCATTCGCTCTCTTGCTCGGGGTGACGATCGTCGGGACGCTCTTCATCGTGAGCATGCGGTTCGTCCCGATGCCACCGGAGGAGGAACTTCCCGGGTGACATCCTCGCCCGCCG
>CAZWZX010000001.1:1787-50629 GCA_964638655.1 uncultured Natronomonas sp.
GAAAGCAGTTCACTCCCCGACCGTCACCCGTGGGTCGATGACACCGTAGACGATGTCGACCAGGAAGTTGGCGATGATGACGAAGGCCGCGACGATGAAGAAGACGAACTGGACGACCGGGTAATCGCGGGCCAAAACGCCCTCGACGAGCGCGAACCCGATCCCGGGCCAGTTGAACACCGTCTCGATCAACACGAGCCCGCCGAGGGCCCGGCTCATCGAGACGGGATAGACGGTGATGACCGGCAGCGAGGAGTGTTTCGCGAGGTGCCGCCACCGTTTGACGACCGGGAGCCCGGTGAGCCGATGGTACTCCATGAAGTCTTTGTCCTTCGTCTCGACGACGCTCGTTCGCATTATCAGCGACGGCATGAACAGATACCGGAGGATGACCGCGACGAACGGCAGCACGTAGTGGTGGGCGAAGTTGAACGTGAGATAGGGCGTCCACCAGGTCGTGTGCTCGCCCCGTATCCCGGGCGACAACATCCCGGACGTCGGGAACCAGTTCAATGCGGACGCGAATATCACGATCAGCACGATTGCGGTGAAAAACGACGGGAACGAGCCGCTGAAGATGAGCGGGACGAGTCCCCACTTCTCGAGCCGCGATCCCCGGCTGCTCCCGATGATCGTCCCGATGACCGAGCCCAGGATGTAGGCGAAGGTGATCGCGGGAGCGACCAGGATGAACGTGTTGAATATCTTCATCTTGGTGAACTCCCAGACGTCGGTGCCGTAAACGACCGAGTCACCGACGTCCAACATGACGAAGTTCGAGACGTACCGCCAGTACTGTACGTACAGCGGGTCGTTCAACCCCCATCGTTCCTCGACCGCCGCGATCGCGTCCGGACCCGCCCCCGCCTGAACCATCCGAGCGGTGAAATCGCCCGGCATCAGCCGGAACATGAGCCACAGCCCCGAGAGCACCAACCAGAGAACGAACACCGTCTGGACGGTCCGGACCCCGATGTATTTTAACCGTGACATTTTATGTCCCTCCCGCGTTCCGCGGTGTTTCGCCGTCGTCGGTCAGTTCTCGATCCCGCCCGAAAGATGCTGTTTCTCCGTTTCATGTTATTCGACCGCCTGTGACGGTTTCTTCCGCGCTTCGGATTCGGTGTGCTCCTCGTGGTCGTAGTAGAGATGACACGCGACCTGCTGATCGGCGTCTCCGTCCCCGTGGGGGAGATACTCCGGCGTGGTCTCACAGATGTCCATCCGATCGGGACAGCGGTCCCGGAACCGACAGCCGTCACCGAGGTTGATCGGGTCCCGCGGTGACCCTTCCATCTCCGTCCGTGGTCGATCGTGGTTCGGATCCGGGATCGGAACCGCGGAGATCAACGCCTGCGTGTACGGATGCAGCGGATCGTCGACGAGCCGTTTGGTCGGAGCCGTCTCGACGATCCGACCGAGATACATCACGTTCACCTCCTCGGCGACGTACGAGACGGTGGAGAGGTCGTGTGAGATGTATATCATCGCCACGTCCATCTCGTCGGTCAGTCGTCGGAGCATGTTCAGGACGGCCGCCTGCGTCGACACGTCGAGCATCGATACCGGCTCGTCGGCCAGTATGACGTCCGGTTCGAGGATCAACGCTCTCGCGATCGAGACGCGCTGTTTTTCGCCGCCGCTGAGGTTTCTCGGGAGCTTCTGGCTGTACTTCTCCGGCGGATCCAACTCCACCTGCTTGAGGATCTCGTGGACCCGTCGGTCGCGGTCCCCGATGTTGTGGATCCTGAGCGGCTCTTTGAGCGTCTCCTCGACGCTCAGTTTCGGATCCAGCGAATTGAACGGGTCCTGGAAGATGACCTGTACGTCCCGCCTGAACTCCTTCCAGTCCGACGAGGTGAATCCGGCCGTGTCCCGCCCTTTGAATCGCATCGTGCCGCCAGTGATGTCGTGTAACCCCATCAGCGTGAACAGAAGCGTCGTCTTCCCGCAGCCGCTTTCGCCGATGACCGCGATCGAGTCGTTCTCTTCTATGCGGAGATCGACTCCGTCGACGGCCTGGATCCTGTCGGGGTCGCGCCGAAACAGCGTGTCGACGAGGCTCGTCTGCTGTGTGAAGTGCTTTTCGAGGTTTTCCGTTTCGAGTATCGGTCCTTTCGTCATGAGTTAATCACTCCGGCCCTTTTTCGCCGCTGCCAGTTCGAAATCGTCCCTGTTGTACTCTCGGTGGGCCTCGTCCTTCCTGAAACACGAGGCGTACTGGCCGTCGCCCCCGTCCTCGACCGTCTCGAGAGGGGGCGCCTTCTCCCGACACTCCTCGGCCGCCCACGGGCACCGTTCGACGAAACTACAGTGATCGACCTCGCCGAGCAACTGCGGTGGGTGTCCCTCGATGATCTGCAGTTCGCGATCCGGCTCGCGGATGTCGGGGAACGCGTCCTTGAACAGGATCGCGTACGGATGGCGGGGCGATTCGTACACGTCGGACACCGTGCCCCGCTCGGCTATCTGACTCGCGTGCATGATCGCGACCGTATCACACGACTCGAAGATGACGCTGATGTCGTGTGTGATCAAAAGCAGGCTCGTGTCCTCCCCTTTGACCTTGTCGAGGTATTTGAAGATCTGATCCTGCATGATGACGTCCAGCGCCGTCGTCGGTTCGTCGGCGATGATGAGATCCGGATCCAAAAACAGCGCGAGCGCGATGATCGCACGCTGTTGCATCCCGCCGGAGAACTGGTGCGGGTAGTCGTCGATACGGCTCCCCTGGAGGCCGACGATCTCGAACAGTTCTTTGAACTTATCGCGTGCCTCCGACTCTTCGAGATCCGTGTGTACGTCCGCGATCTCGAGCGCCTGGTCGATCACCCTCTGGAGCGGGTCGAGACTGTTCATCGACCCTTGGGGGATCCAGGAGATCTCCGTCCACCGGAGCTCCTCGCTGAGCTGTTTGTCGGTCAGCCCTTGGATCTCCCGTCCCTTGTATCGGATCGTTCCGCTCGCGACCTCGCCGTTGTCGTCGAGGCCGCCGATGATGCCTTTCGCCAACGTGCTCTTACCGGACCCGGATTCGCCGGCGAGGCCGAGAAACTGGCTCGGTTCGATCGTGAACGATGCGTTCGAGACGGCGGTCAACATGCCGTCTTTCGTTTCGTACTGGATCGTTAGGTCTTCTGCTTCGAGTAGCGGTTCACTCATATGGTTACCCTGACATTGCCGTATCGATTTCCTGGTCTTCGCCGCTTTCGCCGGCCGCGAGCGATTCGTATCCTCGACCGAACATGAACGTCGACAGCACCGTCATGCCGATCAGAAATCCGGGGACGATCGACCACCACCAGGCGGACGCCATATAGCCCGACTGGAAGGCGTTTCGCACCATCACGCCCCACGAGGGAACGAACGGATCGACGACGCCGAGAAACGCGAGTCCGGCCTGGATGAGGATCGAGTACCCGACACCGAGGGCGAAAAACAGGATCGCCATCGGCATCACGTTCGGAAGGATATGTTTGAAGATGATCCGAGGGGTGCTCGCCCCGGACGCGGTCGCCGCCGTGATGAACGGATACTCCTTGATCTGGAGCACCTGTGATCGTAACACGCGGGCGCTGGAGCGCCAAAGCACCAACCCGATCACGAGGATCGACGTAAAGAACCCGACGCCGAGCAGCGTGACGATGACGATCGCGAACGGCAAAAGCGGAACGCCGTAGACGAAATCCGTAAACCGCATCAGTACGTTCTCGGTCCGGCCACCGACGTATCCCGCCGTTATTCCGATCGACATCCCCATCGCGATAATGATCCCGCCGCCCAACAGTCCGGTAAGTACCGTCGGCCGGGCGCCGATCAGAACCCGGGAGAACACGTCGTACCCGGCCCAGGTGGTTCCGAGTGGGTGTTCCGCGGACGGTGGCTGTAGATCCTTTATTTCACCAGTCTCTTCGTCGTATAGCGTTCTGTCCGGCTCGTGTGGCGCAACCCATGGTCCGACGAGTCCCAAGACGAGGATCCCGACGAGGACGAGGAAGAAGAACGTCGTCGTCTTGTCCTCCAGCATGAGGTTTAGCCCCTTGATGAAGTTCTGGATCATGTAGTTGCCCGTAACGCCCCCGGCTAGGGACGCGATCCAGCTCACTAACTGTACCATCGTTTTCCGATTCAGGGAGGGTGATATTAAATCCTTTGTCACGACGATAATAACCAATGAGTGTCATTCTAGGACGCCGTTCTCAGCCGATAGTTCCCACGTCGATCGGATCGATACACGGACGCACATGCGAAAATCAGGCAGGATACTGTAAGAACGAACGACACGCTTATTTCGAGCCGTTTCGAAGAGCGGACCTGACAAGATGGACACTTCCTGTAGACGACGAACGCTGCTGTCAGTGGGCGCGATCGCCCTCGCCGGGTGTACGTCCGGTGGCGGGAGCGATAACGTCGATTCGTCCGGAGACGGGCCTTCGACCGATCACGAGGTCGAGATCCACGACGACGCGTTTCATCCCGCCGTCCTCCGGACAGCGGTCGATGATCGGGTCGTGTGGCGAAACACCGACTCGGGTGTTTACACCGTCACCGCGAAGGAGGGGACGCTCCCCCCGGACGCCGAGTACTTCGCCAGCGGCGGCCTCGGTTCGGAGACGGTCGCACAGCTTCTGTACCCCTTCGTGGGACAGATACGGAGCGGCGATACGTACGCCTACACGCCGACCGTTCCCGGTGAGTACGAGTATTACTCGATCACCCAACAGTCCCGGGGGTACGAGATGTCGGGCACACTCGTCGTCGAGTGATCGGGTGCGTCACCCGCCCGTCTCGAAGAACGCCTCGATCGCTCCCTCGTAGGCGCCGACCGACGCCGTGAGTTCCGCGACGTCGATCGACTCGTCGACCGTGTGTGCCTGTCCCTCGATACTTCCCGGACCGAACAGTACCGTCGGAATCTCAGCCTCTGAGAGATAGCCCGCATCGGTACCGGCGTTGAAGCCGGTGTGCTCGATATCGGATCCGATCCCATCGAGCGCCGCCTCGAGTGCGCCGACGACGGGTTCGTCCGCGGCGATATCGGCGGCCGGTTTGAAGTTCCATCTGTCGATAGCGGGTTCGACCGGTTCGTCCTCGATCGTGATCCCGGTTATCGCCTCCTCGACCTTCCGGTCGTACCACTCGGGATCGCTCGACATTCCGGGGAGAAACCGCCAGTCGAACGTGATCGTGGCCTCGCCGGGGACGATGTTCGGGGCGGTCCCACAGGAGATCCGTGTCACCGTTATCGTCGAGCTCGGGACGAGCAGTTCGTGTGTGTGCGTCGCCATCTCGTCGTCGAGCGCTTCGAGCCGTCCGACGATCCCCGGGACGGCGCTCGCCGCGTTCGTTCCCTGATCCGGTCTCCCCGAGTGGACGCTCTCGCCCCGCACGGTCACGTCGTACCGGAGGGCGCCCTTGTTCGCGCGTCCGACGGTGAGGTTCGTCGGCTCGCCGAGGATCGCGGCGTCGGCGTCGATCCCCTGCCGGACCAGCTCCCGTGTCCCCCGTCCGCCCGCCTCTTCGTCCCCGACGAACGCGAGAATCACTTCCCCCGGCGCGTCGGTGCTCGCGAAATAGGATTCGACGCCGAGCAACATTCCCGCCAGCGGTCCTTTCATATCGGCGATCCCGCGCCCGACGAGTCTGTCCCCCCGCCGGGTCAGCTCGAACGGCGGCACGGACCACTCCGCCTCGGTCGCCGGAACGACGTCGATGTGGCCGGTCAGCAGTAGCGTTCCGCGTGTCGGATCGCCGGCGCGGGCGACCACGTTCTGACGGTCCGGGTCGTCGGGATGGATCCGCTGGGTTTCGATATCGAACTCGACGGGCGACGCCTCGAACCGATCGACGAGATACTCGACGAGCTCCGCCTCCCCGCCCGGCGGGTTCACCGTCGGAACGGAAACGAGCTCTCGGGCTTCCTCGATAACGCGCGCTTCGTCTGAAGGTGCCATACCGACCCTCAGTGGACACTACAGTATAGTTCAACTGGTTCGTATAAAAATCGAGAAATCGATGAGAGACGTCGTCGCGCTCGATCGCGCGTCGGGAACTGACCGTCGTCGAAACCGGTATCTGGCGCGCCGTATACCGTTCGGCGGACTCGATCCAGTCGCGTGTCGATCGGTCCGTTCGGGTCAGTCCCGCATCTCTTCGAGACACGGGAAGTCATCCACGCTCGGCTCTTCCCCTTCGGGCCACAGCGGTTCGAGGTCGGCGTCCGGCGGGTAGTGGAGTTCGCCGTCGCCGTCCCATCCCCAGCCCGCGTCCATGAGGTATTCGCGAGCCTGATCGAGGTCCCCGGACGGGTCGTCCGTCGCGAGCGGAGCCTCGTCCGGATCGACCGCGTTGGGGTGGGCCGGATGGAGCACGGAGTCGACGATGGTCGGCTCGACCTCGCCGCGGAACGCGACCGCGGCCATCTCCTGACGGTCGAGACACGCGCTGATCGCCCGTCGGAACGGCTGGAACTTCGAGGGCGCCTCGGGATGGGTGAACGCGAGGTAGTGACCGACGAACCCCTCCGCGAGGTACATCTCGTACGGCCCCTCCTCCTCGTCGGCCCGGAACGCGGCGCCGATCGACGATTCCGGGAGGATGTGGACCTCGTCCGAAAGCAGCGCCGAAGCCGCCGTTTCCTCCTCGCGGAACGGCTGGAAGATGAGTCCCTGTTCGGGCGGATAAACGGGGTGGCCGTCGTGCGGGACCATCTCCATCGTCTCCCCGGTCGCGAGCGTCGTGACCTCGTAGGGACCGGATCCGACCTCCGACTCCCACTCGAAGCCGTCGGGATTTTCGAGCGCGCCTTCGGCCTCGAAGGACTCTCTGTGCATGATCCCCCACCGCGCCATCTCCGTCGCGACGAACGGGAGATACGGCTCCTCGAAGTTGAACGTCAGGTTCAGATCGTCGTGAATCTCGATCCCGTCGTCGAACGGCGGCTCCTCGCCGCCCTCGAACGGCGGCGTGACGACGCGCGGATAGACGCCGGCGTTCCCGCCGCGAGTGAGCTGTTCCCACGTGAATTTCACGTCCTCGGCAGTGATCTGGTCGCCGTTGTGGAACGTGGCGTCGTCGCGGAGCGTCACGTCGATCGTGAACGCGTCTTCGACCTCCCAGGATTCGGCGATGATCGGCTGGAGTTCGAAGTCCTCGTCGAACTGTATCAACGGCGAGTGGATGATGTGGTTCCACGCGAACAGCGCCTGCCCGTTGGTGAACGTCTGGAAGTTCCGCGATTCGAGCATGACCGGATCGATCGCCGCGACCATCGGATCCACGCTCGCGGTGCTCTTGATGAAGACGCTCGGGTTGATGCGGGCGATACCGGACGCGCCGACGCCCTGGAGATCGACGATGTCGTCGTTGTAGGCGCCGATGATCGGGTTCGGCGTGACCTGAACGCCGTGGACGTCCTCGATCATCTCCATCTGCGCCGCCTCGATGATCTCCTCGCGCTCTTGTTGAGTCTCCGCGGTTGCCTGCTCGAACACCAGCTCCGAGTACTCACAGTTCGCGTAGTTGCCGACGTTACCCCGTCCGTTTCCACCGGCCCAGTCGATAACGTTCCGCCGGAGAATCGAGTTCGGGTCGAGTCGGTCCGCGTTGTTCGTGTGCCACCAGAACGTGGCGTCCATCGACCGCTGATCGCCGAAAACGTTCGAGGTGTTCGTCGAGAACTCGACGGGGACGACCTCGACGTCGAGCCCTAGATCCTCCATGTTCCGACGGATGGTCGGGAGCATGTTCTCCTGCATCGTCGTAAAGCCCCCGTAGTCCGACCAGTACTCCAGACTGAACGTCGGAACGCGCTCGCCGAGATCCTCGTCGGCGGTCTCGGGAGCGTCGCTCCCGTTGCCGTTGCCGTTGCCGTTCCCAGCACAGCCCGCCAGGCCGACGGCGGATGCCGCCCCCAGCGTCTTCATTATAGTTCGTCGTTTTATAGACCGCGAGTGGTCTGTCTCTGATGACATACGGTTACCTCCAAAGAAAGTTAATCATATATCTCTTTCCATTTTTGTCATAATGGGACTGCAATACTGTTTTAATATCCATATATACTGAACACATCATTATTTCTCCGGGATCAAAGAGGACAGTTGTCGACAGACGCTCCGGAAAGAGGGACCCCGCCACGGCGATCAGTCGATCGGCCGTTCGGTATTTTCGGACGCGAATGGAGCCGGCATTCGCCTACGAGCCGGGGTCGGATCCGTATCTGTGTTTTTCACCGCCGAATTTATTTATATGGTCGCTAAAATGCACTATTCTCTGAGTATTCAGGCATTTATTCCCAGAATAAGAAACGAACTGTACAGCCGAACATGCCGAACGACCGATCGATACCGACGGCAATTACTGACACCGGCAATCGGTTCTCGAACGGTTGATGCGCCGCTCGAGGACGGCCATACTCACAGAATCGTTCGTCCCGTATTTTTCCGAGAGTCGTTCGACATATCCGTCCCGTCCGCCGTTTTATTTTCCGGGGAAGTCGGTCCGGAGTCATCCCCCTGTCGACCCGGACACGGTCGGCGAGGGCTCCCCGAACGCATCGGATATCTCGTATTTGAATAACAGTGTTATTCCTGTTATGTTAAAGACGGGTCGTTCCGTTCGGCTCGATCTCGGGCCGTCGTTCACTCGAGTGCGAGTTCCGCTATCGCCTCCGCGAGGACCCTCGTCGCTTCCGTGCAGTCCCCCCAGTCGGTCCACTCGAGCGGATTGTGGGAGATCCCGTCCCTGGAGCGGACGAACAGGAGTCCGACGTCGGTGGCCCGCCCGATGGCCATCGTGTCGTGTCCGGCGCCCGAGTGCAGTTCAGTCGTACCGATGTCCGCTCGGTCGCTACCGGCGTAAAGCGCGTTCCGGCAGCGTTCGCTCATCCCCACCGGCCGGACGTCGAAAGACCGATCGATGTCCGTGGAGATCCCCTCCCGATCGGTCTCGATCCGGGCCAGACTCTTCCGCGCCCGATCGACGAGGGCGTCTATCGGTTCGGGATCGACATCGCGGATATCGAGGCCGAGATCGACCCGTCCCGGAACGACGTTTATACCGTTCGGCCGAACGGTCGCCGATCCGACGGTACCGACGGCCGCCGAACTGTCCGTCGCGACGACCTCCTTTGCCGCCCGTTCGACGTCGAGGACGAACTCGGCGGCCGCCGCCAGCGAGTCGTGTCGATCGCCCATCGGCGTCGTGCCGGCGTGGTTCGCCTCGCCCGTTATCTCGACGTCACATCGGGCGATCCCGGTGATCGTCGTGACGACGCCGACCGGGACGTCCCGTTCCTCTAAGACGGTGTGCTGTTCGACGTGAAGTTCCAACCAAGCGTCCCACTCGGCCGCGTCGAGGCGATCGCTCCCACGGTATCCGATCGACTCCAGTGCCGATTCCAACGCCACACCGTCGCTATCAACCGATTCGAGTGCGGCTTCGACAGCGAGTTCGCCCGCCGCCACTTTCGATCCGACGAGCGGATCGAACCGCGTTCCCTCCTCCTCGGTGAAGGAGACGACCTCGATCGGGCGGTCGGGCTCGATATCGGATTCCTGTATCGCCCGTACGGCTTCGAGCGCCGCGTAGACGCCGAGTGGACCGTCGAAGATCCCACCTTCGGGCACCGAGTCGAGATGGCTTCCCGCCGCGACGGGGGCGGCGTCGGGATCGGCGCTCTCCGGCGTCCACCGGCCGGCGATGTTTCCGACGCCGTCCACGCGAACCGTCAGTCCGGCGTCCTCCAGGCGGTCGACGAGATGCTCTCTGGCGGCCCTGTCGGCTTCCGTCCCGACGAGGACGGATCGGCCCCGTCCGTCCTCGGCGTCTATGGCCCCGAACTCGGCGTTGGCTTCGATTTCCGCCCGCAGCCGAGTGCTGTTTACTGATATCACGTCCCGAGAATGTTCTCTCGGCGACTAAACGGTTGTGTTCGCCGCAACCGAGGGCGCTGAATCCGCCCGTCCGGTAGCGACACACGGAGCGATCAACTCATAAACAGCCGCCTGTCGGCCCGTTCGTGGGCCATACCCATCGTTTCGGCCAGCGGGGCGAAGGAGGCCAACGAACCGAGATCCGCGCCCCGATACTCCGCACAGACCGACTCGATGACAGGAAGCAACTCCGCGAGCTGCGTCTGTATTTCGGTGTGTCCGAAGCGTCCGAGCCGCTGGGCCGCCCCCAGAAGCTCCGTCACGAACGAGTACGCACCGACGAGACACGCCGTTTCCCGATCGATCCCGACGCGCCGTGTGAGGACGCCGAGAACGACCGGATACATCCCGGGACTCTCGTCGGCGTCGACCCGTGCGGCGTGGTCGGCGGCGACACCGCCGTCGAACAGTTCCGGATCGGTCTCCCCGAACAGTTCGAGAAGCGTGTGTCCCGCCTTCGTCGAACTCGTCCGGAACTCCGCCGGGAGCGTGGCCGCGTACAGCCGTTCGTCGGCCGCCAACACCCCGTCGAGATCGTCTTCGGCAGCCGACCTGTGGGCGTTCGCCAGCGCGACGGTTTCGGCGGGGCCGACGATCCGGCGGAGATACGCCTCGATCAGTTCGCCGAGTTCCTCGCCGCCCTCGATCCGGCCCTCGTTGATGTACTGCTCGATACCGTAGGAGGCCGTGTAGGTACCGACCGGCAGAAACGAGTCCGCAAAGCGCATCGCCGCGAGTACGGACGCGTCACTCATGGGCGTGGTCCGCGTCGCCGCGATCGTGACGTCCCGTCCCGTGACCCGCCGACGGTCCGTCGACGAACAGCTCCGCGTCGACCGTCTCGTACCCCGTCGCCGATCCCTCGGGGAGGTACGGTCCGAGGACGTCCTCGAGGATCCGCTTTTCCGCCTCGAGCGGGACGTAAACGCTCCCGCCCTCGACCGCGACATCCCAGTGTTGGTTGCCGATCCGGTGGCCGAGTTCGACCGCAGCGGCGGACGTCCCCGTCCCCGAGTCCGGGAGTTCGATCACGTACGCGTCCCGTTTCTCGAACGTGACGACGGCCGCCCCCTCCTCGTCGACGAAGAGAACGTCACCCGAGCGGAGTTCGGGACGGTCGACGACGATCCCGAGGTCCGTGCCGGCGTCGGTCTCGACGCGCAGGCGCGATTTCTTTCGCTCCTCGGCGTCGATGACGACACGCTCTAGGGCCCCCTCGCGTTCGTGGGCCGAGATCCGTTCGTCGAGTTCGGGGTCCTCGCGGCGGTTGCCGACGACGCCGTCGATCCGTCTCATCAGTACCTCCTGTCGGCGGGGGCGCCGACACCGAACGCCGCCAGCCGGGTCTCGTCCCAGGCGGTCCTGATCGTCGCGGTCACGTCCGCCCCGCGATCGCCGAGAACGCGAACGACGACCCCGGTCTCGTACGGTAGCGTCGAGACGCCGGCTTTCGTTCCCGGCGTCCCGTCCAGCCGGTCGTGAATCCGCTCGGAAAGCGCCCCGGCGTCGGAGGAGGGCGCGAGCACGTACAGCGATCCGACGACGCCGTACTCGCCGACCGTCGCCCGATCCCGTGGGTCCCGGTCGCTCGGCCGGAGGTCGACGGTGTCGACACAACGGAGCCGTCCATCACAGCGCGCCTCGACGCGGCTGTGGTAATGATCGAAGCCGAACGGCTCCTGTCCCGTGAGCCCGTCGGGGACGAGCACGTCGGCGACGATCGCACGCGCCGTCGGGTCGAGTTCGACGGAGACCGTCTGGAGACAGCGCGAGTCCTCGTTGAGGATCGTCGGTCCGGGGACGTACTCCAGGTGCGCGTTCGCGTCGGCCCGAAGCGTCGTCTCGAGATGAGCGTAGTTCGCCCGCATGCTGTGAACTTTGGTCGCACTCTGGGTCGTGACGTGCGCACGGGCACGCTCTCGGGCGTCGATGTCGAGGCGGTGGCGATCGCCCTGGGCGACGCCGCCGGTCGGCTCCTGCAGACACAGCGTTGTCATTCCGGGTACCGGATCGGTATCGAGCGTTCCGGCCAGGTGATACGGGACCTTCACGCGCTCGGAGAGGAGCCGCGTCTCCCCGTCCGGTCGTCTCGCGAGCGTCGCCTCGAGGACACCGTCCTTTCCCGGCCCGAACGCGGGCGCCTGCGGGAGGGGATCCTCGCCGTATCCCTCGAAAGCCTCCGGAACGGCGCTCATGCGAACAACACTCGGCTTTCGATGTGGTCGAGGACCTCGTCGATCCCCTCATCTGCTTTGCAGTCGGTGAAACAGGTCGGCGCGTCGCCTCGAACCGTCTCCGTGTCCTGCCGCATGACGTCGAGATCGGCGTCGACGTGGGGAGCGAGATCGGTCTTGTTGACGACGAGGAGATCGGCCTGTGTCACGCCGGGGCCACGCTTTCTCGGGATGTCGTCGCCCTCGGCGACGCTTATGACGAAGACGAAGTAATCGGCCAGTTCCGGGTTGAACGTCGCCGCGAGGTTGTCGCCGCCGCTCTCCAGTAAGACGACGTCCAACTCGGGATGGGATTCGGCGAAGTCCTCGATCGCGGCGAGGTTCATCGAGGGGTCCTCACGGATCCCGGTGTGCGGACAGGCACCCGTCTCGACGCCCTCGACGAGATCAGGCGGGATCAACCCCTCGAAGGATTCTCGGAGCCGATCGGCGTCCTCCTGTGTCATGATGTCGTTGGCGATCACGCCGACGTCGTACCCCGCCTCGTCGAGTCGCGGGACGAGCCGCTGGACCAGCGCCGTCTTGCCGGATCCGACCGGCCCGCCCAGCCCGACCGTCGCGACGTCCCTGTGGCTCATCGTTCCTCCAGTTGCTCGGGCGAGTCGGCTCTGATCGGGTCGTGGACCGTCACGAGCTTCGTTCCGTCGGGGAACATCGGCTCGACCTGTATCATGTCGATCATCTCCGGAACGCCGTCCATCACGTCCTCGCGCGTCAGAAGCGCCGTCGCCCCCTCGCGTATCTCCGAGACGGACATCCCTTCGCGGGCCCGTTCGCAGGCCCAATCGGAGATGTACGCGACCGTTTCGGGGTGGTTCAACACGACGCCGCGCTCCCGGCGGCGGCGGGCGAGTTCCGCGACCGTGAACACCGTCAGTCGCTCTTTTTCTTTGGGTGAGAGGTTCATATTTGGCAGCTGCGTGTCCGATTCATATGTGATACCGCTGTGCGAGTGCGATCTCCTCGGCCGGCTCACACGTGACGTGTTCGCCGTCGATCGATACTTCGAACGTCTGGGCGTCGATGTCGATGTTCTCGGGACAGTAGTCGTTGTACACCATGTCGGATTTCCGTACGGACCGGGTACCACGGACGGGTCGGACGGGCGTCTCGAGACCGTACGCCTCGCCGACGCCGTTCCCGTAGGCCGCCTCGCTGACGAACGACACCGACAGCGCGTTTTTGGCCTTTCCCATCGCGCCCGCACGGGGGCGCATCTCGACCGGCTCACAGGTCATGAGAGAGCCGTTGGCCTCGCCCATCTGGCTGTACACCGGGAACCCGCCTTTGATGACGTACTTCGGCTTGACGCCGAAGAAGTCGGGCTCCCACAGCACGATATCGGCCATCTTCCCGGCCTCGAGCGAGCCGACGTACTCGTCGATCCCGGCGACCTTCGCGGGGTTGATCGTGTACTTCGCGACGTAGCGTTTGATCCGCCGGTTGTCGGCGTCGGTCCCCTCGTCTTCGGGCAGCGGGCCACGCTGTTTTTTCATCTTGTCCGCCGTCTGCCACGTTCGGGCGATGACCTCGGCCATCCGCCCCATCGCCTGCGAGTCCGAGGTCATCATGCTGATCGCGCCCCGATCGTGGAGGACGTCCTCTGCGGCGATCGTCTCCGCGCGGATGCGCGATTCGGCGAAGGCGACGTCCTCCGGGACGTCGGGGTTGAGGTGATGACAGACCATCACCATATCGAGATGCTCGTCGAACGTGTTCACCGTGTAGGGCATCGACGGGTTCGTCGACGAGGGGAGCATGTGGTCGTGCCCGACCAACTCCAGGACGTCCGGCGCGTGGCCGCCGCCGGCGCCCTCGATGTGGAACGTGTGGATCGCCCTCCCATCGATCGCGTCGAACGTCTCCTCGACGAACCCCGATTCGTTCAGCGTGTCCGTGTGGATACACACCTGGACGTCCGCCTCGTCGGCGTAGGCGAGACAGGAATCGATCGCGGCCGGCGTCGAGCCCCAGTCCTCGTGGAGTTTGAGCCCGCAGGCGCCGGCTTCGACCTGTTCGCGCAGCGCCTCCGGCCGGCTGCTGTTGCCCTTCCCGTAGAACCCGACGTTCATCGGCCACTCCTCGGCGGCCTGCAGGAAGCGTTTGACGTTCTCGGGACCGGGCGTACACGTCGTCGCGCCGCCGCCGTAGCCGCCGCCGAACATCGTCGTGATCCCGCTGGCGAGGGCGTGCTCGAACAGCCCTGGGCTGTTGAAGTGGACGTGGATGTCCAACCCGCCGGGCGTCGCGATGAGGCCGTCTGCCGGCGCCGTGTCGGTGCTCGGACCGACGACGAGTTCCTCGTCGACGCCGTCCATCGTGTCCGGATTGCCGGCTTTTCCGATCCCGGCGATACGGCCGTTCCGGACGCCGATGTCGCCCTTTTCGATCCCGCGGATCGGGTCGATGACGACGACGTTCGAGAACACCCAATCGAGCGCCCCTTCGGCCTGCGTGACGCCGGACTGCATCCCCATCCCGTCCCGCATCGTCTTGCCGCCGCCGAAGACCGCCTCGTCGCCGTAGGTCGCGTGATCGCGTTCGATCTCGGCCAGAAGCGACGTATCGCCGAGCCGGAGCCGGTCACCTTCGGTCGCACCGAAGAGATCGGTGTACTCCCGTCGGGAGAGTTCCCTCGTCATCGACCGATCCCTCGGTATCCCCGCGTTTCGGCGCGATCGAAGGCACGCTCGCGAACGGCCTCGTCGTCGAGTTCACCGTTGACGAGGCCGCCCGCTCCGTGAACGATCCGACGTCCCCCGATCGCGACGAGATCGACGTCCCGTTCGATGCCCGGTTCGAACCGGACCGCCGTCCCGGCGGGGATATCGAGCCGGGTCCCGTAGGCCGTCTCGCGATCGAACTCCAGCGCCGGGTTCGACTCGAAGAAATGGAAATGCGATCCGACCTGTACCGGCCGATCGCCCGTGTTCTCGACGGTCACCGTCGCCGTTTCCCGACCGGCGTTGATTTCGATCGGCTCGTCGGACGCCAGTAGTTCGCCGGGGATCGGATCGCTCACGGATCCGACCTCCCCGTCGGACGATCCGACCCGGCCTCCCGTTTCAGGTTCGACAGTTTCGGTTCCATATTCGGATCGACCGATTACTCCCCGGACCCCTCGGTGCGCGTCCGAACGAACTCCCGGAACCGATCGGAGTACGTTCCGAGCCCGATCCCCAAAACGAACGAGAGGAGACTCGAGAGGACGATCCAACTCAGGTTCGGGTGTTCCGCGCCGGCGTGCAGCGGTATTTCGAGCATACCGACACGCCGTTCGGGATCGGTAATAAGCTATCCGTTCACGCGATATTATCACCAAGCGCCCGGTTTTTATACACTCAATTGGTCATACACTGAGAGAGGAGTTCATCAGGTGTATATACAATCCAGATCGGGCGTATCCTCACGGGATCGCCGGCGGAACTCAGTAGTACCGTCCGAGGATTTCCAGTCCGTCCGCCTCCAGTATCGGCCCCTCGACCGTCGTCGTTCCCTCGCCGCGTTCGATCACCTCCGCACACGGGATGTCGATCCCGCGGTCCTCGCGAACGCGCGGAAGCGAACTTCCGGCGACGCTGTAGACGACCCGCCCCAGCCCGCAGTAATAGATCGCGCCGGCGCACATCGCACACGGCTCGGTGCTCGTGTACATCGTACACGCGGCCCGTTCGTCCTCGGAGAGTTCCCGGGCGGCGTACCGGGCCAGCTTCAACTCCGGGTGAGCCGTGATATCCGTCTCCGTCGCCGTCGTGTTCGTGCTCGTCTCGACGACGGATCCCTCGAGAACCAGTAACGATCCGAACGGGGGATTGCCCGCCGCGAGCGCCTCTTCTGCCAGCTCGTGAGCCGTTCTGATGTACGCTTTGTCGGTGTTCGTGGACACGTGTTCTCGCCTGGCTCTACGTACTGACCGGAGGTTTATAAGAGATGGTGTCGGGGTTGACCGTCCGATCCTCCCTCCCCGACCGTTCACCGTTATATGGTTCTGTCGCGCACGCTGGATGTGGTTTTGGCCGTCGGAACTCAGGGAGTCGACAGCGACGCCTGAAGCGCGGACGGGCGACGGACGAGAACCGCTTTCGGCCCGGGGCGTAACGCCGTTATCGTTGTTATTTATCGGGGGGAGTTCGGCCGAACTATCCGTGACCGAACTCGAACCCGGTTTCGATACGGGGAGGGCGACGAACCGCCGGTGTATGCCGTGTGCGACAACCGGATCGGGCGATCCGTCCATGCTGGCGTTGTTTCACCGGCCGATCCCGCGTTTCGCTCTCCAGATATCGGAACCGACGTTCCGGACCCCCACGTCTTCCGTCCAGTTCTGCCCCCGTTTCCGCCCAATATATTACCGATCGTTCGCTCGCGGTTTCGATCGCTCCGCCCATTCCCCCAGTGAGCGACCGTTAGCTATTTGTTCACAATCGACTATTCCAGTATATGGAAACGCCGGCCTCCGAACGCGGTTCCGACGACGCCGATCGGACGCTGTCGACGCTGGCGAGGGCGACCGAGATCGTCGAGGTTCTGATGGGCTCGGGCGGTGCGACCGTCGCGGAACTCGCCGAAGAACTGGATACCTCGAAGAGTACGGTCTACAACTACGTTTCCACGCTTCAGGCCGATAACTGGCTCGTCAAGCAGGGATCCGAATACCACCTCAGTCTCCGATTCTTCCGGGTCGGTGCCTTCGTCCGAACGTCCGGGACGCTTTTCGGGCCCGCGCGGCCGAAGATCGAGGGGCTCGCCGAAGAGACCGGCGAGACCGTCCATCTGTCCACCGAGCAACACGACCGGCAGATCCACCTCTATAAGGCCCACGGGCCGGAGTCCGTGGGCAGCGAGTACCACCAACAGAAGCTTCATACGTCAGCACACCTCCACGACACCGCGACCGGGAAGGCGATCCTGGCGGCGCTTCCGCGCGAACGCGTCGAGACGATCGTCGAGACGCACGGTCTTCCGGCGACGACCGATCGGACGATCACCGATCGCGGAGAACTCTTCGAGACACTCGAAGCCATCCGCGAGCGCGGGTACGCCTGCAACGACGAGGAGGAGATCCGGGGGATCCGTGCGGTCGGCGCGCCCTTGCGAAACCAGGCCGGCGACGTGCTCGGATCGATCAGCGTGTCGGGCCCGACCAGCCGGCTCCGCGGCGACCGGTTCCACGAGGAACTCCCGGAACTCGTCGTTCGGACGGCGAACGTCATCGAGGTGAACATCGACATGGGGACACGCCTCTCGGAAGGGGAAACGTAGTCTCTCGAGACGGAACGAGGGAAGCGTTTAAGAAGGGAGATACTGTTACGGGACCTATGGCGTCGGAACTCCGGCGGCCCTCTGGACCGTCAACGTCGAAAGCTCGGATCGACCTGTGTTCGACACGGCGGGTCCCCGGTCGCCGGGAACCGACAACCGAGTGATCCCGAGATGAGCAAACAAAAACCCAGTGTTCCGAACAGAGAGGAGACAGCCAGCGATCGAACGGAAGACACCGGTGTGGGCCATTCGATCCCGGGCGCTGACGAACGGACGAAGGTGCGCGGCGAGCCGATCTACGCCGACGACTTCGACAAAGACGAGATGCTCCACGGGGCGGTCGTCCGCAGTAGCGAGCCCTCCGCGAAACTGATCGACGTCGATACGTCGGCCGCGGAGGCGATGGAGGGCGTCGCCGCGGTGTTGACCGCCGCGGACGTCCCGAACAACGAATCGATCACGAACATCGTCGGCCAGCCGGCCGACGTCGGACTGTTGGAGGCGAATCACGTCGTGCTGGCCGACGACGTCGCCCGGTATTTCGGGGAACCGATCGCGCTCGTGGCCGCCGAAACCCGACGGCTCGCAAAGGAGGCGACGAACCGGGTCGACGTCACCTACGATCCGACCGAGGGCGTCTACGATCCCGAGACGGCGATGGACGAGGACGCCCCCGAGGTCCACGGCGAGAACAACGTCATCGCGAGATGGAAGCTTCGGGACGGCGACGTCGAGGCGGGCTTCGAGGAGGCCGACGTCGTCGTCGAAAACGAGTTCGAGACCCAGTTTCAGGAACACGCCCACCTCGAGCCCGAATCCGGCGTCGGCTGGTTCGAGGACGGCGTGCTCAACCTCCGGGTCGCGACGCAGGTCATAGAGCAGTACCGCGAGATCGCCGAGATGCTCGACGTTCCCGAAAGCAAAGTCCGGATCCGCGGCACCATCATGGGCGGCGGCTTCGGCGGCAAGGAGGACCTGAACGTCGAACCGTTCATCGCGCTGTTGGTCGACGCGACCGAACGACCCGTGAAACTGACATACGACCGCGACGAGATGTTCTTCGGCCGCCACAAGCGCTCGCCGTTCACGCTGCAGTTCAAACACGGCGCCACCGCCGACGGGAAACTGACCGCGATGGAGGCCGAGATCGTCTCCGATTCGGGAGCGTACGTCTATCTCAGCCCGTGGATCCTGCTGTACGCCTGTTATCATTCGACCGGCCCCTACGGGATCCCGAACGTATCCGTCGACGCCTACTCGGCGCTGACGAACAACACGCCCGGCAGCGCCTTCCGGTCGTTCGGCTCGATGGAGGTGACCGTCGGCGTCGAACAGCAGATGGACGACCTCGCCCGCGAACTCGGGATGGACCCGCTCGAGTTCCGCGCGAAGAACTACCTCTCGCAGGGCGATTCGACGGCCACCGGCAGGGAGATCGAGTCGGTCGTCGCCTTAGAGGAAACCCAACAGAAAGCGATGGAAGCCCTCGGGGAGGCGGCCGAGCGTGACGAGGGGACGCTCGTCGGTCGCGGCTTCGCGAGCAGCTGGCAGTCCTACGGCCGGATGTGTTACCTTCACGATATGTCCTCGGCGTGGATCAGCCTCGAGAAGGACGGCAGCGCCGTCGTCCGGTCCGGAATACCGGACCTCGGCGGCGGGCAGCGCGAGTCGCTCAAACAGATCACGGCCGAGGAGCTCGGGATCCCGGTCGAGGACATCCACGTCAACAACAGCGACACCCAATCGACGCCGCTCGGCGGGACGGTGACGGCGACGCGGGGGCTGTATATGTCCGGCAACGCCACGAAAAAGGCGGCCGCGAGCGTCCGCGACGACGTCCTCGAGCGGGCGGCGGAGATGCTCTCGGTGGATGCCGACCGACTCACGATCGAGGACCGAACCGTTCGAACGGCGAACGGCGAACAGTCCGTTGCGCTTCCCGAAGTCGTTCAGGCGTGTCACGCCGAGGGAAACCCGTTGCAGAGCTTCCATACGTTCCGTGCCCCGACGGCCGACCCCGTCACCGACGAGGTTCTCGACGGGAAAATCTTCCCGGATTTCACGTTCAGCACCCAGGCGGCCGAGGTCGAGATCGACGCCGACACCGGGAAGGTCACCGTCACGAAGCTCGCCTGTGCCCACGACGTCGGCAAGGCGATCAACCCGGCCCGCGTCGAGGGACAGATCGAGGGGGGCGCGGTGCAGGGGCTCGGCTACACGCTCATGGAGGATTACGAACTCGAGGAGGGAGTCCCGCTGACGCGGAACCTGGCGGATTATCAGCTCCCGAGCTCCGACGACATGCCCGAGCTCACCTCGATCCCCCTCGAGAAGGGGACCGGGGTCGGCCCCTACGACGCGAAGGGTATCGGGGAGCCGGCCATTACGGCGACGCCCGCGGCGATCCTGAACGCGATCCGTGACGCCGTCGGAAACCGCGTGACCGAGTTGCCCGCCGATCCAGAGACCGTCTACGGAACGTTGAACCGCTCCGAGGAGTGAACCGTCGCCCCGCATCGAAGCCCGGTTGATGCGAACATTTATCAACCACCTCTCACATCTATCCCACATCGCCCATGATCGCAGAAGCAGAGTACCATACACCGACAGACGTCGAATCGGCGTGTCGCCTCCTCGCCGACAACGACGAGGCGGTCGTCGTCGCCGGCGGACAGTCGCTTTCGCTCCTGACGAAGGAGGGGATCCTCTCGCCGGACGTCCTCGTCGACATCAAGGGGATCGAACAGCTCGAAGGGATCGAGGCGGACGACGGCGGGCTCCGGATCGGCGCGACGACCACTCACCGGGACATCGAGACCTCGGAGACCGTCGCCGGGGCGCTGCCTGCGCTTTCGGAGTCGGCGAGCCGGATCGCCGACGTCCAGATCCGAAACGCCGGGACGATCGGCGGCGTGGCCGCCTACGCCGACCCGACCGCCGATTACCCACCGGTGTTTCTCGTCTCCGAGGCGACGATCGCCGCCGAAACCGTCGACGGACGGACCGAGTACGACGCCGAGGACTTCTTCGTCGGTTACTACCGCAGCGCCCTCGACGAGCAGGCGCTCGTCACGGAAATTCGGCTACCGGTTCTCGACGCCGACGAGGCGATCGCCTACGAACGGCTGGCGTTCCGGGAGAACGACCGCGCGATCGTGAACGCCGCCGCCTATCTCGCCGCGGAGGACGGAACGTGTACCGACGCCCGGATCGCGGTCGGTGCGACGACTAACAGACCGTTGCTGCTCGAGGAGCCAGTCGCCGAACTCGTCGACTCCGATCTCGCCGCGTCGACGCTGGAATCGGCCGCCGAAGCCGCCAGGGCGGAGACGCCGGTCGCTTCGGACCCGAGCATCGACGAGGCCTACCGCGAGGAGATGGTCGAGAACCTGGTCGAGAACGCGCTCGAAACCGCCGCAGAGCGGCTCGGAGGGACCCGATGACCGAACTCACGCTCACGGTGAACGGGACCGACCACGAGGTCGACGTCGACCCAGCCAGACCGCTCTCGGAAGTGCTCAGAGAGGAACTCGACCTGAAAGGGACGAAACAGGGCTGTTCGACCGGCGTCTGTGGCGCCTGCACCGTCCGGATCGACGGCGAGGCCCGGAAAGCCTGCATGCAGATGGTCGGCGGGGCCACCGAGACCGAGATCCAGACCGTCGAAGGGCTGGCCGACGGCGACGAACTGCACCCCGTCCAGGAGGGGTTCGTCGAGGAGTTCGGCCTCCAGTGTGGGTTCTGCACGCCCGGATTCATCATGTCCGCCGTCTCCTTGCTCGAGGAGAACCCGGATCCGACCGACGAAGAGATCAAGACCGCCATCCACGGCAACACCTGTCGGTGTACCGGCTACACCAAGATCGTCGACAGCATCCGGTACGCGGCCGAACAGCTCAACTCGGGGGAGACGAGCGAACTCACCTCCCCCTCGGACTGATGACCGACGACACCGAACCGCACGCGATCGGCAAGGACACGCCCCGAAAGGACGCCGTCGGGAAAGTGACCGGCAAGACGACGTACACGTCCGATCTGGATCTCCCCGGGATGTGGCACGCCGCGGTCGTCCGGAGCCCGCACGCCCACGCGAGGGTGCGGGATATCGACACCAGTGAGGCCGAGGAGATGGGAGCGGTCTGTATCACCAGCGAGGACGTCCCGGATCTGCGGTACAACGAACGGACGATCAGCCTCCCGGAGGCGACGTTCAAGGACAAGACGGTCCTCACCGATCATCCCAGACAGGTCGGGGAGGCGGTCGCCGCGGTCGCCGCCCCGAGCAAGGAGCTCGCCGAGGCCGCCAAAGCGGCGATCGACGTCTCCTATGAGGCGCTCGAACACGTCACCGATCCCGGGGCGGCGATGGCTGAAGGGGCGCCGACGTTACACGAGACGGTCGTCCTCGACGGCGAGGAACTCGAGATCGAGAACAACGTCGCGACCGAACGCGAGATCGACGTCGGGGACGCCGAGGCGGGCTTTGAGAAAGCGGACGTCGTCCTCGAGGAGTCCTTCGAGACCGGGCGGGCGTATCACGCCCAACTGGAGACCAAATCGTCCGTCTGTCGGCCCGAGCCGAACGGCGGGATCACCGTCTGGCCGACGACCCAGACGATCCACAACACGCGACAGCTCCTCGGGGAGATCTTCGATCTCAAGCTCTCGGATATCAACGTCAAGAAGATGCCGCTCGGGGGCTCGTTCGGGTCGAGCATCCAGATGAACTCCGTCGTCCCCATCTCGGTCGCGCTGGCGCTCGCGGCCGATCGCCCCGTCAAACTGGTTTCGAGCCGCGACGTCGATATGTACGATCACTGTCGGTACCCTACGGAGATCGATCTCAAGATCGGCGCGACGGAGGACGGCGAACTCGTCGCCGCCGAGATGGACACGCTGACCGACGTCGGCTCGCATAACATCCAGGCGTACCCGTTCCTCGGCGTGATGGGCGGGTTCGTCGCGTCGCTGTATAACTTCGATCACGTCCGGTTTACCGGGCGTGCCGTCTACACGAACAAGGCGCCGGCGTGTGCGATGCAGGGCTTTGCGAACCCCCAGACGACCTTCGCCGTCGAGTCGCTGGTCGACGCGATCGCCGAGGAGCTCGGCGTCGATCCGGTCGAGCTCATCCGCGAGAACTACGTCGGCGAGGGGGACACGTTCTGGGGACAGGGCCCCTCGATCAAATCGATCGTCAAAAGCGACGGTGTCGAGGAGTTACTCGACGAGGGCGCCGAGCGGATCGGCTGGGATTCGCGTCGTCACCCCGAAGAGAAGGAGGGCCGGTTCCGGCGCGGGATCGGCATGGCTCGCGGCCTACACACCTCCGGCACGGGCGGTCCGGTCCCCGGCGAGGCGGTCGATTACTCCGGCGCGCTCGTCAAGATCAACGAGGACGGCTCTATCGATCTCGTCACCGCGCTGCAGGACCACGGCGGCGGGACGCTCGATGCGGGGGCGAAGATGGTCGCCGAGGAGCTAGACGTACCGATCGACAGCGTGAGCGTCTCCCCGACCGACACGAAAAACACCGTCTACGACGTCTGTACCCACGCGACTCGCGGTGTCTACGCCGGCGGAGCGGCGATCCACAAGGCCGCGAAACAGGCCAGAGAACAGCTCCTGGAGTTCGGCTCCCGGATCCTCGAGGTGCCCCCGGACGCGATCCGGATCGAGCCGGACTTCGAGGAGGGCGACGGCTGTCTCTACGTCGAGGGGATCCCCGAAAAGCGCATCACGATCGGGGAGGTCACAAAGATCGCCGAGCACAAGAACTGGGGCACCGTCGCCGCGGTGGTCAGCAACCGGCAGACGTCGTGTCCGCCCGCCTACTCGGCGCAGTTCGTCGAACTCGAGGTCGACACCCGGACGGGCGAGATCGAGCTGTTGAACGTCGTGTTGGGCAACGACTCCGGGACGATCATCAACCCGACGCCGGCGAAGGGCCAGCAGGTCGGCGGCTTTCACCGCGGCGCCGGCTATGCGCTCTCGGAGACGACCACCTACGACGAGGACTCCGGCCGGATGATAAACGCCAATCTCGCGGATTACAAGACGCTTTCCGCCTCGGGAATGCCCGAAAACGACGCCGTAGAGACGTTCTTCGTCGAGACCGACGAGCCGAGCGGTCCCTTCGGAGCCAAGGGGATCGCCGAACCCTGCATCAACCCCACCGCGGCCGCGATCGCGAACGCCGTCTACAACGCGACCGGGGTCCGCTTTACCGAGATCCCGATGACCCCGGATCACGTTCTCGAACGGCTTCCGGAGGGAGCGGCGAAGGCCGATACGCCGCCGGCCGCGGCCGACGACGACTGAGCCGGCGTTCGGGTTTCGGTAACCACCATCAAGATTTATATAATTGGTGTTTAATCTCCCTGTATGGAGCTCTCAGAGGAGCGCATACTGGTGGCTGTCCCGCGCGAAACCGTCATCGAGGAGATGCAGAGACCGGAGACCCTCGAGCGCACCATCCCGAACTGCAGTCACGTCGAGCAGACGGCCGAACGCGAGTATCGGGCCGAGGTGAGCGAGCGGATCTCGATGATGTCGCTCGATCTGGAGCTCGATATCGAGGTCGTCCGGTTCAACCCGCCGGACGACTTCGCGGTCGCCGTCTCCGGACACGGTGACGGCTCCGACACCCGCGTGAGCGCGGAGGCGGACTTCGATCTCTCCGAGACCGACGACGGCCGAACGGCGATCGATTTCGAGATGAACATCGACGTCAGCGGCAAACTCGCATCGCTCGGCTTCCGGATGATCCGTAGCACGGTCGAGGAGCGGACCGACCAGATGATCGAAAACATCGAGGAGACGTTCGCCGAACAGTCGACCTCCTCGGCGTGATCCGGCGGCGAGATCGATTACTCTATCGGCTCTTCGAGTGCTTTCTCGAGACGTGCCTCGAGCAGTCCGGATCGGACGAGCGTTTCGACGCGCTCGATCTCGTCGTGAAGCGGTCGGTCGTCCTCGAGCGGCTCGACGAGTTCCCGAACCGTCTCGTAGACGGCTCCCGTTCCGGCTCCGTGTTCGCCGAGGTCGTCGTCGAGGAACTCGGCGGCCTGTGCACCGCAGAGTAGCTCGATCGCGACGACGGTGGCGAGACAGTCGAGCGCCCGTCGCGCGTTGAGCGCGCTCTGGGTACTCATGCTGACGTGGTCCTCCTGGTTTCCGCTAACTGGCGTCGTATCGATCGACGCGCGACCGATCGATCGGAGCTCGTTGACCATCGCCGCCGCGGTGTACTGGGCGATCATGTAACCGGAGCCAAGCCCGCTCTGTGGCGTCAGAAACGGCGGGAGATGGGACTCCTGGACGTTCGGGTTGAGCAACCTGTCGACCCGTCGCTCGCCGATGGCGGCCAGTTCGGTCACCGCGCCGAGCGCGTAATCGAGCCGCAGCGCCAGCGGCTCGCCGTGGAAGTTTCCACCGGAGACGACCCGGGCGTTCTCGGTGCCGCTCGCCCGGTCGTCGATCCGGCTCCCGTCGAACAGAAGCGGGTTGTCCGTCGCGCTGTTGAGTTCGGTTTCGACCGCCTCCCGGAGATGCGACAGCGCGTCCCGGACCGCCCCGTGGACCTGCGGGATACACCGCACGGAGTAGGGGTCCTGGACGCGATCGCAGTCGCGATGCGACATGACGATCTCGGAATCGGCCGTCAGCCGCTTGACGTTTCTGGCCGTCGCCAGCTGTCCGGGGTGCGGCCGGGCCTCGTGGATCGCCGCCTCGGCGATCGTGTCCGTCCCCATCGACACCTCGAGCGAGAGCGAGCCAGCGGCGTCGGCCGCACGCAGCGCCCGCTCGGCGTCGACGAGAAACAGCGAGGCTAGACCGGCCGTCAACTGTGTACCGTTGATCAACGCCAGCCCCTCCTTTGCGGTGAGCGTCACCGGATCGAGTCCGACCCGATCCAGCGCCTCCCCGCCCGAACACCGGGCCGAATCCTCGCTCGGCTGGGGCTTTCGGCCGTCGGTATCGACGACCGCCCGCCCTTCGCCGATCAACACGAGCGAGGCGTGCGCAAGCGGTGCGAGATCGCCGCTCGCCCCGAGGCTACCGCGGGATCTGACGTACGGGTGAACGCCCCGGTTGAGCATCCCGACGAGGCGATCGACGACGCGTTCGCGGATGCCGGAGTGGCCGACCGCCAAAGCGTTGATCCGCGTGAGCAACAGCGCACGGACCTCGGCGCGGGTCAGTGGCCGCCCCGCCCCCGAAGCGTGGCTCCGGAGGAGGTTCACCTGTAGCTGTCCGATGTCTTCGGGCGGGATCCGCTCGTCGACCAGTTCCCCGAACCCGGTGTTGATCCCGTAGGCGATCGTCCCGTCCTCGACGATCTCGTCGACCCGCGCTCTGGCCGTCCGGATATCGGCTCTGGCCTCTTCAGAGACTGTTACGCGGGCGTTCTCCCGTGCGACCGCGACGACTTCCTCGGGGGTCAGCGTGGAGCCGTCACAGACGACCTCATCGGGCATGGACGACCTCCCCGCCTTTGAGGACAGTCTCGACGCGGTTTACGCCGAAGTTATACGGGACGTGAACGAACGAGGGCGCGTCGAGGACGCAGATATCCGCCGGCGTCCCCGCCTCCAGCAGTCCGCCCGCCGGGCGATCGATCGAACGCGCCGCGTTGTGCGTCGCGGCGACGAGCGACTGGGCCGGCGTCATCCGCATGCCGACACAGCCGAGCGTCATCGCATAGCCCATACTGTGAGCGTAACAGTTCGGGTTGAAATCGGTCGCCAGCGCCACCGGCGCGTCCTCCGCCAACATTCCTTGCGCGTCGGCGTATTCCGCTCCCAGTCCGAAAGCCGTACCGGGCAACAACACCGGCACCGTCCCGGCGTCGTTTAGCGCCCGGACGTCCCCGGTCGTCGCGTGCAGGAGGTGATCGGCGCTCGTCGCACCGAGGTCGGCGGCGAGTGCTGCTCCGCCGAGCCGGACGAACTCCTCGGCGTGGACTTTCGGCTTGAGCCCGTGCTCTAGCCCGGCCTCGAGGACTCGCCGGGACTGTTCGACGTCGAAGACGCCCTCCTCACAGAAGACGTCGCAGAACTCCGCGATCCCCTGGGATTCGACGGCCGGCAGCTGTTCGTCGACCACGTCATCGACGTACCGATCCGCCCCCGTCCCCTCGGGGACGGCGTGGGCACCCATATACGTCGGCACGAGGTCGATCGGATGGCGCTCGTCGGCCCGCTCGATCGTTTCGAGCATCCGCAGTTCGGTCTCCGTATCGAGGCCGTACCCCGATTTCACCTCGACCGTCGTCGATCCGTGTGCGAGCATGACATCGAGGTGTTCGAGGAGGTCCTCGAGCAACGTCTCGTCGTCGGCTTCGCGCGTCGCCCGGACCGTCCGGAGGATCCCTCCGCCCTCCGCGAGGATCTCCTGATATCTCTTCCCGCGGAGTTTCGCCTCGAACTCGTCGGATCGGTCCCCGGCGAAGACGGCGTGGGTGTGCGGATCGACGAAGCCGGGGGTGACCGTCTTTCCGGTCGCGTCGATCGCCACCTCGGCGTTCTCGGGCGGATGTTCGGCGACGATCGTCCCCGTGTCACCGACGGCCTCGATCTCGCCGTCGCGTACCGCCACCGCGCCGTTTTCGATCGTTTCGAGTTCCCCGCCCGACCGAACGGCCGCGATCTCGGCCGCGCCGTGGATCACCGCGTCGAGGTCGCTCATTGCTCGCGCATCGGGATCTCGACGTTCGATCGTTCGGCCTCGTCGATGGCGTCCCCGTAGCCGGCGTCCGCGTGTCGGATCACGCCCATCCCGGGATCGGTCGTGAAGACCCGGCGGGCGTTCTCGGCGGCGAGTTCGGTCCCATCGAGGACGACGTGGTTGTTCGTGTGCAGCGAGTTCCCGATCCCGACGCCGCCGCCGTCGTGGACGGAGACGATGTCGGCCCCCGCCGCGCAGTTGAGGAGGGCGTTCAGGATCGGCCAATCGGCCACCGCGTCGGTGCCGTCCTTCATGTCCTCGGTTTCCCGGAAGGGGCTGGCGACGCTGCCCGCATCGAGGTGGTCACGGGTGACCACGACCGGCGCCGAGATCTCTCCCTCGGCGACGAGTTCGTTGATCCGCAACGCGAAACGGGCCCGTTCGGTCAGTCGCTCGTCGCCCGCCTCGCTTTCGGTGTTGTAACCGAGCCAACAGACCCGGCTCGGAAGCCCCTGGAACTGGACCTGCTCCTGTGCGAGTTCGATCCACCGCTCGAGGTGGTCCTTCTCGGGGAACAACTCGAGGATCGCCTCGTCGGTCCGGTAGATGTCGTCGGGGTCACCCGACAGCGCCGCCCAGCGGAACGGCCCCTTCCCGCGACAGAACTGGGGGCGGATGTACGCCGGCACGAAGCCGGGAAAGTCGAATGCG
The DNA here is from genome assembly GCA_964638655.1 of uncultured Natronomonas sp. Lineage (GTDB taxonomy): Archaea > Halobacteriota > Halobacteria > Halobacteriales > Haloarculaceae > Natronomonas. The sequence continues at coordinate 29,596 of CAZWZX010000001.1, forward strand.
TTCCCGTGGTCGCGGTTCTCCTGAACCTGACCCCGGATGTTGTTGCCGTACTCGAAGGCGACCGCGCCCCGATCCTGCATCTCGAGGATCGCGTCGAGATGTCGCTCCATGGTGTCGAGACTCGCCTCGCGGTAGCGCTCGGGGTCGGTCTCGCGGAGTTCCTCGGCCTCATCGACCGTATAGCCGGCGGGGTAATACCCCTCCATCACGTCGTGGGCGCTCGTCTGGTCCGTGACGACGTCGGGGACGAACCCCCGATCGAGCATCGCTTCGAGCATGTCGGCGGCGTTCATGTGGACGCCGACGCTGTAGGGCTCGCCGGCAGCGGCGGCCCCCTTCGCCCGTTCGAGTGCGTCGTCGAGATCGTCGGCTTTCTCCATGCAGTAGCCGGTTTCGATCCGCCGGTCGATGCGTTTCTCGTCGACTTCGGCGACGACACAGACGCCGTAGTTCATCGTCGCGGCGAGCGGCTGTGCGCCGCTCATCCCGCCCAACCCGGCGGTGACGACCGTGTTCCCCCGGAGGTCACCGTCGTACTCCTGGCGGGCGAGTTCGGCGAGCGTCTCGTAGGTTCCCTGGATGATCCCCTGCGTGCCGATGTAGGCCCACGAACCGGCGGTCATCTGGCCGTACATGATCTTGCCCTCCGCTTCCAGTTCGTGGAAGTGCTCCCAGTTGTCCCACTTGCCGACGAGGTTCGAGTTCGCGATCAGCACGCGCGGCGACCGTTCGTGGGTCCGGAACACGCCCACCGGTTTGCCAGACTGGACGAGCAGTGTCTCGTCGTCCTCGAGCTCCCGGAGCTCCGAGAGGATCGCGTCGTAGGCGCCCCAGCTCCGGGCCGCCCGGCCCGCACCGCCGTAGACGACGAGGTTTTCGGGATCCTCCGCGACCTCCGGATCGAGGTTGTTGTTGAGCATCCGGAGGGCCGCCTCCTGTCGCCACCCCTTACATTCGATGTCGGTGCCGGTCGGGGCCCCCTGGTACTCGAGCCACTGTTCGCTCGGGTTTCCGTGGTCGGCGTCGATCAGTTTTTCGTTACCGGGCATACCTAGGGAATCGTTCTCAAGGTGGTTCAACGATATCCCTCCTAGCGGCGGGTTTTAAATATATACGGCCGAACTACGCCGTATGTGCCTGTACGAAGCGACGTTCCGGGTCGCACACGACAGCGCCTACGCCGAACTGACACGCGGCCGAGATCTGCGGCTCGAGATGTGGTGCAACGATCACTGCGACATGATACGGGCGACCGGAAACGACCGAGACGTTCTGACGGATCGGGTCGGGTCGACCGTGGGGATCCGGGACACGTACCGAACTGACGGTACGCTGCTTTTGGTTACCGACGACTGTTTGCGGACCCATCAGGAACCGTTGATCGAGGCGTATCTCGCCGACCACGGCTGTCTGTCATGGCCGCCACAGCGGTACGAACACGGACAGCTCCTCGTGCAGGTACTCGCACTTTCCGAGGACAACCTCACCGAACTCTATCAACAGCTCGTCGAGAACTTCCCGGTCACCGTCGAATCGAAACACCGGCAAACCCACGATGTTCTCGACGATACCGTCGGTCGATCCCGTTCGGTGACGTCGGAACTGACCGATCGGCAGGCCGAAGCGCTACACGCTGCCTACGAGTGTGGGTTCTACGAGATTCCGCGGGAGCACACGTCGGCAGAGATCGCCGAGACGCTCGATCTGGGGCGGCGGACGTTCGAAGAACACCTCCGCCGGGCCGAAGGGAAAATCGTCGGCGGTGTGGTCACCGAGCTCGACGAACCGGGGTGATCGCCGCCGGTGTGAGACACACCCTTTTCGGGACGACGCGGATACCGCCGTCGGCCCAAACTATATATATCGTCTGCAGGTGACAGTTGATATGGCTCTAGATCAGGACGACGCTCTTTCGGCGGGACCCGGGTCGGAGGACCTGGACGACAGGGACGTCGCCGTCCGTATCGAGAACGTGACGAAGGCGTTCGACGACGTCGTCGCCGTCGACGACGTCTCGCTCGCCGTTCGCGATCAGGAGTTCCTCACGCTGCTCGGCCCCAGCGGCGCGGGAAAGACCACGCTATTGCATATGATCGCCGGGTTCACGAAACCGACGTCGGGCGACATTCACATCGACGGCGAGGTCGTCACACAGAAGCCCCCCTACGAGCGAAACATCGGGATGGTCTTTCAGAGCATGGCGCTGTTTCCCCACATGACCGTCGCCGAGAACATCGCCTTCCCGCTCAAGATGCGTCGGGTCGACAAGTTCGACCGCGAAGCTCGCGTCCAAGAGATGCTCGATCTCATCCGTCTGCCCGACATCGCCGACCGGCGGGTTTCGGAGCTTTCGGGCGGCCAACAACAGCGGGTCGCGATCGCCCGTGCGCTGGCGTTCGAGCCCTCGCTGATGTTGCTCGACGAACCACTGAGTTCGCTCGACAAGAAACTCCGAGAGGAGATGCGCCACGAACTCCTCCGTATCCACCGCGAGACGAACGTGACGACCGTACACGTCACTCACAACCAAGAAGAGGCGCTCACGATGGCCGATCGAGTCGCCGTCATCCAGGACGGCGAGATCGCCCAACACTCCCCAACGCAGGATCTCTACGCCCGCCCGCGGACGGCCTTCGTCGCGGACTTCGTCGGCAACACCAACATGGTCGAGGGACGGGTCGAGCGGGTCGATCCGCCGAACTGCACCGTCGAACTCGCCGGCACCGATCACGCGATCGAATGCCGGGCGGACCTCGTCGAGGGGTCGATCGAGGTCGGCGACGACGTCTCGGTCGGAGTCCGTTTCGAGGAGATCGATATCGGCGAATCCGTTTCGGCCGACAACGTCTTCGACGGGACGGTTACGGACGTCGTTTTTAAAGGTAACTTCGTCGATACGACCGTACAGATCGACGGCATCGAGACGCCGTTTCAGGTCTCCGATATCAACTCGGAGGACACCCGTGTCTTCGCCCGCGGTGACGACGTCCGGATCGGCTGGGACGCGACCGACTGCCTGGTGTACACGGTCTGATACGACCGAACAAACCGTCCGACTCACCGGGTTCCTCGGGGTCGGTTCCGAGGGGTTCCGGCACGCCCGAGTTGCCGCATCGAACAACGTATTCACTCTACTGGAGCGGTTTGTCGGCTTTTAATCAATATATATGCATGTATGTATAATGAGCGCCCCGGGGAAAAATATATATACAAGGATCCGAATTGAAAACACGTATCATGGGACGAAAGCGCACGTCCGAAGACACCGGTGACCGAAACGAAGCGGCAAACAGCACGTATCGGCCCTCGAGGCGGGCCATGCTCAGTGCCGGCTCCGCCGCCCTGGTGAGCGGCGTCGCCGGGTGTCTGGGTGGGAACGGAAACGGCAACGGTAATGGGAACGGAAACGGAAACGGAAACGGCAATGGAAACGGCAACGGCAACGGCGAGCCTGAAAAGCCCGACTCGATCACCGTTCGGGCCTGGGGCGGGATCTGGGAGGGTTCGTTGGCCGAACACGTCGGCGATGCGTTCACCGAGGACACGGGAATCGAGGTCCAGTACGACAACACCGATCGGACCGTCATGCAGGGCGACATCCGGACGGCGATCCAGCAGGACCGGGAGCCGCCCGTCAACGTGATGTGGACCGTCGAGCCGGCGCTTCACGAGGAGTATCTGATGGACCTCGCCGAGCCGCTCGACCCCGATATCGTCACGAACCTCGACGAGATGTTCGACCTCGCGATCCCCGACGTCGACGGCGACCTGCCGTACGTCGTGTTGTACTCGTACACCTACTCGCTTTCCTACAACGAGGAGGCGCTGGAGGAGGTTACCGGGTCGACCGAACCGCCGGAATCGTGGACCGATTTCCTGGACGAGCAGTTCGAAAACGAGTTCTCGCAGTACGACAACGGCTACGGCTTCTGGCCGGTTCTCTCGGAGCTGACGGATACGCCGCTGGGCGACGACGATCTTCAGCCGGTGTACGATCAACTAGAGGCGTTCAGACCGAGCATCGGACACATCGGCGACGACACGAGCCTGACACAGCAGATCCGCGAGGGTGAGGTCGCCGCCGGGCCGCTTCTGATGAACAACCTCCGGGAAGCCTTCGAGGAGGGCGAACCGGTCGGCTGGACGATCCCCGAGGAAGGCGCGACCGCGTGGGGCGATGGGATGTACACGCCACGGAACCAGTCCGAATCCGAACTGTACTGGTCGCAGGTGTTCATCAACTACGCCTGTGCCGCGGAGAACCAGGAAGGCTGGACTGGGGGACTCTCGCTGCCGATGCTCAACAGCAACGTCGAACCGCTGGATTACATGGTCGACGATCCGGCATACCCGACCAGCGAGGAGGACTTCGAGAACCTGCTGACCGTCGATCTGGACGTCTACACGGAGCGGAAGTCCGAACTCTACGAGGAGTTCAACGTCATCATGGGCTCCTAAGGTCCCCCTCATCCCATGTCAGATCCGGGACGAACCTTCGCTCGTCGGGCGTTTAACGTCGAGTTCGGACGACGCATCCGTCCAAAACCCTTATTAATACACCAACTGTGCGCTATGTCATATGATGGATACGAACCGAAAGGACTCGAGTGAGCACCATGGTCGATAAGAAACCGAGACAACTCGAGCGGGCAGTCTGGAAGGCGGAGGACACCCTGATCGCCGCCAAGGAGCTGCTCCCCGAGCGGTTCTATCAGTCGCCACCGACGTGGATGGGGTATATCCTCATCGTCCCCGGATTCTTGCTCGTCAGTTTCCTCTTCGTCGGGATGTTCATCCTGACCGCGTATAGCTTCCTGACACACGATCCCTTCGAGTTCATCATCTACGAGTTCACTCTGGAGAACTGGGAGACGCTGCTCGGACGGCGCGGTTACTACTCGATCTTCGTTCGAACGATCGGGTTGTCGCTTCTCATCACCGCTCTGTCGGTCGCTTTCGCGCTCCCGTACGCCTACCTGACGATCCGCGTCCGCTCGGCTCTCGTTCGAAAGCTGCTTTTGATCAGCCTCTTCGTTCCGTTCTTTACCGGCGTGATCGTCCGCGCGTACGGCTGGCTCATCATTCTCGGCCGTAACGGCCTTTTGAACTCCGCGCTCGGCGTCGTGGGGATCGAACCGATCCGGTTCATCGGAACGCGGACGGGCGTCGTGATCGGACTCCTCCAGATCATGATCCCCTTCGCGATCATCATGCTCGCGCCGGCGATCCAGAACATCGACCGATCGCTCGAACTCGCGGCGAGCAACCTCGGCGCGAACCGCCTGGACACGTTCCGGTACGTCGTGATCCCGCTTTCGCTTCCCGGTATCGCCGGCGCCACCATCGTCGTATTCACCATCACGTCGGCGACCTACGCCATCCCGGAACTCGTCGGCGGCGGGCAGGTGACCTTCGTCGCGAACCTCATCTTCCGAACGCTGTTCGATTCCGGCAACTGGCCGCTGGCCGCGGCGTTCAGCGTCGCCCTGGTGATCGTCAGTTCGATCGTCGTCCTGTTCGTCTTCCAGGTCGTCGGGACCGGTACCCTCGGCGTCGACACGGGTGATCCCGATGAGTAACGGAGACGGGCTCGCGAACCGCTTTTTCCGTCTCACGCGGGGGCTCCCCGGCGAACACCCGGTTCTGTCGGTGATAATCGTCCTCGAGGTCATCTTCCTCATGCTGCCGACGCTCATCGTCCTCGTCGTCTCGTTCCAGGGGGCGATCTGGTCAGGTTCCCACCCGACGATTTCTCCCTGCGGTGGTACGCACAGATCCCGGGCGAACAGCGGTTCATCGACGCGTTCTACCGGAGTGTCGCCGTCGCGCTGTTCTGTACACTGCTCTCGATACCGATCGGGATCCTCACCGGCCTCGGATTGATCCGCTACGATATCCGCTTCGAAAAGTCCCTGCAGATCTACTTCCTGTTGCCGTTTACCGTTCCGCTCGTGGTTTCGGGCGTGATCCTGCTGATCATCCTCGGCGAGCTCGGCTACATCGGACAGCTGTGGACGGTCGGGCTCGCTCTGACGATCATCAACATCCCCTTTATGATCTGGAGCGTCACCTCCCGGGTCAACGCGCTCGATCCGCAACTGGAAAACGCCGCGAAGAACCTCGGTGCCGACGAGATACAGACTTTCTTCAACGTGACGCTCCCCTCGCTGATGCCGGGCGTCATCACGGGATCGCTCATCATGTTCGTGCTCGGACTCAACGAGTTCCTCGTCAGCCTCATCATCACGACGCCAGATATCGTCACGCTCCCGGTGTTGATCTACACCTCGATCCGCTCGAACATCAGTCCGCTCGTCGCCGCAGTCGCGAGCGTCTACGTCGTCGTCGCGTTCGTGGCCGTGATCGTCGCCGATCGGCTCGTCGGACTCGAACAGTTCCTGAAATCCTGAGCGCTGCGATCTTCCCGGTCTCCGGTCGTATCGATCCCGGTTCGGTTTCGTCGCCGTGAACGCCTCCGCTCGAAGAGGCCTCATCAGGGGTTCGGTGACATACCTCAATAGACTACGATATACTAAAGTATTTTATACGAGCGCGAACGGATCCGCATCGAGGTCTGAGCGGATCGGAAACAGATATCGTTCAGACCGGATAGAACCGGATCAAGCGATAGATACCGGACGTTTCGATGCCATCCATCGTTCGATCCCGTACACGTTTTATAGACCACCGGGACGGACAGAGACGCTGTTATCGGTTCAGACCGAGTGTGCGTATTATGTTAGAAATATGTTTATTACGGTAACTGTTTGGTAGTCAACGTATCGAATCGGGGTTGACAAGCCCCTCGACGCGTTCGCCGTTCAGCGCGGCGACGGCGATCTCGGTTCCGCGCCGACGGAGCGTCGATACCGTCCGCGTCGAATACCATGCCGCGTGTGGCGTGACGATTACGTCGTCGCGTCCGAGGAGTGGGTTCTCCCTCGACGGCGGTTCCCGCCCGAGAACGTCGAGTCCCGCTCCGCGTAACTCGCCGTTTTCGAGCGCCTCGAGGAGTGCCGCTTCGTCGAGTACCCGCCCCCGACCCGTGTTCACGAGGACGGCGTCGTCGTTCAACCGCTCGAGCGCCGCCGCGCCGACCATCCCTTCGGTCTCCCCGGTCAGCGGTGCGTGTATCGAGATGACGTCGGCGGTATCGAGCAACGTCCCGTAGTCGACCGGACGGACGCCGTGACTCTCGATCTCGTCGTCGTCGATATAAGGATCGTACGCACAGACGTCGAACCCGAGCGCTGCGGCCTTTCTCGCGGTCGTGCTCCCCTTGTGTCCGAACGCTAACACGCCGAACGTCGCCTCCTCGACCGGCGGAATCGGCGCGGCGTCGGCCCACTCCCAGCGTCCCTCGGCCGCGGACGAATCGTACACCGAAAGCCCCCGAAACGCCGCCAAAGCGAGCGTGAGGGCGTGGGTTCCGACCTCCTCGTCACAGTACTCCGGGACACGGGTCACCCGGACGCCGCGCTCGGTCGCGGCCCCGATATCGATGCCGTCGATCCCGGTCGCGTACCTGGCAACGACAGAACAGCCCGTCGCGTCCATACTCGCCGCCGACACGCCCGTATAATGGGACAACAGGAGATCGGCCTCCCCGACCGCCTCGGGGATCTCCGCCTCGGTGCAGTCGATCCCCTCGACGACGACGTCGTCGAGCAACTCCTCGAAGTGAGCCCGCTCTGCGTCGACGTCCCCGAACCAGTCCGGATCGAGCATGACCGCCCGCACGGTATCCGTCATGTGGTTTCGGACACGCTCGATACGCAAATATCCCCGTCCTCCATACGGGGCGTCCGCCCGATCGATTCCGAACGAACCCGCCCGCTCCGAGGGGACTCAAGCGGTTCCGAGGAACGCCTCGAGCCGATCCATCGCCGTCTCGATGGTGTCCGGATCGGTCGCATAGGAAAAGCGCACGTACCCCTCGCTGTCGTCGCCGAACACCGTCCCGGGAACGGCGGCGACGCCGGCCTCGGCCATGAGCCGCTCGACGAACTCGCGGCTGTCGTCCGTGTGTTCGGAGATGTCGGCGAAGACGTAGAAGGCGCCGCGGGGATTTCCCGGGTCGACGCCGTCGATCGACTCGAGGCGGTCAAGCACGATCCGGCGGCGTTCGGCGAACGCCCCGTGGATCTCGTCGACGACGTCCCGGTTTTCCAGCGCTGCAAGCGCCGCGACCTGCGCCGGTTCGGCGATCGAGGAGGTGCTGTGTTCCTGCAGGACGCGCATCCCGTCGACGACGTGTGCCGGTGCGCTCGCATAGCCGACGCGCCAGCCGGTCATCGCGTAGGACTTCGAGAAGCTGTGGACCGTCACGCAGTGCTCGAAGCGGTCCCCGTCGCTCGCGAGCGAGTGGTGGGTCGCGTCGTCGTAGACGAGATGTTCGTAGGTCTCGTCGGCGACGATCCACAGATCGTTCTCGCTCGCGACGTCGGCGATCGCCTCCAGCCGGGCCGGCGGGATCACGGCTCCCGTGGGGTTCGCGGGCGTGTTCAGCACGATCGCGACAGTCTCTTCGGTGATCGCGTCGGCGACGGTTTCGGCCGCCGGCACGAACGTCTCGTCGGTCGGGAGGGGAACGAACTCCGCCCCGGTGCTCGCGACGTGGCCGTGGAAGTTCGGCCAGTACGGCTCGGGAACGAGCACCTCCTCGCCCGGGTCACAGAGGACGTTGAGCGAACTGAAAAGCGCCCCCATCGCCCCCGGCGTCACGATGAGCTCCTCGCCGGGATCGGCGTCGATCCCGTTTTCCGCCGCCAGTTTCGCCGCGAGCGACTCCCGGAGGTCCGCCCGTCCGGTCGAGGTCGTGTAGCTGCTGATTCCGGTCCCGAGCGCGTCTGCGACCGCGGTCGCGATCGGCTCCGGGGTGGCGAAATCCGGCTCGCCGATGCTCATATCGGCGAGGTCGTCGTACTTCTGGGCGGCATCGAACACTTCGCGGATGCCCGACTGTGGCATCCGGTCGGTCAGCTCCGAGAGATCCGGATAGTTCGGCATACTGCCCGGTACGCCGTCCGACGGATAAACCCTGTTGCTCCCTACGGCGGGGGGTTCAGATCTCCCGGATGATCTCGCCGTCCGGTTCGAGTGCCTCGATTTCGACCTCGGTGAACGGGACCTCGATTTCGACCTCAACGAGGTACTCCTCGTGTGCTAACTCCTCGTGGCCGAGAACGGTGTGACACGGGTACGGCTCCTCGAAGGTGTCCTGATAGACCCGCTTGTAGCCGTCGTAGTAGTGTTCGCTCAGATCGACGATGTGCGTCGTGACCTTCGCCACGTCGGCGTAGGTCTTCCCGACCGCATCGAGGAGGATCCCGACGTTCTCGTAGGTCTTGTCGGCTTGGGTTTCGATGTCGTCCCCGACGACGTTGGAGTGTTCGTCCATCGCCACCTGTCCGGCCATGTAGAACGTCCCCCCGTCGATGACCGCGTGGTTGTAGCCGATGCTTCGGGCGTCTTTGAGTTCCGGTGGATTGATCGCCAATCGCGTCATGGCTCGGTATCCGTAAAGCGGACTGAAAAAGGGTGACCCTCCAGGTGGCGGTGTTCCGCCCTCGATCCGGAGCCCTTATCCGTCGACTCCCCGACCGAAGCCGTATGTCCGAACGCGTACTCGTCCTCTCCACCGGCGGCACCATCGCGAGCACGGCCGGCGACGACGGCGCCGGCCCGACGAAGACCGGCGAGGAACTCGTCGGGGCCGTTCCGGAACTGGAGGGCCGGATCCGCGTCGAGAACGTCGCCCATCGCCCCAGCATCGACATGGATTTCGAGGTGTTGGAGCGGCTCCGCGAACGGATCGCCGCCCACGACGGCGGTGTCGTCGTCACCCACGGGACCGACACGATGTCCGAGTCGGCCTACTATCTCGATCTCGCGTGCGAGAGCGACTCACCCGTCGTCTTCACCGGCGCACAGCGTCGTCCGGATCAGGCGGGCGCCGACGGCCCGGCGAACCTCCTCGATTCGGTCAGCGCCGCCGAGGAAGCCGCCGTCCGGACGGCCGGCGGCGTCTATCTCTGTCTCAACGGCGAGCTTCACGCCGCCCGCGACGCCGTCAAATCCCACACGTGGCGTCTCGACACGTTCGAATCCCCCGGCAAGGGTCCGGTCGGCGTCCTCGCTCCCGACGGCTTCGAGCGATACGGCGAACTGGGTTCCCGATCGGTGAATCTCCCGATCGACGAGCCCCCGGCCGGTGACGTCCCGATCGTCCCGCTTGGCCTCGGCGTCGACCGCGATCGGGTCGACCGCGCGGTCGACGGCGGCTGTGACGGGATCGTCCTCCAAGCGACCGGTCTGGGGAACGCGCCCGAAGCCGTCGCCGACGCCGTCGCCGACGCGATCTCGGCCGGCGTTCCCGTCGTTATCGCCTCTCGGTGTCCCGGGGGCGGGGTCGCGGCAGTCTACGGTGGCGGCGGCGGTCACACCCTCGAGGGACACGGTGCCGTCCTCGGCGACGACCTCCCCGCACACAAAGCGCGGATCAAACTTCTCGTCGCACTCGGGTCGGAGCTGTCGGTCGCCGAAGCGTTCGCCGAGGACTGATCGGATCGCTCACGGCTTGCCCGGAAAGTTCACGTACCGATCGAGTTTCGCTCCGGCGTTTTCCGTCACGGACGAGCCGTGATAGACGAGGCCGACCTCGAACTCGTACTCGAGTAACCGCTCGAGGTTCGTTTCGGCCTCGTTGAGATCCCTCGAGTAGACGGCCGGCGGGAGGTGGAAATACCCCGCCGGCAGTCCGCGCTGGTCGGCGCCGGAGACGGCGTCGCCCAGCACCGCGATCGCAGCGTCCTCGTCGATCAGGGCGTGGTTGTCCGGTTCGTGTCCGGGGACGGAGACGGCCTCGAACCGTCCGATCCGATCGCCGTCGCCGTATCGGTGATCCGGAACGTGATCGGTCTCGAGTTCGGTCTGTTCGGGTACCCACGTCTCGATACCGTACCGATCGACGATCGCATCGAAGCCGCCGATGTGATCGCCGTCGCCGTGGGTGATTACGAGCCGTTCCGGTTCGACCCCGACGGCCTCGATGCCCTCGAACACCGATTCGGCCGTCTCTGCGAGCCCGGCATCGAAAAGCGTCGGCGTCCCGTCGGTGAACAGGAACGCCCGATACCGTTTGCCGCTGTCTTCGGTCCGGCACGTGATGTCGTGGACGCCGTCTGCGAGTTCGGTCGGCATACGTTGTGAACTACCGCGAAAAAAGATAATTGCATCGCCCCGCCGGGCCGATCACGCGACGCCGGTCGAATCAGGGGAGCTTCGGCTGATCGGATCGTGGAAGCACCTCAAAGGCGTTCAGCGCACACGCGAGCATCGCGTAGTACCCCATCGTTCCGGAAAGCTCCGTGACGCCCGATTCACCGAAGCGCCCGATCGCGGCTTCGAACGTTTCATCCGACACTGCGTGTTCCTCGAACAGCTCTCGCCCGTACTCGACGATCGTTCGCTCCCGACCGTTGAGATCCTCGGCCGACAGCGAGTCGGCGACGGCATCGATCGCCGCGCTACGCACACCGGCCTCTTCGGCGATCGGGACGTGTGCCGCCCACTCGTAGGCACAATCGAACGCCCGCGCCGTCGTGAGTATCGCGAGTTCCCGATCCGCATCGGGAAGCTCACCCTCGAAGCGGACGTACGCGCCGAGGTGACCGATCCGTCCCGCAAGCTCGGGGCTGTTCAAAAACACCGAGAACGGTCCGCTGACGTGGCCCCGACTCTCTTCGATCGCGTCGTAGTGATGTCGGCCGTCTTCCGGGACCGTCTCTCGAGAGGTGTGGTACCGAACGCGGTCTGAACTCGTCATGCTGAAGGCGGCGAAACGGATCGTAATCAGCTTTTCTCTACCGAACGCAGACGTTCGACAGATTTCGACCGACCGTTCATCGGGGCTTGACAGAGGAAACGGGGTGATCGATCCCGAGAGTTCTTCGAAGGAATCAGCGACGCCCCGGTGTCGAACACAGTTTCACACGGGCCGTTCAGACATCCGGCTCGGCCAACTCGAGTGCGGCGTTGGCGATCGTGTTGGCGGCCGCATAGCAGTCGTCCCAGCTGGTGTGCTCGTCCTCGTTGTGGCTCTTGCCGTCCTCGCTGACGGCGAAGACCATTCCGGTGTCACAGATCTCCGTCATGTGGGTTGCGTCGTGTCCGGCGCCGCTGACCAGACGCTGCCCGTCGTAGCCGAGGTCCTCGGCGGCCGACCCGATCGCCTCGACGCACCGATCGGCGAAGTCGACGCTTCCGGCCCGCATGCGCTCTTCGAGTTCCCAGTCGACGCCCTCCCGCTCGGCTGCGACCTTCGCTTCCTCTCGAACGCGTTCGACGGCCGTCTCGACGATCTCGTCTTTGGGATCCCGAAAGTCCCACGTGAACGTGACCTCCTCGGGGATGATGTTGATCGAGTTGGGTTTCGCGTCGATGTAGCCGGTCGTACCGACGGTCCGATCGCCGAGATCCGACGGGATCCGCCGGATCCGGTCGATGACCTCCGTCGCCGCGACGAGGGCGTCGGATCGCGAATACATCGGGGATGGCCCGGAGTGGTCCGCCTCGCCGTAATACGTGATTTCACCCCAGCTGAACCCGACGATCCCGGTGACGATACCGACGTCTTTGTCGTCGCGCTCCAGATACGGCCCCTGTTCGACGTGGAGCTCCAGATAGGCCGAGTAGTCGGTCAGGGGCGAGGCCGGATGCTCCCCCTTGTACCCGATCCGTTCGAGCTCCGCCTCGAACGTCTTCCCGTCGGTGTCGGTCTTTTCGTACTCCTCCTCGATGTCGTGGGCGCCGGCCCAGACGCCGCTTCCCTGCATCGCCGGATGGAACCGCGAGCCCTCCTCGTTCGTCCAGTTGACGATCTCGATCGGCCGTTCCGTCTCGATACCCTCGTCGTCGAGGGTTCTGATGAACTCCAGCGCGCTGATAACGCCCAGCGCACCGTCGTAGATCCCCCCGTAAGGCTGTGAGTCCAGATGCGAGCCGACCATCACGGGATCGGCCTCCGGATCCGTCCCGGCCCGTCGGCCGAACATGTTCCCGAATTCGTCGATCCGAACCGTCAGATCCGCCGCGTCCAGTTGTTCGTTGAACCAATCCCGGACTTCCCGGTCCGCATCGGACAGCGCGAGGCGGTGCAGCCCCCCACCCTCCGTCCCGCCGATCTCGGCCTGTGTCTTCATCGTCTCGACGAACCGTTCCCGATCGAGTTCTACTCGCATACGGACGTCTCCTCGGCCCGCGAATAAAACAGTATCCCGTTGCGCCGCGGTGTTTTCGCTTCCGCTTTATACCGAGACGTGACCGGTCCCGTCCTCGAAGGAGACGGTCGTCCCGAACGGCTCGGAGAGCTCCCCGACGTATTCGATGATTGCTTCCGCCTTCGATCCCTTCGCCCGCGTCGGAACGCCTTTATACACCGTCGGCGAGTCACGGAGGTATCCGGGGTGAAGTTCGATTCCCTCGAGCGAGAGCTCTTCGTCGAACGTACAGACGGGAACGAGGTTGCCGATCACCTTCCCGGAGAAGTACCCGCCCGGCGGGCTTTCGACTCTGCCGCCGTAGTCGGAATCGGAGTCGTCGTCCTCGCCGAACATGCTCGAAACGCCGCGGGCTTCGAACGCCTCCCCGGGCATCCCCTCGGCGGGATGCGTGTCCGGCCCGGCACCATAGCGGTCGTAGAACCGCGATGGAAGCCGCTCGACCGTATCGCTCATCATGAAGAAATCGCCCGGGTCGTAGAAGATCGGACAGCCCTCGTACAGTTCGATCCCACGAAGCGGCGCGTGGCTCCCCTGACAGAGCACGATGTCGGCCCCGGCTTCGATACACTCGCGCGCGAACGGCGGGAGGAACGGCGCGGGATCGCTCAGATCCCCTTCCGTGTCCCACTCGTGAGTGTGGACGTGAGCGATCGTGAGATCCGCCTGTCGGTCCGATTCGGCGACCGCCCGGAGGTTGCCCTCCCGGTCGGCCTCGTCGATGACGCGAACCATTCCGTCGACGCTCTCGTCCTCGACGAACCGGTAGATCGTGTTGTGGATTCCTGGAGGATTCAGCAGCCACTCGCCGGCCTCGCCCGGCGTGATCCACAGTCCGGCGGCCTTCGCGAGGTCCCGTATCGTCTCGATGTACGCCGGACTCGCGGCGTAATACGTATCCAGCGTGTTCGTCCCCGGTCGCCCCTGCATGTCGCGGCGGGCTTCCCCCGCCTTGCTCCAGGGGGTGAAAGACGTCGTCATCGAGACGAGGCCGACCCGACCGCCCGGTGTCTCCCGGTAGGTCGGCGTCCGGGCCTCGGCGAGGTTCCGGCCCGTCCCCGCGTGATCGACCCCGGCCGACTCGAGGGTGTCCCACGTCGACTCGAGGGCGCCGTAGGAGTAATCGAGCGCGTGGTTCGAGGCGTGTGACACCATATCGAACCCCGCCCAGTTCAGTTCCTCGACGATCTCGGGCTCCGATCGCATCCACGTGCCGCCCGCCTCCGCCGCGGGGTACACTTCCGGATCGTCGTAGTCGAAAAACAGCGTCTCCAGGTGAGTGAACCCGATATCGGCCGACTGAAACTGCTCCATCAGCGACCGGAACCCCTCGTCCGAACACATCGACACGCGTCGGTTGATGATCGCATCCCCTGAAAGCGCGACTGAAAGTCCCATGGAATGTAGCGTCGCCACAGGAGGTTAAAAACCTATGTCCGTCGTGGTCGGGACGGTCCCGCGCGATGGATGTGTGGATACATCGTTTCGACGTCGAATCCCGAACTTTCGGGTGAACTCGACTCAGCGCTCCGGGACGCTCCGGGGGACCGCCTTCGACGTCGTCCCGTCGGCCGGAACGATCTCGCCGTATCCCGACTCGGCGGCCAACGACCCCGCCTCGTAGACGACCTCGCCCCGGACGACGGTCATCGTCGGTTCCCCGACGAAGCGCTCGCCGTTGAACGGCGTCGTCTTGCTCTTCGAGTGGAGATCTTCCTTCCGTTGGGTCCACTCGGCCCCGGGATCAACGATCGTGAAGTCGGCGTCGGTTCCGACGGCCAGCGAGCCCTTCTGTGGGTACAATCCCCAGATCTGTGCCGGGCGCGTGCTGTGCATGTATGCCCACTGTTCGGGGGAGAGCCGCCCCTCCGAGACGAACGTCGACATGACGCCGACCTCCGATTCCAGCCCGACGAACCCCGCGGCGCTCTCCCAGGTGTTCCCGAACGGCTCGCCGGCGCCCTTCTCCCCGTCGGTGTGTGGCGCGTGATCGGTCGCGATACAGTCGACCGCCCCGCCGTCCATTCCGGTCTCCCAGAGGCGCTCGCGCTCGTCGGCGTTTCGGATCGGCGGCTGGATACGGGCGACGTTTCCCTTCTCGTTCAATACGTCCTCGGTGAACCACAGGTAATGCGGACAGGTCTCGGCGGTGACGTTCACGCCGTCGGACTTCCCCTCGGCGACGAGTTCCGCACCCGTTCCTGAGGAGAGATGGAACATGTGGACCGGACAGTCGGCGTGGTCGGCCAGGAGGATGATCCGCGAGACCGCCTCCGCCTCGGCGACGACCGGTCGCGAGTGGGCGTGATCGATCGGATCGTTGCGCCCCTCGGCTCTGTACCGCGTCTCGAAGTACGTCAGGATGTCGTCGTTCTCCTCGTGAAAGCCGATCCGTTTGTCGATCTCGGCGGCCTGCTCCATGGCGGCGTACAACTCGCCGTCGTCCGGCGGATCGATGTTACCGACCGTCGTCCCGAGAAAGACCTTGAAACCCGCTGCCCCGGCATCGGCGAGCGCTTCGACCCGATCGTAGTTTTCGGATGTCAACACCGCATACGACTGAAAATCGACGTGTGCGTCGCCGTCGGCGATCTCGTAGACCTGCGCTAACGTCTCCGGAGAGTCGATTATCGGGTCGGTGTTGGGCATCGCGACGAGCGTGGTGACGCCGCCGGCGGCCGCCGCGGCGGTCGCGCTCGCCCAGTCCTCTTTGTACTCCTGTCCCGGCGATCGGACGTGGACGTGTCCGTCGACGACGCCCGGCAGGAGGTACTGTCCGTCCAGATCGACGGCGCGGTCGGCCGCACCGAGTTCTGCCGGATCGCCGACCGCCGCGATGGTGCCGTCCCTCACCCCGATCGAGAGCTCGGACTCGACCCCGTCGGGCGTGACGACCCGTCCGTTCTCGAACTTGCTGTCGAATGCCATATCGACACATCGACACGGACGGAAATGTATGTTCGTGCTCGAAGAGAGTTCGTTCGACGCGGCCGGGAACGCCGGCCCAATCACCGAGTGAGAAACGCCCCCTGCCCCGCCTCGCCGACGGGGCGCATGTCCTCGGCGATCCGCCGCCCGCGTTGATACGTCGCCACCGGGCGGCCGGTGAGCGTCATCCCGTCGAAGGGACTGTACTCGCCGGCCGAGGCGAACGCCCCCGCGTCGACCGTCCACTCGGCGTCGGGGTCGACGACGACGAAATCCGCGTCCGAGCCGACCTGTATCGTCCCTTTCTTCGGATAGAGTCCGTGGATCCGCGCCGGCCGTTCGGCGTACAGCTCCGCGATCCTCGGAAGCGAGAGCCGACCGCGGGACGCCGCATCGAGCAGCGACGGCAGCGCCGTCTCCAGCTGCGGCATCCCCGGTGCGACCTCGGTCGGCGGTCGCTCTTTCTCCTCGAGTCGGTGCGGGGCGTGATCGCTGCCGAACAGGTCGACGTCACCGGACTCGACTCGATCCCACAGCGCCTCGCGGTTCGGCTCGTCGCGGGCCGGCGGCGTTCCGATGCCGTGGGGCCCGATCTCCTCGATGTCCGATCGGCTGAAGGCGAGATGATACGGCGTCACCTCGGTCCAGACCGGCTGTCCGGCCGCCTTCTCGGCCTGCGTCCGATCGATCGCCTCGGCCGTCGTCGTGTGGACGATGACCGTCTCAGTCCCGGTGTCGACGACGATGTCCAACACGTCCGAGACGGCCGTCGTCTCGGCGATCTCCGGCCGAGCCTCGAAGAACGCTGCCATCTCCTCGCCGTGCGCTTCGATCGCACGGTCCCGGAAAAGATCGAGGTACTCCTCGTCTTCGGCGTGGATATACAGCGGCCGATCGGACGCCTCGACCTCCTCGAAGGCCCGGTAGAGCTCGCCCTTGTCGCTCATCAAAAGCGGGCCGAAACTCGTCGCCATGAACGTTTTGAACGCCGTAGCACCGGCATCGGCCATCGCCGCGATGTCGCCGGTGCCGACGTTCTCCTCGGTTATCGCCCCGAACAGCGCGAAATCGACGTGGGACTTCGACTCGAACAGATCGGCCTTCGACTCGAATCGATCGACGGTGAGCACCGGGGGAACGGTGTTGGGCATCTCGATCACCGTCGTGATACCGCCCGCGGCGGCGGCGGCGGTTCCGGTCTCGATACCCTCCTTTTCGGTGTATCCCGGCTCCCGGAAGTGAACGTGGCCGTCGACCAGCCCCGGGAGGACGATCTCTCCCTCGAGGACGAGTTCGTCTTTCGCCTCGAGCGCGACGTCGGGTGCAACGATGTGACTGATCTCGCCGTCGGTCACGCCGAGCGTCGCCGCCCGGAGTTCGCCGTCGAGCAGCACTCGCCCACCGGTCACCGATAGGTCGATTACGGACATGTTTTGTTCTTCCACGGAGCGCTCTTAGTTCCCCCGTTGATGCGCCGGACCGAGAGTGGAACCGCAAAGAGTTTTGTTCCTGTCGGCGATCCGTTCATTCATGCCAGACGGTGACACGATATACGAGGAGTTCGGCGCCCGGCGGGTCATAAACGGCGTGGGCACCCGAACGCAGGTCGGCGGCGCACGCCCACGCGAGGGCGTCGTCGAGGCGATGGAGCGGGCCGCCGAATCGCACGTCTACGTCCCGGAACTGCAGGCGAGAGCCTCCGAGTTGATCGCCGAGGCGACGGGGGCCGACGCCGGGGTCGTCACCGCCGGTTCGGCCGCAGGACTGACGCTCGCCGCGGCCGCCTGCCTCGCCGGTGACGACTACGCGAGGATGGCGAGTCTGCCGGATACGAGCGGGTTCCCGGACGAGATCCTCGTCCCCAGAGCCCACCGGTTCAAATACGACGTCGGGTTACGGGCCAGCGGGGCGAAACTGATCGATCTCGGACACGTCTCCCATCACCCAATCGACGGCGGCGCAGATCGGGTCGAACCCTGGGAGATCGAGTCGGCGATCGACGAACGGACCGCCGCGATCGCGTACGTCCAGCGACCCCACAACGTCCTCGATCTGGAGACGGTAACGAGGGTCGCAAGCGGTCACGACGTTCCGGTCATCGTCGACGCGGCGAGCGAAGTCCCGCCGAAGGAAAACCTCGAACGGTTCCACGAGGAGGGCGCCGATCTCGTCGTGTTCAGCGGCGGGAAGGGAATCCGCGGCCCCCAATCGACCGGGATCGTCTCGGGGCGGGAAGATCTCGTCAGATCGATCGCGCTCCAACAGCTTCCCGACGGTTATCACGACGATCTGTGGGAGCCCCCGGAAACGCTGATCGATCGGACGGGACTCCCCGAGGGAACGCCCGCGACGAATCTCGGCCGGCCGCTGAAGGTCGGTCCCGAAGAGATCGTCGGACTGATGGTCGCCCTCGAGGGCTTTCTCGAGGAGGACCACGAGGCCACGCTCGAGACCTGGCGGGAACGGGCCGAACGGATCGCCGACGGCCTCGATTCGAGCCCGCATCTCGAGATACGGCTCTCGGACGGACACGACAAGGCCAGCGGCGTGCCGAAGGTACTTGGCCGCGTTCGGGAGACCGCACCGCTTTCGGCGCTGGAACTCGTCCGCTCGCTTCGCCGCGGGGATCCGCGCGTGTGGCTCGGCGAGCGACGCGTGCATCTCGGGGAGTTCACCGTCTCGCCGCAGGAACTCACCGATCCGGAGGCGTCGTCTCTTATCGAACGGGTACTCGAGGAGATCGGATAACAAAAGAGACGGCTCGAAAACGCTATTCCATCTTGGCGTCCGAGATCTTCAGGGCCTCGTCCAGCGCCGCGACCGCCTCGTCGACGTGTGCTTCCGTGATCGTCAGCGGCGGCGTGACGACGATCGTGTTCACCGACGTGTAGAAGTAGACGTCGTTCTCCAGCGCTTTCGCCCCGACCTCTTTGAGCACCGTCTTCTCCCCGGAGAGCTTGTCGCTTCGCTCCTCGAAGGGCACCCGTTTCTCCTCGCTCCGGGTGAGTTCGAGTCCCTGATGGAGGCCGACACCGCGGCGCTCGCCGACGCTCGGGTGTCGGTCGGCCAGCGCTTCGAGTTCGGATTTCAGATACGCGCCCATCTCGCGGGCGTTCTCGACGAGCCCCTCGTCCTCGTAGGTCTCGACCGCGGCCACCCCCGCCGCACAGGCGACCGGATGTCCGGAGAACGTGTGGCCCTGGTTGAGGAGGTTGTCCTCGAAGTGCTCGGCGATCTCCTCGGTGACGGTCGTCGCCGCGAGGGGTTGATACGAACCGGTCAGCCCCTTCGCCATCGTGATGATGTCGGGTTCGGCCCCGTACAGCGTCGAGGCGAACCACTCGCCGGTCCGCCCGAAGCCGGTCATCACCTCGTCACAGATCAACAGCGCGCCGTGGTCGTGAGCGATCTCCTGCAGTCGGGGCAGGTAATCGTCCGGCGGCGTCAACACGCCGTTCGATCCCACGAGCGGTTCGACCAACACACCGGCGACCGTCCCGCCCTCCAGTTCGAGCATCTCGTCGATGTACTCGAGGCTCTGTTCGGGGTCGAGGCTCGAACCGTACGCGTAGGGGTCGGGCGCTTTCACCATCCCGGGGACCTCCGGCTGGATCTCGGGCCCCTGTGCGACCCGGCGTGGATCGCCCGACGCCGACAGCGAGGCGGCGGTCGCGCCGTGATACGAGCGGTACCGCGAGAGGATCTTGTGGTTTCCCGTGTAGGATCTGGCGATCTTGAACGCGACCTCGTTGGCCTCGGTGCCGCTCGTCGAGTAGAACGTCTTTTTCAGCGAGCCGGGGGTGATCTCGGCGAGTTTCTCCGAGAGCTTCGCCCGCGGCTCGGTCGACCAGCCCGGGTTTACGTAGGGTACCTCACGGATCTGCTCGGAAACGGCGTCACACACCCGCTCGGCGTCGTAGCCGAGGCTCGTACAGACGTACTGGCTGCTGAAATCGAGGATCGAATCGCCGTCGGCGGTGACGATCCGCGGCCCCTCGGTGTCGACGATCTGTGTCGGATCGAAGTCCCGCTGGCGTGTCCACGTTCCCAGGGTATACTCCTTGTCGAGCCGCTCTATCTCGTTTCGCTCGGTCTGCTTGCCGGCCATATCCGACAATCTGCCGCCAATACCAAGAAGCTACCTCTACAGGAGTATACGATAGGGATCTGGTTCGGTGTGTGGCGTCTCGAATTCGTCACTCGCCGTCGAATCGCCGTTTGATCGACTCCCGATCGGTCTTGTTCGTCGAAGTCCGTGGAACGCCGTCGACGAACTCGATCCGCCGAGGGTACTTGTATTTCGCCTTCTCCGTTTTCACCAGCCGAACGATCTCCTCGCGGAGTTCGTCTTCGTCCCGTTCCGGAGCCGCATCGTCCGCCGCCGTGACGACCGTGCCACGGCGTTCGTCGGACGTCGCGAACACGACGGCGTCCCGGACGTCCTCGTGTTCCTCGATCTTTCGTTCGACTTCGACCGGGGAGATACGATAGCCGCTCGAGACGATGAGCTCATCGCCGCGGCCCGCAAACCAGAAGAACCCGTCCTCGTCCCGATAGCCGAGATCGCCCGTATCCAGCCAGCCGTCGATGAACGCCTCGTCCGTCTTTTCCGGCTCGTCCCAGTATTCGAGCATGATCGCGGGATCCGGGCTGGCGACCGCGATCCGACCGGTTTCACCCGCCGGCAGTCGTTCGCCGGTATCGTCGATGATCGCCACCTCGTGGCCCGGTATCGGGCGGCCGACGGAGGTTCTCCGTCGACCCGTGATTACCGCACTGTTCGTCGTCAGGAGGTCGGCTTCCGTCTGGCCGAAGTGTTCGTTGAG
>CAZWZX010000002.1:0-41350 GCA_964638655.1 uncultured Natronomonas sp.
TCGGACCCAACACCGGTGTGAGTCCGAACTCGGCCACCGCATCGCCGTAGATAAGCGCCCACGGGAAGATGAGCACCGTTTCGATATCGAAGACGACGAAAAGCAACGCAACCAGATAATACTGGATGTTGAACCGGATCCGCGTGTCCCCGGTCGGGACCTCGCCGGACTCGTAGACGGCGCGTTTCCCCTGTTCGGGCACGCTGGGTCGAAGGAGGCTCGAAACGACGATCATCGAGAGGGGGATCGCGAGCCCCACGAGCGCCAGCGCGCCGACGGCGATCCATGGATCACTCATGCGGTCTGTATCGTACTCAGGTTCGGAAGTCATCCTAATAAGGGTTGTTGAGTTCGGCGGTTGGACGCTGCCCGACGAACGCAATAATAAACCACCATAGATGCGTGGCTCATGGCTGTTCGTCCTCGAAAGCGTAGCTATCGGCGAAACGCATGCCCGACGGACTCGACCGCTCGATAGTCGATGCCCTCGCACGGACACAGCCGTCGACGGTCCCGGAGATCGCCGCCGAGCTCGGGAAACACCCACTGCGGGTTCGGCGCCGCTGTCAGCGCCTCCAGCGATCCGGGCGTATCAGACAGACCACCGGCGGCGTCTACGTCGCTACCGAGGACGGTCGGGTCGGCTTCACCGCGTCGGACTGAAGAATACGGACGGGCAAGGGGAACGACTCGGCGGTCCCCGAAACCCTCCCTCAAGGGATCCGTCGCGTTCCGCGGAAACGCGGCGTCAAAGAGATACGACGGACAGCGACTGTCCGGTCGGCGCAAGCCGAAATACTAAGTGTGCACTCGTCGTGTCGGATAACACTATTGAGTGGAACTGTCGGAAATATACTCGTACTCGGGTCGTTCGCTGCCGGTCTCGGGAGCCTCGGATTGGTCCGATATCTCGATCGACACCGTGGGCACTCCGCCGCGACCTGGTTCATGGCGGCGCTTACGTTCCAGGCAATCGCCGCGATCGGCTATAGCGCTGGACTTCTGATCTCCGATCCGCTCTGGCGGGGCTACGCCGAAGCCTCGGTTTGGATCGGTCTGGCCTGGATCGGTCCGCTCTTTCTCGGATTCGCCCTCGAGTACACCGGGAGAACGGCGGTCATCCGTTCCAGAGGGTTTCGGCTCCTCTTCGTCTTTCCGGTCGGGACGACGCTTCTGGCGGCGACGCACCCGTACCACGAGCTGCTGTGGGGCGACTTTCGAAGCGCTCCGGTGTTCGATCTCTCGACGGTGCTGTACTCGATTCAACCCTGGGGCTATGCGACTGTCGCTGTCAGTCTTCTCGCTGCCGGCGTGGGGGTGCTCCTGTTGGTCGAAACCATCCTGAACTACGGGCCGCTCTACCGACGCGAGGCGATCGCGGTCGCGCTCAGTACGCTCCCTCCGGTGGCCGCGCTGTGTGTCTGGCTCGCGGGTATCGGTCCGTGGCCGGCGCTCAACCTCGCACCCCTCTTTTTGCTACCGCACGTCGTCATAGACGCGTACGCGTTCGTCGGGACACACATGTTCGAAACGAATCCGACGACCCAGCGAGCCGCCGAACGGAGCGCTCTCGACAGTCTCAAAGATCCGATGCTCACCGTAGATACCACAGAACGGGTCGTAAGCCTGAACGAGCGTGCAAAACAACTGTTCGATGTCGGGACACAGGGCGCGCTCCCGGTTCCGCTCGAGAGCCTTACCGGAAGTACTCTCGAGGGGATGCAGACAGCCGGAGGAATAACACTTTCAGGACCCGACGGCGGAATATTCGCGGTTTCGTACACACCGCTCACAGACCCCAGGGACGATCCGGTCGGCGGAATGATCGTCCTCTACGATGTCACTGAGGAACGACAGCGCGAACAGCAACTCGCGGTATTCAACCGCGTCCTCAGACACAACCTTCGGAACGAAATGACCGTCGTTCGGGGGCACGCGAAGATGATGGCCGACGACTCGAACGATCCCCAACACAGCAGCCAAGCCGAGTCGATCGTCGAGTCGAGCCAGCGGTTGCTGTCGATCGCCGAAAAAGCCAAACAGTTCGACCGTCTCAAAGGGAGAGAACGGAACTGGTCGGAAACCGACGTATCGAAGCTGATCGAAGGGATCAAAGGGGAGATGTGCGATAGCCGTCCCGACGCGAGTATCGCGATCGATATCGCGTCGTCGAAAACCCGTCTTCGGACGGATTCGGAGCTACTCTCACAAACGATCTCGAACCTCGTCGAGAACGCGATCGTCCACGCCGACGATGATCCGAACGTGACCGTCCACGTCTTCGAGATTTCCGACGATGAAACGGGGACAGTGTTCGAGATCCGAGACACCAACGAACGGATCGCGGACCTCGAGATCGCGACGATCGAAGAAGGCGACGAGACGCCGTTACAACACGGAAGCGGGATCGGACTGTGGATCGTGAAATGGTGTGTAACAGCGCTCAACGGCGAGGTCGAGTTCCGGTACGACGAGGGGAACGTGGTCAGTGTCACCCTTCCGACGGCCTGAAACCGCGTGACACGACCGAGACGGGTGGACAACCGGTTCGGCTATCGATCCGCTCGGAACCGCTCCGTCCCTTCGGCGTGCAACCGCTTGGAGACGGCACCCACGTCGTCCTGCAGGCCGTCGTGGTACTCGACGAGGCGACTCTCCAGTTCCGGGTGACCCCGCGAAAGAATCTGGACGGCCGACAGCGCCGCGTTAAACGATTTCCCGGCGTCGACGGCCACGATCGGGGCGCCGGTCGGCATGCCGATGACCGAATCGACGGACTTCTCTTGGACCGGGACGCCGACGACCGGGATCGGATAGGCGATCGAGGCGGTCATGTTCGGCAGGTCGGCCGACTTGCCGCCCGCGCCGGCGATGATGACGTCGAGTCCGCGCTCGCGGGCGGTCTCGCCGTAGACGTACATGAGCTCCGGCGTCCGGTGGGCCGAGACGACGAACGTCTCGAAGGTGAACCGACTCTCCGGCGGATCGTCGTAATCGGTCACCTCCTCGAACCCCAGTTCGGTCAGCGCCTCGTAGGCGCCGTACATCGTATCGAGATCCGAATCCGATCCCATGACGATGCCGACATCGGGCGTCGCTTCCTCGGGACGGTCGCGGGCGGCTTCGGCCTCGAACAGGTCGATGAGCTCCTGTATTTCGGCGGAACGGGTCATATCTGGATCGGTGGGTGGCGCCCGCTTGGGTGTTGTGGTTTCGGCTACCGTACTCCAGCCGGGTGATTCGTCGGTCGGTTCGGGCGTTCGGAGATCTCGAGCGGCTCGCGCCGTGGATTTGGTGGTTCGCGCTCCGGACCGGCCTACCCCTCGCGGTCAGCCTCCAGCTCTTCGACGCGCTCTTCGAGTTCGTCGATTCGCCGTTCGTCTACCGGCGGTTGGGGCCGGGTCCGGCGGCTGAAAAACACGATCAGGGCGACGACCGCCATCGTGATCGCGACGAGGAGGGCGAAAACGAGGCCGATTATGAGCAGTTCGGGACCGCCGGGGACCTGGAGGAGGGTCATGACACGGGCGGTTCGGGGTGTTTCAGAATAAACGGTTCGGTTACCCGTCCTCGGGGATCGGGTAATCCCGATAGCCATGGGCCTCCTCGGCGCCGAAGAAGTCGATTTCCACGATGTCGTTCTCGCCGAGGTCGTCGTGGGTGTCGACGTAGTCGACGGCGTCGTCCCGGTCGGCGAAGGGCTTCGGGTTGTGAGCCATGATCTCCTCGTGGCGGTCCTTGTCGTAGTCGTGGACGAAGACCGCGTCCTCGGCGTCCATCAGTTCCTCGGTCCCGAAATCGCGGGCCCAGACGCGGTCGATCGGCGACTCCGGACCGTCGTAGAACGTCGGGTCGTGCCGATAGGCGACCAGACAGCCGACGCTGTCGAAGAAAACGCCCTCACCGCCCTCGTGGACGAGTTGTGCATTCGAATCCGGATACGCGGCCGGCGTCATCCCGCAGGGACCGTCACAGCGGCGTCCTTCGGGCGGATCGATCGGCGTGTCGCCCGGATGGTCGGGGAACTCGGGTGGATCGTCCGTCGACGTCGAGCCGTTCGCCGCCGAATCGTCCGACTCGGCGGTGTCGCTGCCGAGACAGCCGGCGACCGCGACCGTCGTCCCCGAGGCGAGCGTCGCGAGCAGCGACCGACGGGATAGACGGTGCGTGACGAGACGGCGCATCTACTCGCCCGTTGGTGTGTAGCTTAAAAACGGAACCGGTTGCCCCCACCGGAGCCGCACAACCGCGAAAGACGGGCGCAGTCCGGGACACGTTCCCCGTTCCGTCGCTACGCGAACGTCACCGAGTCGACCAATTCTCGCGCCTTCGAAAGCAGCGCCTCCCGGTCGGACCCCTCCTCGACGAGCGTCACGTGACCCATCTTCCGGAGGGGGCGGGCCTCGCGTTTGCCGTACCAGTGCAGCGACGCCTCGGGCGTCCCGAGGATATCCTCGGTCCCGGCGAGTTCGGCCGGTCTGGCGCCGTCGACGTCGCCCAGCAGGTTCGCCGCCACCGCCGGCGATCGGAGCGTCGCGTCACCCAGCGGCCACCCGAGCACGGCCCGGACGTGCTGTTCGAACTGCGAGCAGTTCGTCCCCTCGATCGTCCAGTGTCCGGAGTTGTGCGGGCGTGGGGCGATCTCGTTGACCAGGATCTCCCCGTCGCGCGTCTCGAACAGCTCGATCCCGTAGACGCCGCGTCCCTCGAGCAGATCGAGAACGTCGAACGCGACCTCGCGAGCGTGCGAGCGAACGGCGTCGTCGATCCGTGCCGGCGCGACCGACTCTCTGAGGATCTCCGCCTCGTGGATCGTTTCGGTGACCGGGTACGCCCGCGTCTCACCGTCGCCGACCGCACCCATGACGGCGAGTTCGCGCTCGAAGTCGACGAGTTCCTCGGCCAGCGCCGCGCCGCCGATCTCCTCGAGCGCCTCGGCCGCCTCGCCGGGGCCCTCGACGGGGCGGTTTCCGCGGCCGTCGTAGCCGCCCTCGCGGGCTTTGAGCATCAGCGGCCAGCCGAGTTCCTCGCCCGCCTCGAGCAGCTCTGCCTCCGTCTCGACGCCTCTGAACGCGGGGACCGGAAGGCCGCCCTCGGCGAGCGCGCGGTTCTGAACGAGTTTGTCCTGGATCGTCCGCAGGGTGTCGGGGTCGGGATGGATCGGCGTGTCGGTCTCCTCGCCGACCCGCTGCATCTCGTCGGGGTCCGCGAGTTCGATCTCGAAGGTGAGGACGTCGGCGCGTTCGGCGAGCTCACGGATCGCGTCGTAGTCGTCGACCTCGCCGACGATCTGCTCGCGGACGAGGGGCGCGGCCGGACAGTCGGGCGTCGGATCCGAAACGACGAGCTCGACCCCGAGCGGGCCCGCGGCTTCGCCCATCATCCGGCCGAGCTGGCCGCCGCCGACGACGCCGACGGTCGCGGCTGGCGTGCGGTGGTTCATACTCCCGTTCGTGGGCGGGGAGTTGAGAAGGTTACTGTTCGGGTCGGAACTGGGTCCGGTCGAGATCGGTTCTCAGGCGTAGCGTTCGAGCTCGGGGCGGTCGAGTTCCTCGAGGACCTCGGCGGCGGTGTCATCGAGGAGCGCACGGCCCTCACCGGAGACGCTGCGACCGCGGGCTTCGGAGGTCTCGATGTAGCCGGCGTCCTCGAGCTGCTGGAGCGCCGTCCGGATGACGTTCCCGGAGCCGTCGCGTTTGTGGTTCGGTCGGACGCGGTACCGGGTCGATCCGTTCGTCGCGTCGCCGTAGGCGGTCCGGAGCCGCTCGACGCCGACGGGGCCGTCGACGGCGACCTTTCGGAGCAGACTGGCCGCGCGACGGCTCCAGAAGTCCGCCTGTTCGGGCGGGAACTCGCGGGCCGGGCCGGTCTTGGTGAACTCGAGCCACTCCGGCTCTTCGAGTTCGGATTCGATCTTCTCGGCGACCGCCTCGATGAGGTCCTCGGCGGGGACGTCGTAAAGGGTCGTCATTACGTTCAGGTTCCGTTCCGGCGTGTTTAACGCTGTTGATATTCGACCGCCCCGAGGGCAGGGAACCGAGAACACGCCGACAGGGCGGTTTCGCACCGATGGGCATATGCGCCGGGCGATCGACCCGCCGGTATGGACGAACGGGCGGCGCTGTCGCTCGTCGGGGACGCCGTTCCCGGCGCGGGCGACGACTGTGCGGTGCTCGACGGGCTCGTACTCACCACGGACATGCTCCACGAGACGACGGACTTCCCCGAGGGCGTGACCCGCTATACCGCCGGTTGGCGGGCCGTCGGGGCGTCACTTTCCGATGTGGCGGCGATGGGCGCCGAGGCGAGCGCCGCCCTCGCCGTCTACGCAGCGCCGTCGTTCAAGCCCTCGGAGCTCGAAGCGTTCCTCGAAGGCTGTACCGACGTCTGTGCGGCGGTCGATGCGGCGTACGTCGGCGGCGATCTCGACGCCCACGGGGAGTTCACCGTCTCGACGACCGCCGTCGGCCGGACCGACGATCCGGTCTACCGATCGGGGGCGGAGCCGGGTGACGCGGTCTGCGTGACCGGAACGTTCGGCCGGAGCGGTGCCGCACTGAAGCTGTTCGAGGCCGGAGAGACCGAACGGGCCAACGACCTGTTCCGGTTCGAGCCGAGGGTCGGCGCCGGACGGGTGTTGCGGCCACACGCGACCGCGATGATGGACTCGAGCGACGGGCTCGCGCGCTCGCTTCATCAACTCGGCGAGGCGAGCGACTGCGGGATGTCGATCAGGTATTCGGACGTTCCGATCGGTCCGAGCGTCGACTCGGTCGCCGAAGACGCGGCCGAGAGACGAGAGCTCGGCGTCCACTTCGGCGAGGACTTCGAGTTGGTCTGTACGCTTCCCGAGGAGTCGCTCCCGACAGTAGCGAGTGAGACGGAGGTCGATATCGTCCGGATCGGGACCGCTACCGACGAGGGCGGCGTCCGGATGGACGGCGAGCAGCTCCCGGACCGGGGGTTCACGCACCGCTGATCTCGATCGGAACCGGGGTAAAACAGAGCACGCCGAGCGCGAACGTGAACACACCGATCGCGATTCGGGTTCGATCGAGCGGCTCATCGAAGATCGGCGTGACGTGGCCGACGTACGCCAACCCCATCGTCACGAGCCCCCAAAACCCCCACAGCACGAGCGCGTTGTAGCCGACGTCGGCGAAGACGGCCAGATACCCCACGAGCGCGAAGAGGCCTGCGGGGACGAGCGAGGCGACGGTCTCGGCCCGCTCGCCGAGCATCGAGCGGATCATGTGGCCGCCGTCGAGCTGTCCGACGGGGAGGAGATTGAGAAACGTCACGAAGAGGCCGACCCACGCGCCGAAGATGACCGGGTTGGCGACCAGCTCGGGGGAGTCGTAGGTGAGCTGTTGGCCGGTCGCCCACGCGAGAAACTCGAGCAACGGCGGGTAGCCGAGTTCGAGTTCGATCGAGCTCTCGCTTTCGAGGACGCGCTGGGGGACCTCTACCGGATCCATGTGGAGACCGATGACCGCGACGACGATCGCAGCCGCGAGGCCGGCGAGCGGGCCGGCGACGCCGATATCGAACAGCGCCTCCCGGTCCGGGATCCGACCTCGAATCGAGATCACCGCTCCGAACGTCCCGATGAACGTCGGAACGGGAATGAAGTACGGCAGGCTCGCGTCGACGCTGTGGTATCGCGAGAGGGCGTAGTGGCCGAGTTCGTGGACCGCCAACACGCCGAGGACGGCGGCGGCGAAAGGCCAACCGGCGAGGAGATCGAGCGGCCCCTCGATCGGTTGGTAGTACCAGATCGTCCCGGCGTACAGCGTCGTCAACACCGTCGCCAGGAGCATGATAACGTTCGTCCACGGAACGCCGCCGTCGGTCCGTCTGGGTTCGGCGACGAGAGCCCGACGCTCTTCGGTGATATCGACGCCCGTTATCGGGTCCGGTTCGCTGTCCCGGACGGTCCGGAACCGGACCTCGTAGCCGTGTTCACGGAACAGCGGCCACACCTCCCGTTCGAGCCGACGGACGCCGGTCTGTGGATGGCCGTAATAGATGAGTCGGCCGTCCTCGGCCCGTTCGATGTCGGTCGTCCGGAACGCCGGCAGCAGCGACTCCGGCGACGGACCGGCATGGCTCGACGACCGATGGGGGAGATCCATCGTCGGGACGAACGCGTCTGAAAGAAATAAACCCCTTGGCAGCGTCGGAACCCGCTGGTTATCGAGTGATAACGGGACGCTCGGAGACGGGGACCGGGAGGAAGACCGACAGCGGTTCTAGCCCTGCGCCACGCGCCAGGTGGTCGCGGAGGTGTACGACCACTTTTCGATCTCGAGGTCGGCGGCCGAGTCGCGGAGTTTCACCATGAGTGCGCCGATCTCTTTGGGGGAGAGATCGACATCGTCGGCGATGAACTTGCCTTTGATGTAGACCTCGCCGTCCTCGACTCGCTGGCTGAGATACCGGCGGAGCCGCGTTTCCTTGCTTTCGGTGGAGGGTTCCGTTGTGGCGCTCATGTTTGATGCCTCACTCCCCCCTTCCCACCGGAGGAGTATATAAAGAGGTGAAGCTTCGGATCGATTCGGGCCGATTCGTGATAAATTGGTTTTAACGATTCGTTTTACTAGTCGATCAGACGTTTTGAAACGTTTTATAGACGTCTATAAGACTTTCTTTTTCGTATATACGATTGTATATAATCGCCGATTGTGATGCTAAAAGCCGAGATCGAGAGACACTTACCGATGAATTTTACAGGTTTTGAGCTCGGATACGGTCACTCGCGTTGGTGGACCCAGAACGTTTCCTCGTCGGTGACCTCCTTTTTGAACAGGGGCACCTCGTCTTTCAGGCGGTTGATCCCGTCCTCGACGGTGCGGAACGCCTCGTCGCGGTGGCCGGCAAGCACGACGACAAAGACGATGTCCTCCCCGTCCGGGATTTTCCCGGTGCGGTGGTGGAGCCGGACGTCGAGGACCCCGTTACGCTCCTCGAGTTCCGTCTCGATGGTCCGCATTCGCTCTTCGGCGACGCCCTCGTACTTCTCGAACTCCAGGTACCGCGTCCGTTCGTCCGCTTCGTGTTCCTTCGCGCGGACGCGACCGGTGAAGGTCGCGATCGCCCCGGAGTACGTGGCCTCGTCGCTTCGCTTGACGGCGGCAACGAGCGATTCGAGCGTCTCGTAGGGATCCGTCTCGCGGATCGCCTCCAGGACGGCTTCGGCGTCGAGGGCGTCGACGTCCGGGACGGAGACGAGCGCGTCGGAACGATCGTCACCGACGACGACCGTCGGGAGCCGAGCCTCGGGTGCGCCGAGTACGAAAGCGTACTCGTGGTCGGGCGCGAGACGATCGAGCGCGCCGGCGACGGACAGCCCCGTTCCGCTCGCGTGCCAACCGTCGTCGACGACGTACTCGGTGTCGCTGCGGGCCCGCGTGATGCCGCCGTCCGTATCGGTCGTTTCGAACCGGACGGTACCGACCCGGCCGTCGGCGGCGGCTGTCAATCGCGAGACCGCTTCCGTGGCGTCCGTCCCGAGAACCGAAGCTGCGTACATGTGCGTATTCTTGCCGTGTGACGGCTTGTAGGTGTCGGAAGGCTTGATAACGCTTAAACCGGAACAGGGCAACCGAAGCGTAATGAGAGTCGTTATTTGTATCGGTGGAAGCGTGCTTGTGCCCGGACTCGAAGCCAACCGCGTCGAGGCACACGCCGACACTATCGACGGACTCGTCGAAGCGGGACACGAGGTCGCGACCGTCGTCGGGGGCGGCGGCGTCGCCCGTCGGTATATAAATACGGCTCGGGAGCTGGGCGCGACGGAGTACGACCTCGACACGCTCGGGATCGACGTCACGCGGCTGAACGCCCGGCTTTTGATCACCGCGCTCGAGAGTTCGGCCACGCCCGAACCCGCCGACTCGCATGAAGACGCCCGCGCCTCGCTCCGGCGAAACGAGGTCGCGATAATGGGTGGGACCGTCCCCGGACACACGACGGACGCCGTCGCGGCGATGCTCGCCGAGATGGTCGAAGCCGACCTGCTCGTCTACGCGACGAGCGTTTCCGGCGTCTTCTCGGCGGACCCGAACGAAACCGACGGCGCGGAACGATACGATCGACTGACGGCGGGTGAGCTCGTCGACGTGATCTCGTCGATCCAGACGACGGCCGGGTCGAAGGCGCCGATCGATCTGCTCGCCACGAAGATCATCGAGCGTTCGAACCTCAGAGCCGTCGTGTTGGACGGGACCGATCCCTCCCGGATCGCCGACGCCGTCGCCGGCGACGCGGACGGGACGGAGGTCCTCCCCAATGGCTGATCTATACGATATCGGGACCGGCAAACGCCGGGCCTTCTGGGCTGACGCGGCGGCCGACGAGATCGAAGCGCGCATCGACGAACGAACAGAGGCGACGGACGATGCAAAGAGCGCGGAACCGATCGTCATCAAGGGCGGTGTCTCGCCGTCCGGCGTCCCGCATCTCGGACACTTCAACGAGATCATGCGGGGGTATTTCGTCGCCGAAGCGCTCCGGGATCGCGGTCACGAGGTCCGACAGGTGTTCACGACGGACGACAGAGACAGACTCCGGAAGCTGCCGCGCAAGCTTGCGAACCTGGAGTGGGACGTCGTCGGCCTGGGCGAGGTCGACGCCGGCGCCCTGGGCCGAAACCTCGGAAAACCCTACACGGACATCCCGGACCCGTTCGGCTGCTGTGACTCCTACGGCGCCCACTTCACGGAGTTGCTCCGTCGATCGGCCGAGGCCATCGGCGTCCCGATCGAAATCGTCTCCAACACCGAGCGCTACGAGTCGGGCGAGTTCGACGAAGCGGTCGAGCACGTCCTCCGGAACCGGGAGACTGCGCGGTCGGTTCTGTCGGAGTTTCAGGACAAAGTCGACGAGGAGTACGTCCCGTTCTTCCCGCAGTGTGGCGAGTGTGGCCACCTCACGGAGACGGTGACTGACGTCGATCTCGAAGCGAAGACCCTCGGATACGTCTGTGAAGACGTCGCCGCCGGCGAGGACACCATCGAGGGCTGTGGGCACGAAGGGAGGGTGACGTTCCGGGAGGGGAAACTGCCGTGGCGCTTCGAGTGGCCGGCCCAGTGGCTGACGCTCGGCGTCGACTTCGAACCGTTCGGCAAGGACCACGCCGAGGGATCGTGGCCCTCCGGCGAGACGATCGCCCGGGAGGTATTCGGCTTCGAACCGCCGGTGCCGATGGTGTACGAGTGGTTCACGCTCAACGGCGAGGCGCTCTCGTCGTCGGCCGGGAACGTCATCACCGTCGACGAGGTGCTCGAGCTGCTCGAGGGCGAGGTGCTCCGGTATTTCTTCACGAAGAATCCGAAGAAACAGCGCGATTTCGACGTCGGGAGCCTCGATCGGCTCGTCGACGAGTTCGACCGCTTCGAGCGGGTCTACTTCGGCGAGACCGACGCCGACGAGGAGGAGACGGAGTTGGCCGACCGCGCCTATCCGATGATCGCCGAGGGAGACGAGCGTCCGGTCCGGATCCCCTACACGTTCGCCGCCGTCCTCGGGATGACGGACGACCGCGACCTCCGCGTTCAGATGGCACAGCGATCGGGGCATCTCCCCGAATCGGCCGACAGCGAGGCAATCGACGCCGCCCTCGAACGCGTCGAGAAGGCCCGTCGATGGGCGGTTCGGACCGACAACGAGTTCAACTACCGGCTCGCCGAGACGCTCCCGGAGACGGATCTCGATCCGGCGACGGCGGCAGCACTCGAGGAGCTCGCCGATTTCGTCGAAAACGAATCGCCCGACGAAGGGACGTTGCAGGAGGAGATCTACGAGACGGCACGCCGAAACGACGTCGAAGTCGGGGATCTCTTCGAAGCCGGCTACCGGCTCTTTCTCGACGAGACCGAAGGGCCGCGGCTGGGACCGTTCCTCGCGGCGATGGACGAGTCGTTCGTCGTCGGTCGACTGCGGCGCGAGCGGTGACGGAACCACGACCGTCCCGAAAGGGGGAGGTCAAAATCCCTATCAGTACACGAGACCGTAGAGTGTTCCAATGAGCACGCTGCTTTGGGTACTGGTCGGGATCCTTCTGTATACGTCCGCGGCGATGGCCCTCAAATCACGGGGGCTGTTGCCGTCTTCGATCAAGGTGTCCGGACCGATCGTCACGATCCACACCAAGCGTGGACGGGCGTTCCTCGATTGGCTCTCGACGCCCAAGCGTCTCTGGCGCGCCTGGGGGAATCTGGGCGTCGGGATCGCCCTGGTCATCATGGTCGGGTCGTTCCTCGCGGTGCTCGTGTCCGCGATCGGCACGCTCTCGGAGCCACAGACGGCCGGGTTCGTCAGACCGCAGGACGCCCTGGTGATCCCGGGCGTCAACCAGTTCCTCCCGTGGGAGGCGGCGATAGACATCGTCATCGGCCTCCTCGTCGGGCTGGTCGTCCACGAGGGGGGCCACGGTCTGTTGTGTCGCGTCGAGGACATCGAGATCGACTCGATGGGGATCGCGCTGCTCGCGTTCATCCCG
This sequence comes from uncultured Natronomonas sp., assembly GCA_964638655.1. Classification (GTDB taxonomy): domain Archaea; phylum Halobacteriota; class Halobacteria; order Halobacteriales; family Haloarculaceae; genus Natronomonas. The sequence goes on from CAZWZX010000002.1 coordinate 12,503, forward strand.
ATGGGCGCGTTCGTCCAGCCGGACGAAAAAAGCCAGGAGGCCGCGGATCGCGGCGGCAAAACCCGGATGTTCGCCGCCGGCGTGACGAACAACTTCCTCGTGACCGCCATCTCGTTCGCGTTGCTGTTCGCGATCGTCGGGAGCCTCGTCTCGGTCGCTCCCGGCGTCGCGATCGGCGGCGTTCTCCCCGGCTCGGCGGCCGAGGACGCCGGGATCGAACGCGGCGACGTACTCGTCGGCGTCGACGGCGAGGCGATCGACGGCGAGTCCTCGTTTGCGGCCGCACTCGAGGAAGCCGACCGCGAGGTGACCGTCGACCGGAAGGACGCCGAACCGGTGACCGTCGATCGGAGCCTCATCGTCACGCGAGCGGTCGTCGACGGGCCGATCGAGACCGGCACCGAGATCAGCGCCGTCGACGGTGAGTCGGTGTTCACCGAATCGGCGTTCAGGGACGCCCTCTCAGGACAGGAACTCGTCGAACTCGAGACCGACGCTGCCGAGGACACCGTTCGGTTCCCTGTCGGGACGTTCGTGAGCACGGTTCCGAGCGATCAACCGCTCGGTAGCGACGACAACGGCGACGCCCCAGACACGCCGATGATCGTCCACAGCGTCGGGGGCGAACCGACGCCGGATCACGAGGAACTCTCGGCGGTACTCGCGGGGACAGAACCCGGCGAGACCGTCGAAGTCGTCGCCTATCACGGCGACGGCAACCCCTGGGACGGCGACCGGAACGTCTACGAGGTAACGCTCGATGAGCATCCGAACGAGGACCACGGCTTCCTCGGCGTGGGCGGCATCCAGGCGGGGACGAGCGGGATCGTCGTCGACGACTTCGGCATCGATACGTACCCGGCCGAACAGTACCACGAGATGTTGGGCGGCTCCGGGTGGGGTGAAGACCCCGTTACGACGTTCGTAACCCGGACCTTCGCCGCGCTCGTTTTGCCCTTTATGAACATCGTCGACCCGAACATCGGCTACAACTTCGCGGGTTTCAACGGCGAGATCGCGAACTTCTACTCGGTCTCGGGGCCGCTCGGCGCCGGCGTCGTGTTCGCGCTCGTCAACGTCCTCTTTTGGACCGGCTGGGTCAACATCAACCTCGGGATATTCAACTGTATCCCGTCGTATCCGTTGGACGGCGGCCACATCCTCAGAACGAGCGTCGAGGCGACGCTCGCCAGAGTTCCCGGAGAAGCGAGTAGTGCCACCGTAAGCGTCATCACGGCGGTTATCAGCCTGACCATGATTCTCAGCCTGCTCGGACTGCTGTTCGGTCCGTGGCTCTTGAGCTAGCTTCCGGGACGCGAGACGCGCCGGACGGTCCGGGGCGCTCTGGCGGCGATGGAAAAGGAGAGGCCGGGAGCCGAACCGGAGAGTTCCCGAATGAGACGGTCGATCTCGGCGGGGGCGAGGTCGAACTCCGCCGCGAGGCGATCGCCGTTGACGTAGATTTCACCGCCGGCGCGCTCGGCTTCCCTGCGGAGATACGCCGCCAGTCGTTTGGCGGGGTACGAGCGGTACGCCGATCCGGTGGAGGCGCCCGCGCTCACGGTCGATCACCGCCCGGCGCGTGGTCGTGACCGACGACGGCACAGACCGCGTTGAGCGCGAGCGCACCGACGAGGGCGACCGGATACTGGCTGACCGGCCCGACGACGAGCCCGGTGATCAACAGAAGCGGCAGGAGGGCGGCGCTCCAGAATGCCGTCGCTCGGACCCCATAGACGAGCCGGTCGATCCACGCGGCGACGGCGCTCCGTTCGTCGGCGGCGAGCGGGACGGGGGTAGAGGGCGTTGCGCTTGACATAGGGGATCTCCTTGACAGAGCCATGGATAGCTAACCCCATATAAGCAACAGAACCTTTGCGTCGGTTCACGTCCGTTCGCGCTTTTCGAGGGACTTTTTGCGATCGGGAATCGATCAAAGACGCTTCGATAAGCGTTTAGAAAGTTTATAACGCCGTCTAACTCGTTATCTCTGCCGGTTCTGACCCGGGGGATCGGTAGGCGATCGGGACCGTCGCTTGCGCCGGCAGTACGCGGCACGGACCGTCCTGACGCCGCACGGAAGACACAAAAACCACATTACCCGTGCGATCGAATCCCGGGTATGGAACGGCGACGACCACCGGGAACCGAGGAGGGATGGTACGCGCTTCACGATCTCAGACGGATCGACTGGGACGGGTGGCGGAACGCCACCGAAAGAGAGCGGAGCCGGGCGCTCGAGGAGGGGATCGAACACCTCCAGTCACACGCCGAGGTGGCCGACAGCGACGCCGGCGGATCGGCCGTCTTCACTGTCGTCGGTCACAAGGCGGACCTCATGATCCTTCATCTGCGGCCGACGCTCGAGGCGATCGATCGGGCCGAACGGCGGTTCGAATCGACCGCGCTCGCCGGGTTCACCGAACGGGCGTCCTCGTACGTCTCCGTCACGGAGGTTTCGGGGTACATGCACGAGGAGCTCACGGAGGGAATCGAGGACATTGAGGACGCGGGAATGCGCAACTACATGCGACAGCGGATCTACCCCGAGATCCCCGACGCCGAACACGTCTGTTTCTATCCGATGGACAAACGACGCGATCCGGAGTACAACTGGTACGACCTCCCCTTCGAGGAGCGCGCGGAGTACATGTCCGCCCACGGCGAGGTCGGCCGGGAGTACGCCGGGAAAGTGAGCCAGATCATCACCGGCAGCGTCGGCTTCGACGACTACGAGTGGGGCGTGACGCTGTTCGCGGACGATCCGACCGAGATCAAACACTTACTCTACGAGATGCGGTTCGATCCCTCCTCCTCGAAGTTCGCGGAGTTCGGTCCCTTCTATATCGGGCGCCGGTTCCCGCCGTCGGATCTCCCGGCCGTCTTCGCCGGCGAATCGGTGCCGACAGGGGAAAATAAAGCCGAAGACGAGAGCCCGGCGAGCGAACCCGGAGCCGGGGACGGCGCAAAGCCGACGGGAAGCGACGATGGATCAGGGTCGACTTCGGGCGGCCGACCCGACACCGGCGGCCCCGCCCACGAGGAGATCGACGCCGGGACGCTCTCGGGGCGGCTCGGACAGTTCGGTATCGACACGGGCGAACACCCCGAGGCCGGCTACGGGCTCCTCTTTCGATCCGAAGCCGACGCCGAGGAGTTGAGCGAGGCCGTCGAGGGGCTCCGGGGGAACTTCGAGCACTACGACACGCACGTGCTCACGGCGGTTCGAGCCGACTCGGGCGAGACGGCGGTCGTCTCGCTTTGGCGAAACGAGCGCGCCGCAAACACCGCCTCGGGCTTTCTGGCGGACCTTCCGGGCGTCGGGTCCGGTGTCGGCGCGGCGCTCGGAACCGACGACGGGTCGGAGAGCGAAACCGAAAGCGGGGCCGAAACGCACGGTACCGACGAGGACGACGACATCCGCGGCGAACTCGAAGAGATCGACATCTACGCCGGCAAACCACACGGCGAGGACGTCTACGCGCTGGTGTTGTACTCCGAGGCCGATCCGGAAACGCTGCGATCGGAGCTTTCGGACCTCCGGGAGCGGTTCGAGCATTACGACACCCACGTCAAATCCGCCGTGTATGCCGACGTACACGGCGGCGGTCGTTCCGGGATCGTCTCGATCTGGGAGACGAAATCGGCCGCCGACACCGCCGGCGAGTTCCTCTCGGAGCTTCCCGGAGTTGTCGCCAGAGCCGGCGAGGAGAGCGGCTTCGGCACGATGGGGATGTTCTACACGGTCAAGCCGGAGTACCGCGAGGAGTTCGTCGACACTTTCGAGGACGTCGGCGAACTACTCGCCGAGATGGACGGCCACCTCGAGACGACACTTTTGGCCAACGAGGGCGACGAAAACGACATGTTCATCGCCAGTCAGTGGCGTGATCAGGAAGATGCGATGGCGTTTTTCCGCTCGGACGCGTTCCGCGAGACCGTCCAGTGGGGGCGTGAGGTGCTCGCCGACCGGCCGCGGCACGTCTTTTTGGCCTGACCCGATCGGTCCGCACGATCGCCATCTCGTTTAACAGCCGAGAACGGTCAGTGGTGGGAGCTTTACAGGGTACGACTCAGTAATTAAAAGGTTTAACGTGGTCGGGGGGTTAACGGAGAGTCATGAGTGTTGACACACCAGTCGTCGTGAAAGCGTACCGGACGCCGCTCGGGAAGGCCGAGGGCGTCTTCGCGGACGTCCGTCCCGAGGACCTCTCGATCCCGCTGATCGATCAGATCCTCGAGGAGACCGGACTGACCGGCGAGAACGTCGACGACCTCCAGTGGGGCTGTGCCCAACAGCGGAGCGAGCAGGGCAACAACATGGCCCGCGTCATCGCGCTGATGTCCGAGCTGGGCGAGGACACGCCCGCGGCGACGATCAACCGCTGGTGTGCCTCCTCCGCGGAGGCGGTCATCAACGCGGCCAACGCGATCCGGGCCGGACAGCGTGAGTGTATAATCGCCGGCGGCGTCGAATCCATGTCCCGGGTCCCGATGGGCGAAAACAGCGAGATCCACCCGGGACTCAACGACCACCACAACGTCGCGGCCTTGCAGATGGGTATGACGGCGGAGGAGGTCGCCGAACGCTACGACGTGACCAGAGAGACGCAGGACGAGTACGCCGCCCAGTCCCAACAGCGCGCCGTCGCGGCGACCGAGGAGGGCCGCTTCGACGACGAGATCGTCCCCATCGAGGGCCACGACGAGGAGGGGGAGGCGTTCACCGTCGAGAAAGACGAGGGGCTCCGCCCCGGAACCACGGTCGAAAAGCTCGCCGGACTCCCGACGGTATTCAAATCCGAGGGGACGGTCACTCCCGGTAACGCCTCCCAGATGACCGACGGGGCGGCCGCGCTTCTCGTCACCTCCCGAAGCTTCGCCGAGGAACACGGCCTCGAAGAGATCGCCGAGATCGGCAACAGCGCCGTCGCCGGCGTCGAACCCGAAGTCATGGGGATCGGCCCGATCCCGGCCTGCGAGGAGCTGTTCGAGCGCTCGGGGACGACTGTCGAGGACTACGATCTGGTCGAGCTCAACGAGGCGTTCGCCTCCCAGTGTGTGTACTGTCGCGACCAGCTCGGGTTCGACAACGAGATCTACAACGTCAACGGCGGCGCCATCGCCATCGGGCATCCGCTCGGAGCGACCGGCGCCCGGCTGCCGGTCACGCTGATCCACGAGATGCACAAACGCGACGCCGAGAGCGGGATCGCCACGGAGTGTGTCGGCTTCGGCCAGGGCGCGGCGATCGAGTTCCACGTCGAGTGAACTGCATCGGAGGCGAGGGTTTTTGTTTCGGAGACCGCGAACTAGCGTATGCGATCTCGAATCAAGGCCGCAGTCAGCCGGGCGAAATACGCCGCGATCGGGGCCGCCGTCGGCGCGGCTCTGGGCGGACTGTTGAGTCGAAACGCGGCGAGCACCGGCGGCGCCGTCGGCGGACTCGTCGGCGCGACGATCGGCGAAACCCGTCTCAGCGCCGAGGACGCCTACGCCGATATAAAGGGGAAGATACGGGACGAACCGACCGACGGGGAGTGATACACGACTATGTAGTCGGTGGTCAATGCGGTTCTCCTCGTCGTCTCCGAGGCCAGCGTCCCGTCGCTGGCCGATCCGGCGCGAGGAGTGAGTAAATAGCTCTACTGACCACCATAGCGATCCGGATACCGATCGGCCCACGGTCGGGTCTCTTCTAAGGCGGCGGCGACGGCGAGGACGTCGTCCTCGGCGTGGCGGTTCCCGACGACCTGAAGCCCGACGGGTAGCCCCTCCTCGGTGAATCCGGCGGGGACCGACGCCGCGGGGTGGCCGGTCAGGTTGAACACCCACGTCAGCATGGCGTCGGTCGGAACCCCACGGACGGACTCGCCGTCAATCTCCGTCGGATATCCCTCGGCGAGTCGCTTCCCGTAGGGCGGGACGGTAAGCGTCGGCGCGATCAACGCGTCGTGGCCGTCCAGCGCAGCTTGAATCCCGTCGTAGGCGGCCGTCCGGGGGACGTTCCGGCCGCGTTCGTCGGCCGTCGAGACCCCGTCGGCGAGTTCGATCGTCGCCCGGACGGTCGGCTCGATATCGGCCGTCCCGAAGTCGACGCCGTAGGCCGAAGCGATCTGGTCGCTGAAAACGCGGAAGAAGGCGCCGACCTGCGTGACGTACGCCATCGAGAGTTCGTCGTACGGCGGCAGGGAGACGTCGACCGGATCGACGGTAACGCCGGCGGCCGCGAGATCGTCGACGGCGTCGCCGACCGTCTCGCGGACTTGCGGATCGACCGGCTGGAGATCCAGATCGGGACTGTACGCGACCGAAAGCTCCCCGGCGGGTCGTTCCGTCGCCGCGGCGTAGTCGGTACCCGAGTCGGGAACACTGTGGGGGTCACGGGAATCCGGACCGGCGAGGACGTCGAGAAGCGAGGCGGTCTCTTCGACGGTTCTGGCCATCGGCCCGCTGACCAAAAACGGCGTGTGGACGCTGAACCCGTCGGCCGGCTCCCGTTCGGGAACCACACCGAGCGTCGGTTTCAGTCCGATGACGTTACAGCAGGCGGCCGGCACCCGAAGCGAGCCGCCGACGTCGGAGCCGGTCGCGAGCCGGACGACGCCGGCCGCGAGCGCCGCCGCCGAACCGCCCGAGGAGCCGCCGGCGGAGCGCTCGTGATCGAACGGCGTCGGGGTCGCGCCGACGAGGCGGTTTTCGGTTTTGATCGTGTGTCCGAGCGCCGGCGTGTTCGTGGTTCCGACGACGACGGCGCCCGCGTCCTCGAGACGTTCGACCGTGATGGAATCCGTCGTGGCGACGTTGTCGGCGAGGGCCGTCAGACCGAGCGTGTGGGGCACGCCTCGCTTTCGACTCCGGAGATCCTTGATCGCGACCGGGACGCCGTGGAGGGGACCGAGATCCTCGCCGCTGGCGGCCGCCGCGTCGGCTTTTTTCGCTCGCTCGCGTGCCGCCTCCTCTAGGACAGTGATGAACGCGTTCAGCTCCGCCGTCGCCTCGATCCGTTCCAGCGACGCCTCGACGAGATCGACCGCCGCCCGACGTCCCTGGCGTACGTCGGCCGCGAGCCGGCCGGCCGACCGTTCCGGTGGTGAGACCATACCGGTTCCCTCTCGCGGTCGCGAAATAAACCCCGGCTACGGCGAAAGCGCCTCCGACGGCGGGGTCGCGCGCCCGGTTGCCAGGGCGATACGTAATCCTTAATATAATACCGCGATTGATTTAATACATGACCGTCGTCAGCGTCTCGATGCCCGACTCGCTCCTCGAACGGCTCGACGAGTTCGCCGAGGAGCACGGCTATACGGGCCGGAGCGAGGTCGTCAGGGAGGCTTCGAGGAACTTACTCGGCGAGTTCGAGGACAAGAAACTCGAGGGGCGTGACCTGATGGGTGTCGTCACCGTCGTCTTCGATCACGAGACCTCCAGCGCCGAAGAGCGAATGATGGGGATCCGACACGACCACGAGAGCCTCGTGGTCTCGAACGTTCACAACCACGTCGGCGACCACTACTGTATGGAGCTTTTCATCCTCGAGGGGACGCTCGAGGACATCTCGACGTTCGTCGGGAAGATCCGGGCGACGAGCGACATCCTGTCGGTCGATTACTCCGTCGTTCCGATCGACGATTTCGGTGCGGCACTCGCCGAGTAGCCGTCGGGAGATCCCACGGCCGTAGAATCGACGGTGAAGTTTTTGTTCCGGAGAGGTCGATATCCCGCATGGAATCGACGCGCCGTCGTGTACTGTCTATCGGGGGACTCGCCGTTTCGGGAGGCCTCGCGGGCTGTACGACGGACGACGATACCGGGACCGACGACTGGGCGTGGGACGGAACAGTTCCCGTGGATCGAGTGACGCAGTACCACCAGCCCTCGTGTGGCTGCTGTAGGGAGTACGTCGAATATCTCGAAGGGAACGGTCTCACGGTCGTTATCGAGGAGATCAACGATTTCGACCGGTTCACCCGAACGAAGGCCGATCTCGGCGTCCCGGCAGAGGTGAGAAGCTGTCACACCGTCGAGGTGGGCGAGTATCTCGTCGAGGGACACGTCCCACTGGGGGCGATCGAATCACTCTTCGAGGCGACACCGTCCGTTCGCGGGATCGCGATCCCGGGCATGCCACAGCACGCGCCGGGGATGGGGCCGCCGGGCGACGAACCGCTTCCGGTGTATTCGTTCGATCGAACGGGCGAAACGGCGACGTTTCTCGAGGACGCCCGATAGCGGTCGGTCCGGCGATGGAGCGTCGTCTCGGGACGGAAGCGAACAGAGCTATGCGTCCGGGGGACGGTCAATAGGACGATGACCGACCGAAACACGCCGGGACGGGGACGGACTCCCGAGGTCCGCGAGATCGAACCGGCCGCACCCGAGGAGTTCGGCCTCACACAGGTCTGGTGGGGCGACGGCAAGGGAAAGACGACCGCGACGCTGGGAATGGCCGTCCGGGCGGCGGGACACGGCTATCGGGTCCATCTCCTGCAGTTCATGAAAGGCGGCGCCGACAGCGTCGAGGACGTCCGCGGCGAGTACAACGCCATCGCCGCCTTGCCCGGCCTCAGCTACGAGAACCTCGGTCACTACGGCTGGCACGCGATGAACGACGGCAGCGACGAGCGCGACCACGAGACCGAGGCCGAGGCGGGCTTCGAACGCGCGAGAGAACTCGTCGCGGCGGCCGGGGAGGCCGACCTCTCGACGCCGTTCGATCCCGACGCGCCGGCGGATGCGGGGATGCACATGCTCGTTCTCGATGAGATCCTCTACGCCGCCGATAGGGGACTCGTCGATCCCGAGTCGGTCCTCGAGTTGATCGGGGCGAAACCCGGCGGTCTCGAGCTCGTTCTCTCGGGGAGTCACACGCGGCCCGACTACCTCATCGAGGCCGCCGATCTCGTCACGAACGTCCGCAAGGAGAAACACCCGATCGACGCCGGCCAACGCGCACGGAAGGGAACGGAGTACTGAGACGGGGACGCGGCGGACGGGGAGAACCGAACCGGGGACGCGAATGCGGCGAGTAACGGCGAAATGCCCGGGGATGACGGATCGACCGTGTCGAAAAAGAACTATACCGCCACCGACCACAGTCGGGAGATATGAACGCGACGACGCGGTTTCGAGAGCTGATAACGCGAGAGGAGATCCTCCCGGCGATGGGCGGCTACGACGCCCTCTCGGCGAGTCTGATCGAACGGGCCGGCGGTGAGGTCGTTTACATGAGCGGCTCGTCGGTCTCGACGAGCACCCACGCCTACCCGGACGTAGGGGTGACGACGATGACCGAGATGGTGACCCGGGCCCGACAGATGGTGAACGCGGTCGACGTCCCGGTGTTCTGTGACGCCGACACGGGGTACGGCAACCCGATCAACGTGATGCGGACTGTCGAGGAGTACGAAAGCGCCGGGGTGTCGGGGATCCACATCGAGGACCAGACGTTCCCGAAGAAATGCGGCCACTTCGACGACAAATCCGTCGTTCCGACAGAGGAGATGGTTCAGAAGGTCCGGGCCGCGAGCGACGCCCGAAGCGACGACGACTTCGTACTCATCGCCCGCACGGACGCCCGCGGGGTCGAGGGGTTCGAGGCGGCGGTCGAACGCTCGCACGCCTATCTCGATGCGGGCGCCGACGTGCTCTTTTTCGAGGCGCCGACCTCGGAGGACGAACTCCGCCGGGTCGGCGAGGAGTTCGGCGAGGACGTCCCGTTGATCGCCAACATGACCGAGGGCGGCGAGACGCCGCTTTTCAGCGCCGCGGAGTTCGAGGCGATGGGGTTCGACGTCGTGCTGTATCCGGCGACGGGGTTCAAAGCGGCCGCTCGCGCGATGGGTGACGTCTACGGGGAGATCGCCGAAACCGGGACACAGGAAGGCGTCATGGACGAGTTGGTCTCCTGGCAGGGGCGCAACGAGATCACCGGACTGGAGGAGATCGTCGAACTGGAGCGGAAATACAGTACTGACTGACGGACGCGATCGCTCAGAGCCGCCCCCGAAGATCCGCCGCGACCGCCTCCGTTCCCGAATCGCCGCCGATGTCGGGGGTGCGGGGGGCGTCCGGGTCGGCGAGCTGTGCCGCGACCGCCCCGTGGAGTTCGCGAGCGATCGCGTCCTCCCCGAGATGCTCGAACAGGAGCGCCCACGAGCGGACGGCCCCGATCGGGTTGGCGATCCCCTCGCCCGCGATATCGAAGGCGCTGCCGTGGACCGGCTCGAACATCGAGGGGTGTTCGCGTGTGGGATCGATGTTGGATGAGGGCGCAAGCCCCAGTCCGCCGACGACGCCCGCGCCGAGATCGGTGAGGATATCGCCGAAGAGGTTCGAGGCGACGATCACGTCGAACTCCTCGGGCCGTCTGAGAAAGTCCATGCTCGCGGCGTCGACGAGCAGCCGTTCGAGTTCGACGTCGGGATAGTCGCCGTGGATCTCCGCGACGATATCGTCCCAAAAGACCATCCCGTGGGCCTGGGCGTTCGATTTCGTGACGTTCGTGAGTTTCCCGCCGCGCTCGCGAGCAGCCTCGAAGGCCGCCCGGACGACCGGTCCGGTCCCTTCCCGCGTGAAAAGCGCGCTCTGGACGGCGAGTTCCTCGTCGAACCCCTCGTACTCCCGGCCGCCGATGTCGGCGTACTCGCCCTCGGTGTTCTGTCTGAAGACGACGAAATCGATCTCGCCGCCGTCGTAGTTCCGGAGAGGGCTGGTAACGCCCTCGAAGAGAAACGAGGGGCGCTCGCAGACGTGCTGTTTGAACCCCTTCGTGATCTCCAGTCGGAGGCCGCCGAGCGTCACGTGGTCGGGGACCTCCGGATGGCCCACGGCACCGAGGAAGATCGCGTCGTGTCCGCCGAGACGCTCGAGGCCGTCTTCGGGCATCATCGATCCCTCCGAGCGGTACCGATCGGAGCCCCACCCGTACCGAGTGGTTTCGATCGAAACGCCGTCGGCTTCGGCCGCCGCCCGCGCCACTGGCAACGAGCCGTCGACGACCTCCGAGCCGATACCGTCGCCCGGGATCACCGCGATGTCGTATGTCACCCCTGATGGGGGAAGACGATGGAACAAATCAGTTCCGGTTCGTGTGATCACGTGGCACGGAAACGTCCGATGGTGTTGGGAGTTCGAAAGGGGGATTCACCGATACGCCGAAGAGAGTTTTCGTAACCGGAAACGGTTTCTCCCCGGCGAAAAATTATTGTTAGATAACTCCCAATAGTTACTCAGACGATCTAATATAATCGAAATCACATGCACCCCACGATCGAACACCATCCATCGACGGGACGAACGCACCGACACGGCGGGGCGACGGCCGACGGCGGCCGTGGTAGCCGATGACCGAAAGCGAACGGCTCTCGGAGCGACCGGCGGACGAACGGGAGACGGCGTCCGACGCCGTCTCCGAGATCGAGGCCGAGATCTGTCCGGAATGCGGCGGCGACATCGTCGGCGGGGAGCGCCAAGAGCAGGTCTGTACCGACTGTGGGCTGGTCGTCGAGAGCCGACGGATCGACGCCGGACCCGAGTGGCGGGCGTTCGACGCCGCCGAACGGGACCGGAAATCCCGGGTCGGCGCCCCGACGACGAACACGCTCCACGACAAGGGACTGTCGACGACGATCGGCTTCGACACGACCGACGCCTACGGCAACACTCTCGACGGGCGCAAGCGGCGACAGCTCCACCGCCTTCGGACGTGGAACCGCCGATCGCGGACCGAGGACTCGAAGGACCGAAACCTCAGACACGCCCTCGGCGAGATCGACCGGATGGCCTCGGCGCAGGGGCTCCCGGACCCGGTCAGAGAGACCGCCAGCGTGATCTACCGGCGAGCGCTCGATGAAGATCTCCTCCGTGGACGCTCGATCGAAGGGATGGCCACCGCAGCACTCTACGCCGCCGCTCGGCTCGAGCGCGTCGCGCGATCGATCGACGAAATGGAGACGGTCAGCCGGGTCGAGTCACTCGAGATCAAGCGGGCCTATCGGTATCTCGATCGCGAGTTGGAGCTGGAGACGCCGCCGGCGCATCCGAGCGAGTACGTCGGCCGGTTCGCCTCCGATCTCGACTGTGCGGAGTCGACCGAACGGCTCGCCCGCGATCTCATCGAGACGGTCGTCGAGGAGGGCGTCCACAGCGGCAAGAGTCCTGTCGGGATCGCCGCCAGCGCGCTGTACGCGGCCGGACGGTTGAGCGACGAGCGCCTGACACAGGCCGCCGTCTCGGAGGCGGCGAACGTCAGCAAAGTGACGATCAGGAACCGATACCGGGAGGTGCTGTCGGTGACGGAGATCGAGGGCTGATCAATCCAGCCACTCGAGGAAGCTTCCCTCGATGAGCGTCTCAGATTGGGCGTCGATGTAGTCGGCCTGCATCCCCCAGATCGCCTGCCCGAACGGCTCGCCGGCCGCCATCCGTTCTCTGACGCGGTCGTGTTTCCACCGCGCCGGCGTCATCCGCCGATCGACGCGCTCTCTGAGCGGCTGGATGTATCGGTTGGCCTCGGCCGCATCGAAACCCCGCAACTCGAGCCCGTCGCGGGCGAGCTCGAAAAGCTCCGCGTAGAGCTCCTCGGTGTCGGTCGTCTCGGTCCCGTCGGCGGTCACCCACTCGAGGTCGGCTTCGAGCCCGTCTCGGACGGCCCGATAGAAGTTCGCCTCCGCGGTCTCCCAGGGCTGATCGAAGACCGGGTGTTCCCGACGGGGGAGACTCTCTAAGAGCCCGGCGAAGACGGCCAAAAGCGAGATCGTCCCGCGGACGGTCGGCTGGCCGGGCAGCGGTCGGAACTCGATTCTGGCGTTCGCGCTGGTTCGAGTCGGGCCGTCGAAGACGGGGCGAACCCACCGCCAGAAGCTGCCGTGTTTGTGTCTGAAATGTGCAAACTCGTCGTCGAAACGGCCCTGCGGGTCCAGTTCGGCCGGGACGACGGTCGCGTCCCCGGCGACCCGATCGATCGCCTCGTCGACGCTGTCGATGTCGTCGGGGAACGTCACTTTCGGGCTGTGCTCCGGGTTGAGCACCGACTCGAAGACCGGAACTCGGTTTTCCATCCAGCACTCCTCGATGACGGTCTCGCCGTCGGCGTCGTAGAGATCCGGCGGGAAGAACGGCGAGTTGACCGAAACCGCCAAAAGCGGGCCGGCGATCCGAAGCGCGTACCGGAAGTTCTCCGGGAGATCGTGGGCGTGGGCGACCTGATAATGCGGCTGGATCGACGTGATGAGACTCTCGGGCATCACGGTGTCGGCCGAAAGCGAGACGTGCGGCGCTTGGAGTTCGAGTTCGGCGGCGTAGTCGGTGTTGGCCATCGCGTGGTACCGCACCGCCCGCGACATGTTCGTCGCCATCCGGACGCCGTTTTCGGAGATGCTGTCGGTGAGATACTCAGTGGCGGTCTCGCCGATCGGCGGAACCGTCCACATCCCGTCGCTGACGAGCGTCATCCCCTCGCGAGCGACTTCGGTTTGAGCGGCGTCGAGTTTGGCCTGCACTTCCGCTTCCTGTGCCCGGAGTCCGTACCGCGATAGCGGCTGTGGCGTCGTCGAGAGCTCGGCGTTGTGAAGCCCGAGTTCCTTCTCGAAGCCGATGTACTCGAGCAACCGTCGCGGAACCCGCATGAGCGCGTCCGTCCCGTCGTCGACGGCGTAGAACTCGTACTCGAGGCCGACGATCGCCTGTGGGTTGTCGAACGTTCCGTCGGCGATCTCCGCTCGCAACGCGTCGGCTTCGGCGTCGACCCGGGATTCGAACGTCCCGACGTCGACGTCGAGTATCGCCCTGACCTCCGCTGCGAGTTCCGAGGCGGACATATCCCACCCTGTGGGCGGGAGGGTTTTGAAAGGTACGGGTCCGAAGAGAGCGACAGTCCGTCGAGGGCTACCGGTCGAGCGCCTCGGCGACGAGTTCGATCGGCGTCGGCGGCTCCGCGGTGACGCCCTCGCGGTTGTGAAGCTGCGTCCGGCACGAGGCGCCGGGGGCGACGACCCTGTCGGCGCCGCTGTCGTCGAGTTGCCCGTAGAGGATCTTCGCGATCGCGTCGCTCATTGAGGCGTGTTCGGCCTCGTAGCCGAACGAGCCGGCCATCCCACAACAGCCCGAATCCAGCGGCTCGACCGGGTAGCCGGCCCGCCGAAGGACGCCGACGGCGTGGTGGTCCTTCTTCGTCGCCTTCTGGTGGCAGTGACCGTGATAGGCGATCGCCTCGTCGTCGGTCGAGAAGCGCAACTGTCCGTCGAGGCCGAACGTATCGAGGTACTCACAGACGCCGTAGGTGTTCGACGCGACCCGTTCGGTCACCTCGCCGGGGTAGAGATCGAGGTAATCCGACTGGAACATGACCGCATCTGAGGGTTCGATGACGACCACGTCGTAGCCCTCTTTGACGAGCGGACCGAGGGCGTCGAGGTTCTCGCGGGCGGTCTCGCGAGCCCTATCGAGAAACCCCTTCGAGAAGGCGGGACGGCCGGTGTCACCGACGCCGTCTGGAACCGTCACCGCGACGCCGGCGGCCTCGAGCACCTCGACGGCGGCCTTTCCGACGTCCGGGTTACAGTAGTTCGTGATCGTGTCGGGGTACAGCGCGACCCGCCGACGCGGGCCGTCGCCGGTGACCGCGCTGGCCCGCTCGGTGGAGGTGACGGCGCCGCCGCGCTCGTCGAACCACTCGGCGAAGGACGTCCGGTTGAAGGTGGGAAGCGGCCGATCGGGATCGATCCCGAGCGTCCGATCGAGCAGCCAACGGGCCCCCGGCAGCTCCGAAGCGACGTTCGAGACCGGCGCGAGAGCGCTCCCGAGGCGGGCCGCGGACTCGAAGTTCGCGAAGAGCCGATCGCGCACGGAGGGACCTTCCCGCTCGTGGTGCTCGTGAGTCACCTCGGCTTTGAGTTTCGCCATATCGACGCCGCTCGGGCAGTCGATCTTACACCCCTTACAGCCGATGCAGAGATCGAGCACTTCCTCTTTGAACTCGGTCGAAAAGGCCTCGCCGGGATCCAGCTTCCCGCTCATGGCATCTCGGAGGGCGTTCGCCCGACCGCGGGTACTCGTGATCTCTTCCTCCGCCGCCCGGTAGGTCGGACACATCACGCCGCCGGTCGTCTCCTGTGGAGCCCGACAGCCGCCACAGCCGTGACAGAGTTCGACCATCCCCTGCATGCCGTTGTCGTTGTCCCACCGCAGTTCCGGCTCGAAGCCGGCATCGAACCGGTAATCGGGATCGAACCGGAGGTTCTCCGTCATGTCGGTCGGGTTCTCCTCGCGGAAGACGACCTGCCCCGGGTTGAGCGACCAATCGGGGTCGAACGCCGTTTTGAGTTCCTTGAACGTCTCCCACAACTCGTCGCCGTAGAGCTTGTGGTTCCACTGGGTTCGGGCGCGGCCGTCGCCGTGTTCGCCCGAAACGGAGCCGTCGTATTTGACGACGAGATCCGTCACCTCGTCGGCGATCGACTCCATCGTCTCGATCCCCTCGACGGTCTTGGTTCCCACGAGCGGCCGGATGTGCAACACACCCGGACCGGCGTGGGCGTAGAAACTGGCGTAGGTGTCGTGGGCCTCGAGGATGTCCCGGAAGTCGGCGACGAACTCCGGGAGGTTCGCGGGCGGGATCGCGGTGTCCTCGATGAAGGAACCGTGTTTCTCGTCGGTCGTCCGGCTGAGCAAGATCGGCAGTCCCGATTTCCGGAGCTTCCAGATCTTCGACATGCTCTCGTCGTCGTAAGCCTCGATGGCGTCGAAGGCGTACGTTCCGACGTCGGCGTTGGCCTCGGGTGTCGTCCCGTCAGGATCGGCTTCCGGCTCGTATTCGGGAAGTCGATCGTCGAGAAGCGTCGCGACCTTCCCTTTGGCCTCGGCGTCGCTGTCGGCGTAGAACTCGACGATGAGGACGGCGCCGGTCCCGTCCGGGAGGATCTCCGTGACGGGTTCGAACTCCGGCGTCTCGCGGGCGAGATCCAACAGGACGTCGTCCATAACTTCGGTCGCGGCCGGGCCGTGTTCGACGATCGGGGCGACGTCCCGCATGGCGGCGTCCAGCGACTCGTAGGCCAGAAGCGTCATGCCCTTGGTCTCCGGAATCGGCTCAAGCGAGACGGTCGCCTCGGTGACGACGGCGAGGGTCCCCTCGCTGCCACAGAGCAGTTTCGCGAGGTTAATCGACCCACCCCCGGCGTCCGGTTCGCCGACGCCGCGGATCGCCCCGCGGGCGTCCTCGACGAGCCAATCGAGGTTGTACCCCGAGACGTTCCGTTTCAGATCCGGGTAGCGCTCTTCGATCAGATCGCCCTCCTCGTCGAGGATTCGGTCGATTTCGGCGTAGATCGCCGCCTCGAGGTCGTCACCCTCGGCCAACTCCGGGAGTTCCTCGAGGGAAACTTCCCCGAACGTCGTGACGGTGCCGTCCGCGAGGACCGCCTCGACGGATTCGACGTAGGCGTCGGTCTTGCCGTACTGCAGCGAGTGCGCGCCCGTCGAGTTGTTGCCGATCGCGCCGCCGATCGCGCTCTTGTCGCCCCAAGCGGGGTCGGGGGCGAACTTCAGACCGTGGGGTTCGACGGCCGCGTTCAGCGTGCCGAGATAGATGCCGGCATCGACCGTCGCCGTCGCCGCCTCCGGGTCGACCGAGCGGAGGTCGTTCATGTGTCGGGTGAAATCGAGGACGACCGCCTCGTTGACCGTCTGTCCGGCGAGGCTCGTGCCGCCGCCGCGGGGGAGGACCGGAACGCCGCGCTCCGCACAGTAAGAGACGGCGGCGGCGACGTCGTCGGTCGATTTCGGATAGACGACGCCGATCGGAGTCATCTCGTAGATGCTCGCGTCGGTCGCATACAGCGATCGGGAGTAGGAATCGAACCGGACGTCGCCGGCGACGACCGATTCGAGCCCGGCGAGTAGGTCAGGACGCTCGGTTCGGTCGTTCCGGTAGTCGTAGCCGGCCCGGCTGTCGGCGGCCGGATCCCCCTCGATGGGCGGCGTTCCGTGTTTCGACATAACGGTATCGAAGGAAGGCAGGGTAATCAGGGTAACGAACGTGAGAGATCCGGTATGGGCCCGAAGCGGCTCAGAACAGCCCCGGGAAGAGAACGTAGCTGAAGATCATCGCCAGGACGCCGACCATGACGGCGTAATAGACGAGCGGGATGAGGTTGAGCCGCATGATACGGCCCTCCTCGCCGACGAGGCCGACGGTCGCGAGCGCGGCGACGACGTTGTGGATGGCGACGAGGTTACCGATCGCCCCGCCGACGGCCTGGGCGCCGACGATGATCTGCGTCGGGAGTCCGAGCGACTGGGCGGCCTCGAACTGAAATCCGCCGAAGGTGATGTTCGAGACGGTGTTCGATCCGGCCATCGCCGCGCCGAGCGCGCCGATCAATGCGGCGATGAACGGATACGCCGGTCCGGCGATGCCGGCAGTCGCCCCTGCCAGCGCCTGAATCATGCTTCCGACCTCGGGGGCACCGGGGTGGGCGCCCGACTGGAGCATGACCTGCACCATCGCGATGACGAAAATCAGCGCGATGAGCGGCGCAATCAGCTTCCGTCCCGCCTCGTTGAACGCGTTTTTGACTTCGTCGCCCGACATCCTGAAAAGCGGGATCGCGACGAGCGCGCTCACAAAGAGCCAAAAGCCCGGGACGTACAACCAGTCGATCCCCCCGTCGAGGCCGGTCCTGAAGATATCGCTCCATGCGGTCGTCGCGGGGCCGAGCGTGAACTCGCCGATCCCCGTTTCGATTTCGGCGAAGATGAGGACCCCGTCGTTCCCCTGCAGGAAATCGACGACCGGATCGATAACGCGGGTCAACACGAGCAACACGACGAGAAAGAGGTACGGCGACCACGCCTTGAAAAGCGACATCGATTCGCCGCCGTCGGGAACGGCCTTCTGTTTTGCCTCGGTCGAACCGGGCTGGATCGTGCCGACCCAGTGGTCGGGCCATTCGTCCTGTGGCGGAAACTCCCACGGTTCGTCGGGTTCGAAATACCCCGCACGAAGCGCGCCGACGACGATCGCGCCCCCGACCATCGCACCGATGAGCCCCGGGAATTCGGCGCTAACCTGTGCGGAAAGCCAGTACGGGATCGCGAACGCGATGCCGGAAAACAGACAGAACGGGGCGACCTCGAGTGCAGGTTTGATCGACCGGTCCCCGCCGCCGAAGAAGTAGACGACCATGCCGACGGCGAAAAGCGGCATCACGAACCCGACGAGCGCGTGATACGTCGCCGCCCAGATCGCGACCTGGATCGCGTACTCCTGGGCGGTGAACCCGCCGGCTTCGATCGCCGTCCGTGTGGATTCGACGGTCGCCAGTGGGTTTTCGATCCCGATGATGATCGGCGTGCCGACCGCTCCGTAGGTGACGGCGATGATGTGACCGATCAGGGCGGCGATGACTGCCGCAAGTGCCGGGAACCCGAGCGCGAGCAAAAGCGGCGCGACAACGGCTGCGGGCGTCCCGAAGCCGGCCGCCCCCTCGATGAAGGTTGCGAGAAAGAACCCGAGGAGCACGATCTGTATCCGGCGATCCTCGCTGACCGCCGCAAACCCCTGGTTGATCCGATCGAACGCGCCCGCCTCCTTGAGCGTGTACAGGAGCAAGAGCGCGCCGAAGACGATCCAGAGTATCTGGATCGCCGTCATCACCCCGACGAGCGAACTGGCCGCCAAATACTCCGGCGGCATGTTCCAGACGGCGAACCCGACGACCAACGCGACGATCCACGCGATCGGCATCGCCCGGGTCGCCGGCCACAGGAACACGACGAGCAACGCTCCGGCGACGAAAAGCGGCGTCGCGGCGAGCAGCAACTCGAGCGCGCTAACCAAGGCGTATCACCTCGGCGGTGTCGACAACAGTACGATCGACTGGCGTCACGTTTTCATCCCACGTATTTACCCTGTTCACGAGCCCGATATTAACTCGATAATATTTATAATTATTTACGGTAAAATTTGATGGCTGTTTGTTATACTGTGTGATTCGAGGGCAGACAGTACCGCTATCAGTCACTCGCTCCGAACTCCGGGCTCACTCGGCCGGAACGAGGCTGTACATACGGCCCTGTTCGTGGAGTGTTTCCGGCCCCTCGTCCCAGTAACCCGAGATATCGCCGCGCTCGGCGAAGAAGATCCGGCCGTCGTGGGGGACGGCCTCGCTCGTCACGTGCCCGATGCCGGGGGCGCGCCAGCGGACCGCGCCCGTCGTCTTATCGAGCGCGTACAGATGCGCGTCGTAGGAGCCGACCAGAACCGACTCGGCCGTGACCGACAGCGATCCGATGACGTTGCCGGAGACGTCGGTCGACCACAGCCGCTCGCCGGTGTCGGTATCGAGGGCGTACACGTTCCAGTCGTCGCTGCCGACGTAGACGACGCCGGCGTCGGGGTCGATGCCGGGGTTGGACATGATCACCTGGCCGATCTCGAAGGACCACTCCTCGGTGCCGTCCTCGAGATCCACCCGATAGAAGCGACCGTCCCACGAGCCGACGAAGGCGCCCCCGTCGTAGGTCGGGATCGTTCCCTTGATCTCGCCGTCGGTCTCGAAGCGCCAGGCGAACTCCAGAGAGGGGAACTCCCAGGCGTAGCAGACGCCGTCGTTCGAGCCGGTCACCATGCGTTCGGTCGCGGGATCGATCGCCGTCGAGGGGTGCGGCATCCCCCACAGCCGGCTGTCGTGCCAGAGCGGCTGTCCCGTCGCGGCGTCGAGCGCCCACATCGTCCCCGAGGGCTCCTGCCAGGGGTAGTTGTACTCGGCGACGACGTAGAGAGTGCCGTCCCAGTAGGCGGGGCTGGATCCGATGGCGATCGCTCCGCGGAGCCGGGCGAGGGAAGTCTTCCAGAGGCGGCGGCCCGTTTCGACGTCGAAGGCGTACATCGAGCCGTCGTAGCCGCCGATGTAGGCCGTCCCGTCGACGACGAGCGGCGTCCCGTGGAAGCCGTAACTCAAACCGGCGGTCGTGTCGGCCGTCCAGCGGCGTTCGCCGGCCGGCGTCACCGCGTGCAGTTTCCCCCTATCGGAGGGGATCAACACCGTGTCGCCGTCCGGCGTCGGAAGCGGGCTCGATTTCGCGGCGCTGTGGCCGATCCCGTTGACCGGCATCGACCACTCGATCTCGACGTCCGTGGGAACGACCGCGTCGGGGTAGTACCCGAGCCGACGCAGCCCCCGTCTGAACATCGTGACGTCGCCACCCGGATACGTCTCGTCGTACGGTATTCTCTCGGGATCGAAGTCGGCCTGTGTCCGGTCGTACTCTCCCCGGAGGCGTTGCCAGCCGAAGACGCCGGTCGCCGCCGCGCCGATCCCCGCGAGGAACCGACGGCGAGCGAAGACGGATCGGTTCGATCCCGGAGTCATCGGGCGAAGAAAGCGTCGCGATCGGTATAGGCATCTCGATCGTGGAGGGGGATTCCGGCAGCCGTTATAAGTTCAGATCCGGCGTCTCGAAGGCCCCTTCGTCGGCGTCGGGATCGTACCGTTTGATCGCGGTCTCGACCACGGCGAGAGTACCGTCGGGCCCCCACCGCGCCGTGTTGACGGCGAGGTCGTAAAACGAGCGGTTGCCGAGGTCGACGCCGTAGTAGGCGGCGTAGCGTTTCTCCTCGATCACTTCGCGGACCCGCATCTCGGCGGACACCTCCTCGCGGTCGGCGGTCCGTTCGACCCGGACCTCCTCGGGCGCGTCGAGCCAGATCCGGAGGTCGGCGTGATCGGCCGCGAGATATCCCGCCAGCCGCGATTCGAGGATGAACGCCTTGTCGGCGTTTCCCCACTTCTCGGCGATCCGCTGGAGTCGCCGGTCAAGTTCCCGATCGAGTTCGTCGTTTTCACTCGCCTCGGCCGTGAGCTGTGAGAGGCTCATTCCCCGCTCGTCGGCGAGTTCGCGGAACACCTGACCGCCGGAGACGTAGCCGCAATCGAGCCGCTCGGAAAGCCCCTCACACAGCGTCGTCACGCCACAGCCCGGCGGGCCCGAGACGGTGATAAAGAGATCGGTATCGATGCGCTCGGCGTCGCGGTCGGCGTCCGACATGGATCGACTTCGTCAGGAAGCGGAATAAATCCCGCTATCGTGTCCGCCCCACGAGCGTCGAACGTTCGATTAGGGTACCGATAGTGCGGTATTCCGTCGCACGGTTTCAGGGATAGATGGTCTATATTTATCCGTTCTCGGCTCCCTGTCTCCGATACAATGTCAGATACCGGGCTGATGCCCCCGTCAGCGGAGACGGCGCTTCCCGACCCGAACGAAGCGGACAACGTGGTTTATAATCCCTCGCCCGAACGGCTCCGGGAGTTCTCCCGGGAGCTGGAGACGGCGACGGAGTTCGGTTCCCCGGCGTACGTGAGCGAACAGCGCTCTCGCTGTGCCGATCGGACGAAAAACGCGGTCGACGACACGTTCGGCGCGGCCGATTACGAACACGTCGAGACGGCGCTGGAGTACGCCCGCGAACACGAGATGGTCTGTCTCGATCGACGGGTCGGCCGCCATCCGGAGCACACCTACGTCGGTCGATACTACGTGCCGAAAGCGTACGCCCGGATCGCGCTGACCGTCACGAACCTCTTCGAGCCGGCCCACGAGGGGGCCGAACCGGACTTCCTGACCGTCCAGATCCCCGACCACGACGAGATCGAGATCCGCGTGATCCCCGACACCGGCGTTACCGCCGTGTTAGGCAGTGATTACTCGGGCGAAGCGAAGAAATCGTTCCTCCGGCTTTTCATGCACCGGGCAAAGCGGCGCGGCGGCCTCGGGCTCCACGCCGGGAGCAAGCGAGTCACACTGCGGGGCGATGACGGCGACCGAGAGGAGATCGGACAGGTGTTCCTCGGCCTCTCGGCGACCGGCAAATCGACGTTGACGGCCCACGGCCTCTGGCTGGAGGAGCCCGAATCGGCGACGATGCTGCAGGACGACGTCTGTGCGTTGCTGCCCGACGGAACCGTCGCCGGAAGCGAGGGTAACGGCCTCTACATCAAGACGATCGGCCTCGACCGCGAGGAACAGCCCGCGATGTACGACGCCGCGACCCACGAGTCGGCGGTGCTCGAGAACGTCGCCGTCGCCGAGGACGGAACCGTCGACTTCGACAGCGACGAACACACGTCCAACGGCCGGGCAGCCGTGCTCAGAGAGCAGCTCGCCTCGGCCGGCGAAGACATCGATCTGGGATCGGTCGATCAGGTATTCTTTATTACCCGCAATCCCGTTATGCCGCCGGTCTCGAAGCTCTCACCCGAGGAGGCCGCCGCCGCGTTCATGCTCGGCGAATCGATCCAGACGAGCGCCGGCGACCCCGAAAGCGCCGGGGAGTCGATCCGCGTCGTCGGCACCAACCCCTTCATCGTCGGTCCGGAGGGCGAGGAAGGCAACCGGTTCCGCGATCTCATTACCGATCTCGACGTCGACTGTTTCGTTCTCAACACCGGCCATCTCGGCGACCGATCCGCCGACATCGGCGTCGAGGAGTCGGTCACGCTGCTCCGGGAGATCGCCCGCGGCACCGTCGAGTGGACCGACGACGACGCGATCGGGCTGACGGTGCCGGCGTCCGTCCCCGGCATGGATATCGGAGCGTTCGCCGTGACCGATCACGTCGACGGGTACGAAGAGAAGCTGCGCGAGCTGCGGGCCGAACGGCGCGAATACCTCGCGGCGTTCGAGGAGCTGGACGACTCGATCGAGGACGCGGTGTACTGAACTGATCGGCTACAGACCGCGAGAGCCGGACACCTGCGGCCGCAAAAAACTCCCAGGCGAGAGGACACGGCGGGTTGAACGGTGACGCTCGAGGAGGACGTGGGCGACACGCACACGCGACAGCGGGCGGCTCAGCGGATGACGGTAACCGGGACGGGGAGGCGGTCGACGACCCGCTCGGCGACGCTCCCGAGGAAGAACCGCTCGATGAGATCCTGGCTGTGGCTTCCGATGATCACGTGGTCGATCCCTTCTTCGGTGACGTATCTGAGGATCTCACTCTGTGGGCGACCCCGTCGTACGGCGGTCGAAATCCGGACATCGAACTCGCCGGCGAGCTCCTCGGCGTCGGCGAGCAGCTCCTCGCCTTCGGCCTCGCGCTGTTCGTAGATCTCACCCAGCTTGACGCCCACGTACCGCTCGGGCTGGCGAGTGACAGTCGTGTCGACGACGAAAAGTGCCGTGATCTCGGCCTCGGAGAACCGTTCACAGGCGAACTTCAACGCGTTCCGCGAAAGGTCCGAGCCGTCGTACGGGACCAATACAGCGGCCATACAGACGTTTTGGGCATCTCACTATTTAAACCCAGTCAAGAGATTTTAAATAATATCGGTCTAAGGTTTCTGTATGTCCGAGTTCGGTGCGCTCTCGCTCGTCCCGCCGCTTTTGGCTATCGTGCTCGCCATCGTCACGCGGAAGGCGGTCCTCTCGCTGTTTCTCGGGATCTGGGCGGGAGGTGTCATTGTC
Organism: uncultured Natronomonas sp.; assembly: GCA_964638655.1. Lineage (GTDB taxonomy): Archaea > Halobacteriota > Halobacteria > Halobacteriales > Haloarculaceae > Natronomonas. The sequence continues at coordinate 35,975 of CAZWZX010000002.1, forward strand.
ACTGGTGGGTTCGGTCTGGGCCAGACCTTCGAGTGGATCGCCTCGGCCATCGGGGAGAGCGTCTTTCACGCACAGATCATCATCTTCACGCTGCTTTTGGGGTCGGCAGTCGCGATGATGTGGCGGCTGGGCGGCTCCCACGCCGTCCGAATGTGGGCGACCGACCGGATCGATACCAAACGCAAAGCGGGCCTCTCGACGTGGTTTCTGGGAATCGTGCTGTTTTTCGACGACTACGCCAACACGGCCGTCGTCGGGAGCACGATGAAAGACATCTCGGACAACCTGAACGTCTCCCGAGAGAAGCTCTCGTACCTCGTCGACTCGACGGCGGCACCGGTCGCGACACTCGCTATTTCCTCGTGGGTCGCTTTCCAGCTGTCGATGATCGAGTCGGGATATGAGGCGACAGATCTGGCCGCAGACGAGATTCCCAACTCGTTTGCGGTGTTTTTGCAATCGATCCCCTACAACATGTACTCGATTCTGGCCATTGCGATGGTCGGTGTCGTCGTTCTCACTCGGCGAGACTACGGCGAAATGCTCACTGCCGAACACCGCGCCACCGAGACCGGAAAGGTGACCCGCGAGGACGCCCGACCGATGCAGGACGTCGAGGCCGAACTCGGCGAACCGAACGTCGAGAACCCCCGATTGACGTCGTTCGTCTTGCCCATCGTCGTCCTCGTCGGCGTCACGATCGGATCGGCGTTGTACACCGGCTACGAACCCGGCGCCTCGCTGTACGACATGGTCACCGAAGCCGACTACGCACTCGCGCTCATCTTCGGATCGTTTGCCATGGTCGCGACCACCTACGCTCTCGGATACGTCTACGATCTCCTGTCGCTGAGCGAGAGCGTCGACACGACGATCAACGGCTTCGGGATCATGCTGACCGCGGTGACGATCCTCGTACTCGCGTGGGGTATCGGCAACGTCGTCGCCCCGGTGGAAAACGGCGGCCTTGGGACGGGCGCCTACGTCGCCGACTTCGTCGAGTCGTTCCTCACGCCCGAGATGCTGCCCGTCGTCGTGCTGTTTACCGCCGCCTTCATCGCCTTCTCGACCGGCAGTTCATGGGGGACGATGGGTATCGTAACCCCCATCGCCGTTCCGGTCGCCTGGAACCTCACCGGCGACCACACGATGGTCGCGGTCATGGTCGGGATGGTGTTCTCCGGAGCGATCTTCGGCGATCACTCCTCGCCGATCTCCGATACGTCCGTCCTGTCCTCGACGTTCACCGGCGCCGACCTCATCGATCACGTCCGGACACAGCTCTACTATGCAGTTACCGTCGTCCTCGTGAGCGCCGTGCTGATGATAGTGTGGGGATTCACCCGCATCTCGCCGCTCGTCCTCCTGTTGGTCGGCGTCGCCGCGCTCGTCGGTCTCGTCTACGGCCTCTCGGAGTTCGACGCCCGACGTCGCGGTATCGATCCAAAAGCCGAACGGAAACCACTGGACTCGACGGCGGACGACGACTGACGCCGCCGGACGCACCGGTATACGGAAAAAGAGCTCGGCCAAAGTGACACCGGGAACTGTTCGGGTGTCTTTGATACGTGTTGGAGTGTGTTCCCCGATGAGCCTCGATCCCTCGCCCCCGTCCATCACTCCGTGTTTAACTCCAGTATCACGTCAGCGAGGTCACGGGCCGCTGCGACGTGTTCATCCGCGGTCCGATCGCCGGTCTCCTCGACGTTCGAGAGCAGCTCCGCGACGTGTCCGATCCGTTCGCGGATCACGGCCGGATCGAGGTCGGCGAGCCCCGCGCCGACCAGATCGTCGGCGATGGCGTCCGCTTCGCCGATCCATCGGCTCGCCTCCCGCTCGACCGGGCGCTCGCGGGTCGCGGCGAGGTGTTCGGAGAGCCGTCTGACGTTCGATTCGAGATCGGACTCGGTCATGGGTCATCAAAAGGGCGTGGCAGCAAAGGCGCTTTGCCAGCGTGGAGGTCCTTATCGCATCAAACGATCCGTGTCCCTCTTTCGATCCGTCGGTTCCGACGCTGAGAGGGCCGAGAAACGAACGCGTACAAAAGAAACCGTCCGCATCCGGAACCGATATCGACTCGTCGCCGGCGTCGAGAGAGAACGCGCGGTTGAGAGTTCGAACGTCGGAGGTAATAGTCCATCCTGGATTCGAACCAGGGTCGTGAGCCCCAGAAGCTCACATGATTGGCCACTACACCAATGGACTGCTTGTATACGATTGAAAACCGTGGAGCTATTTATTATTGTCGTGTTCTCCCTCCGAGATTTCCGGGGGAACGAAGTTGCGTCTGCGGTGACAGTTCGCACAGAGAACGATACACTTTCGTATCTCGCTTCGAACGATGTCTTTCGGTCGGCCATCAGCGATCATTCGGGCGACGGTGTCGTCTTTTTCTCCGGTTTCGTGGTGGAAATCGAGGCAGGCGAGATCGCTTTCGCCACAGTCCGAGCACCCACCACGTCCGTCTTTTATTCTGTGTACCCAGATCCTCAGATCTGTAGTCGGTGGCGAGTAGTGTTCCTTACGGTGGCAGTTCGCACACAGTACCTCACACCGCTCGATTTCCGTCTCAAGAGCGTCCTTCCCGTATCCGTGCGTTATCATCGTTCCGACGTCCATTTCTTTTTCGACCCCATCGGGATGGTGATAATCCAGACACGCCGGATCTCCGGATCCACACCGCTCGCAACCACTCTTCTCTTTCATCTCGTTGACCCACGTACGGAGTCGTGCCCGTCGACGAAGCGTGCGTTCGGTGTTCCATTCGCGATTCCGGTAGTGCCACCGCTGGTCGGCTGACAACTCCTCCCAAACCAGGCGATTCGGCAGATCAACGTCCTCGGGCTTCGATTCCACGCGCGATCCAGTCGAGACGTTCGTCTCCAGTCCTGCACGTTCCTTTGCCTCGTTCCAGCCTCCGACCTGCCGAAGTATCGTCGCCGATGCCGGAATCAAACCAAGCTCCTCGTACTGTGCTTTCGTCGGCGATTCTCCCAATCGCTCGGCGGCCTCCCGGAGCGCGTCGAGACACTCCTCCTCCGTCTTCGGCATGGTTTCGCCTGATTCGTAGTGATATAAAAAGCTGACCGGGCAATAAAGCCGGATACCGAGAGCTTGCCATCCGCACCGCGAAACCGACACCGACATACCCGCCTCGCCACCACGAACGGGTATGTACGTCGGACGTTTCATCGTCGTCGCGCCGGATCGGGCGGCCTATCGCGTCTCCTCGCGTTCGTTCCCGAACCGAGAGGTCATCGAACGTGACGGTGCGCTCACTGTCCTCCCGACCGCCGAGGCACCCGAAACGGACAACCCCTACATCTCGTATAACTGCCTTCGGACGACCGACGACGGCGAGGACGCCGTCATCGGGAACGGAACGCAGGTCGATCCGATCACCGAAAAGCTCGAGTCGGGCTATCCGGCCCGCGACGCGCTGGCCGAGTCGCTGCTGGCGCTCGATTACGAGAAGGACCACTACGACACGCCGCGGATCGCTGGCGTCGTCGGCGAAGAGAGCTACGTCGGGATCGTCCGGCGTGACGCCCTCCTGGTCGAGGCGGTCGAAGAGCCGACGCTCGTCGCCACGTACGAGAAGGACACGCCCGAAGCGACGGCGCTCGAATCGAACGATCCCGAGGCGATGGCGAAGGAACTCTACGACCGCGGGTTCGAACACCCGGTCTGTGGGGCCGCCGTCAGCCGGGACGGAACCGGATTCCGAACCGGGTTTTACAACGGGAATTGAAAAGCGAGCCTACGCTTTCGGGACGAGCAACGCGTGCTCGCCCCGAACCGTCCCGTCGTCGTGATATTTCACGGGCTCTTCGAGTAGCGCCCGTCGGTCACCGTCGAGCGCCGCTGCGGTGAGAACGCCCGCCATGGATCCGCGCTCGATGAGGCCCTCGGTGACGTCGAACAGCCGAAAGCCGTGGACGCTCGGATCGCGGTCGCGGAAATGCTGGGCGATAGGTACAAGCAGCCGATCGCCGTCGGTCGCGATACCGTGGGAGAAGCCGGAGACGTCGGCGTCCCACCGCCGTTCTCCGTCCGGTGTGTAACCGAAGGCGGACTGTTCGTTCGGATGTCGCTCGTCGGTTTCGCGACCCTCTTTCGGGAAGGTGTTGCCGGTCAGAAAGACGACGCCCGAGACGTCGGCGTGGACGTGGTTCGGGTAGGTGTAGACCTCGTCGCCACCGGGGCGTGGCGTGCCGAGGTCGACGGTCCACTCGACGGTTCCGTCGGCGAGCCGATAGCCGCGATAGTCGGCGTGGCTCGTCACGACGAGACCGCCATCAGTGGCCGAGACATCGCCGACGCGACGGGTCGCGCTGCGATCGGGATCCCATGTCCAATCGACGTCGCCATCGCCGTGGAGAGCGACGAGGCCGTGGTCGTGTGTTCCGGGACAGCGGTTGTACGCGACCGCGACGCCCGAGCCGAACGGGGCAAGCGAGATCGGGGAGGCGTCGGCGTCGTATCGCCACCGGACGGTTCCGTCGGGGGCGAACGCGTAGATCGAACTCTCGAAGTGCCGCTCGCCGTCGCGGCGTTCGTAGCGTCTGACAGCGACGTGGGCGGTTCCGTCGGAAACGACGGCGTCGACGACCATCGGCAGGAAGAACCGGGTCTCTTTGGTCGGCTCGCCGATGTCGGCGGCGGCGGCGTGACGCCACCGTTCCTCGCCGTCGACGACGAGACGGATCGCGCCGCGGGCCGACCGTTCACCGACCAGTACGCCACCGTCGAAGGGGGCGAGCGTGATCGCACTCCCGTCGCCGTCGACGCGCCAGAGCCGTTCCCCCTCGGCGTCGAACGCCCGGACGGTCCCGTCAGCGAGGCCGGCGACCGGTCCGGCGTCGGTCAGCGCCAGGCCGGATCGTCGACCGGCCTGCCGGGAACCGCAGGGGTCGATCTCGCCGAGGCCGATCCGTCGGATCGAGTCGGAACCCGACGGAGCGGAGGCGGTCTCACTCATCGACGGGAAAGGTCTCGTGGAGCGCGTGGTGGCTGTCGCCGAGATCCTCCAGAAACCCCTCGCCGTGGTCGATGAGCCGATCGAGAGCGCCGACCGCATCGCGGACGGCGATGACCCGCCCCCGGAGATAGTCGTACTCCGGATCGTCCTCGTCTGTCGACGTGACCTCGGCTTCGAGTTCGACGAGGGCGGTGTCGAGATGTCGCCGACAGGCGGCGAGACTCCCCGCATCGGCCAGCGCCGCGATGTGCGGTTCGGGGTTCTCACCGAGCTCGTCGCGGGCGTGTTTTCGCGCGGCGTCGTCGTCGACGCCGAGGCTGTTCATCAGGCCGAGTCGGAGCGCTTCGATTTCGTGGCACGTCATGGGTTCACAGGGTCTGATCGACGAGATCGGA
>CAZWZX010000003.1:0-35173 GCA_964638655.1 uncultured Natronomonas sp.
CGACGACGAAATTCGACATGGGGCTGCCGATGGGGGCCTTCGAGCTCGGCGACCAAGTCGGCAACGACGTGACATACCACGTCCTCGAGTATATGAACGAAGTCCTGGGCGAGGCCTACGAGCCGGCGCCGTTCCTGAAGGAGACGATCGAGAACGAGCACTTCGGCAAAAAGACCGGCAAGGGGTTTTACGACTACGAGGACGGCGAGGGCGTCGACATACCGACTGACGCCGGCAGCGAGGCGATCGCGACGCGACTCATCGCCGTGATGGCCAACGAGGTCGGCAATCTGGTCGGAAACGACGTCTCCCGACCGGGACCGATCGACGAGGCGGTCACGCTCGGAGCCGGGTTCCCGGACGGTCCAGCGAAGATGGCCGACGACGTCGGTCTCGAGACGCTCGTCGACACGCTCGGGGACCTCCACGAGGAGACCGGTCACCCGCGGTTCGAGATCTCGGAGGGGCTCCGATCGGCCGCCGAAGAGGGCGGGTTCCACGGCGGGGACGAGGGCGACGAAACCGAGTTCACAAACATCGAACTCGAATACCCGGGCGACAACGTGGGCGAGATCGTCCTCGACCGGGAGGCCAGGATGAACACGATCAACACGGACCTCCTCGACGAGCTCGAGGAAGCCATCGATCTCCTCGACGACGACGGCGACGTCCGGACGATCCTCGTAACCGGCAAGGGCGATCGAGCGTTCTCCGCCGGCGCGGACGTGACCTCGATGGCCGGGAGCGCCGACCCGCTCGACGCGATCGATCTCTCCCGGAAGGGCCAAGAGACGTTCGGCAAGCTCGAGGAGTGCGACACGCCGGTCGTCGCCGGCATCGACGGATACGCCCTCGGCGGCGGTTTCGAGCTCGCTTTGGCGTGTGATTTCCGGATCGCCTCCGAGCGCTCCGAACTCGGGACGCCCGAACACAACCTCGGCCTCCTTCCGGGGTGGGGCGGAACCCAGCGACTGAGCCGGATCGCCGGCTTCGGACGGGCGAAAGAGATCGTCTTCACCGCCCAACGGTACGACCCGGAGACGATGTACGAGTACGACGTCCTCACGGAGGTCGTCGAGACGGAGGCCTTCGAGGACCGCGTCCACGAGTTCGCCGCCGACATCGCCGCTGGCCCGCCGATCGCACAGAAGCTCACGAAGCGGGCGATGCTCCGCGGCTGGGAGAACGTCGACGCCGGGCTCGACCTCGAGGCGCAGGCGTTCGGCCACCTGATGAACACCGACGATCTCACCGAGGGGATCACCGCGTTCATGGGCGACGAAGAGCCCGAGTTCGAAGGGAAATAGGCCGACCGGAGCGACGTTCCGAAACCGTCAATTCATTCGGACCGATATCGACGACCGATGATCGGCTCCCGAACGGCGACCGCGCTCGTCGTCGGCGCGGCGACGCTCACGCTGAGCGCTCTCCTGTACGTCTACACCGGCTCGTTCCTGTTCTTTCTGCTCGTACCGTTCGTCCCGTTCCTGTTCCGCGGGCGGGACGGGACTCGGACGGACACTCGACCCGTCTTCGAGTGTTCGCGCTGTGAGTTTTCGACGACGAACCCGGAGTTCGAGTACTGCCCCAGGGACGGGAACCGGCTGTACGAACGGCGAGAAGGAGAAGGGGAGGCCCCCGCCGCTCACAGCTTCGGGAAGAACCGCCCGTGAAAGCCGAACGGAACCGGTCCGGGAAGCGGCGCCCGGGCCAGTTCGGTCAGCGTTTCGGCGTCGAAGACCAGAAGCATCGAACGCTCCCGTTTCGTATCCAGCGCCGGCGCCAACACGACGCCGTCGTCCTCTTCCGTGCCGCCCGGACGCAGCACCGCTCTCGGCTCCTCGACGTAGACGCCCCGTTCCCACCACTCCATCGCCGTCCGCTTTTCGACGTCGACCTTGACGAGTCCGTTCGCCCCCGGACGGTCGGTCGCCTGTGCGTAGGCGTACCGGTACGGACGGGCACGGACGGAACGGGGAACGGTCGGGAGCTCACAGCCGCCGTCGTATAGCCGTGATCTCCCCACGTGACCCGTTTCCGGATCGAGACGATACCGCAGCAGACGACCGTTCGGCACCCCGTCGAAGGCGCCTCGCGAGAGCGACTCGAAAGTGAGCGCATCGATGATGCCGTCGTCCTCGAAGCCGACGAGGTCGAGAACGATCTCGCCGTCCCGTTCGAAGGCGTTGACGTGATGGAAGGTAAAAAACGGCGACGTGCGTGGCTCGGCGACGGTCGATCCCGAATCGCGGTCGACAACCACGAACCGAGTCCGGCGGTCGTCGTCGTACTCGAGCATTCCGAGTAATCCCTCCGAGTTCGGGAGCAACGCTCGGAGGAGAGCGATCCGAAGCGGTGTCTCGACGATAACGACGTACGACTCCGTGATCGAACAGTCGTGAACGTAGCCGGGGCCCTCCGCGGGGATGGAGGCGATCCGTTCGCGCTCCGGTCGGTCGTCCAAAATTCGATAGAGGTGATACATCGGGGAGCGACCCAGTTCGGTGCTGTAGCCGATCGTCTCGCCCCGGTGGGGGTCGACGCGGAAATGCGCCGTCGTCAGGTGTTCGGGGAGGTCGTCTCTCCAGCGGAACTCGCCGCGGGTCTCCAGTGTCGTCGGGTCGAACGCGATCCGTCTGGGCGCTTCGGTGAGGGCGACGTAGTGTTCGCCGAACCGGGCGACGTGGACGTTCGCGTTGTCGGTCGGCTCGGGCGGGCCGAGAGACCGGAGCCACCGGAACGCCTGACGGAGCGGGCCGCCGCCGCTCGCGAACTGGCTCGTTCCTTTGCCCGCGTCTGCTTTTTTATAAGCGTCGGTCCGCAGGAACCGATTCGTGTAGGTTATCGTCCCGTCATCGAACCCGTAGCGACGCAACAATGCGAGTCCGTCGAACCAGTGGGTCGCCCGCCGATCCCCGAACTCGAACTTCCCCGGTCCGTTGCGTATCAACGCCCCCGACAGCCATCCCGGAACCGTTCCCTCGACGGGAAGCGTCCGCTCCGTGATCTCCCGATCGAGGCTCCGAAAGCCGAGTTCGTACGCCCGTTCCGCCGCGTCATTCATATCGGACCGTCGGACCCCCACGTGAATCAATCCGACGCTCACGGCGGTCCGCGTTTCGGTGGATGGGCGCTTTCGGCGGCGGTGGCAGCACTCGAAACACCGACCACGTTTTCAGTAACGACAACAGCGCCGAAACGTTCCCCGCGATAGTCGTGAACTACCCCTGCCTACTCAGCCGCTGACGCGGCTTCCTTGAGGCAGTGGCTTCCTGTTTCAACGACGTTGTCAGACTGCGTCTGACAGCCTGTCGAGGTTTCCTCGACAAACGCGACTTGCAGACACTAAAACGGGTGCTTCGAACGGTGAAGCCCCGCATTATCTTGTGAGGCCTTAGCTTACTTATCCGTAGGGAGCATAACGGATCGTATGGTTCCCGTCGAATCGGATACGGTAATGATCGTTGCCGGAGGTGTGTTCAGCCTGCTGGCCCTGATAGAGATCTACTCGAGTTGGAAACGCACCCGGGACGGCCCTCCTGCCTGACGAGTCCGAGAAGGCCTCTACCGATGAACGGGGAGTGTGATCGCCGTATCGCACAGCCGAGCGAGCGGCTGATCGGTCCTCCGTTCGAGCCCAGTTCGGCGAGATCCGTTCTGTGGCGTGCACCGAGTGAGCCAACAGTTCGGCCGCTTTTGCGACGATCAACGGACGTTTCGACCGTTCTCAGCCCTCAAGCCCTTCGAGGGTCTGTTTGATCTCTTCGAGTTTGAAATACGATGCCAAAGCGAGTATCGTGGCCGGCCACAGGCCAACGAACTGCCCCCGCTGTTTGTCGCCACGAAGGTAATAAAAGTACAGCGCGAGCACGACGGAACCCACTGACGCCAGCACAGCGGTACTCAGGCCATCCGTACCGATCTCTTCGATCGTCGATTTGTCGGGCGAGCCAGACATACTCTAACATGTTCCCGGAGCTTAATATCGTTTTCCAATACCCACACTATTCATATCAATTCCGATCCGTCATGTCCCCGCTACCGGAAATCGACGTCGCGATCGACTCGTTTCTGCCCTTTCGGACGGCTGCGAAGACGGCCAACGAGAGTGCAACCACGAACACGGCGAACCGCTGTTCGCCACTAATGCCGAAATATATGTTTATTGATGTCACACGCTTTATCGGCACGACTGGGTCACGCCGTTTGTTGACGACTTCTTTTTACTCTCCCGTCCCGACGGATACCTCAGTAGTGGATGCTCTGTCCGCTGATACCACGCTATCGACATATATACTCAACATCGGATTTATACAGCCGTCAACGCTCGAAATCGGGCTCGCGGCCCTCGAGGAACGCGTCCATCGCCTCGCGCTGTTCGTCGGTCCCGAACACCCGCCCCATATCGCCGATACTCGCTTCCATCCCACGTTCGAGACCGACGGACCGATAGCGGCGTAGCACCCGTTTTTGCGTTTTCAGTACGTTCGATCCCTTCGAGGCGACCGACGAAACGAGTCCTTCGAGCGCTTCGCCGTAGTTTTCGGGCGGGACGGCGCGGTTGAGGAGGCCGAGTTCGGCCGCCCGCGTCCCGGGGATCGTCTCACCCGTGTAGATGAGTTCCGTCGCCGTGCCGTACCCGACGAGTCGGGTCAACAGCCCGCCGTGGATGACCGTCGGGAGGCCGACGTTCACCTCCGGAAGCCCCACCCTGGCCTCCGCCGTCGCGACCCGGAACTCGCAGGCCATCGCCAACTCCAGGCCGGCCCCGAGGCTGTAGGCGCCACAGCCACAGATCACCACGCTGCCGATGTCTCGGACCGCCTCGATCATCCGATAGAGGGCTTCCAGCAGTTCCTCTCCCTCCCGAGGATCGAGATCGCGGGCCCACTCCAGATCGATGCCGGCCGAAATGCCGCGTGGCTCGTCGGTGTCGGCTCGCGATCGGTCGGCCTCGATCGTCAGGACGGCGATCGAGTCGGGGATTTCGAGGACACTTTCTCGGATCCGGTGGGCCCGATCCGTGGTCAGGAGGTTCAGTTCGTCGAGATCGATCCGGAGTCGGCCGACGTGGGGACGTTCCGGGTCATGGGTGAAACGGACGGACATCGACGGGTACTCCGGTCGGGTGGGTGAAGTAACTGTTCCGGGGCGGTCCGGAGGCGTTCAAAAGAGAAAGGTGATCGCCCACAGAACGCCCATCCCGACGCCGATCGTCGCGAGCATGTTCTCCGTCTTCCAGGCGACGGCCGCCGCCGCGACGCCGGCGAGCAGTTTTCCCTCCGACACCGAGGGCGCGAAGCCGGTGTCGATCGAGACCATGTGCGGGACCACGATGGCGGTGAGCACGGCGACGGGGATGAACCGAAGCGCGTTCTCGATCGGGTCGGGGATCTCATCGAGGAACCCGAACAACTGGATGAACGACACCCTGATGAGGAAGGTTCCGACGCCCAACACGAGAATGATCAGCCAGACGATTTCGGCCGGCATCGGCCCGCCGCTCATCGTGACCACCGCCGATCGGCGATCAGTCCGGCCGCCATGCCGCCGAACGCCGCCAGGATGATCCCGAGGTTCAACGGGGCGAGTTCACCGACGACGGCGACGACGCTCGCGACGACGGCCGCCGCCCACGTCGCGCGACCGTCGAGAAGCTTGAACAGCAGGACAATGAAGACCAGGGGGATCACGAAATCGAGCTGTAGCTCCGGCGGAACGCGGGCCCCGATGGCGACGCCGACAATCGTCGAGAGCACCCAGATCACCCAGATCGGGAGCGCGGTCCCGAGATAGTACCAGCGCCGGCTCACCGACCGGTCGGTCTCGAACTCGGAGGTCGAGAGCACGAAACTCGCAGTCGAGAGCAGAAACCCCGAGAGCAGTTTCCACGGCGTCGAGACCGATCTGAAGTGCGGCGCGATCGCGGCGCTGAACATCGAAAACCGGAGATTGATCAACAGCGCGGTGACCGCGATCACGACCACGGGGGCCGGCTGGGCCATGAGTTCGATCGCCGCGAGCTGTGCGGCGCCGCTGAACATGAACGCCGACATCGCGACCGCCTCGACCGAGGACAGCCCGATCCCGACCGCGGTAACGCCGGTGATGAGGCCGAAGGGAATATACCCCAACAGAAGCGGCGAGACGTCGCGGACGCCGCCGGTGAAATCCGAGCGCGAGGACATTACGGGTGGATAGATCACTCCGGCACGTAGTCTTTTGTGTCAGTCGCCCGCTCGGCGGGCTCCCGACCGCGGAAGAGCGCCCGCGGCGTTCAGAACGCTTCGAACAGCTCGTCGGCCCACCCGAGGAGGCGTTCGTCGTCCATGAATCGGGTCGTACACTGCAGGCCGACGGGGAGCCCACCGATCTCGTCGACTGGGAGCGTGACGGCCGGCATCCCGGAATCCGTCCACGGACGGTTCATGACCGGGTTGCCGGTACTGGAGATGCCCCCAGGAGCGGGTCCGGGCGCCGACGGCGAGATCCAGACGTCGATCCCGTGCTCGTCCATCGCCGACTCGAGTGTCGGCCGCCGACTCTCGATAACGCGTTTCCCTTCGAGTAGTTCCTCGATCGTCACGTCACGGCCGGTTTTGATCCGCTCGGCACACGGCGCCCGATAGAAGGGCTCGTAGGCCTCGAACCACTCCTCGTGGGTGATCGCTAGCTCGGCCTCGTGGACGTCCGCCCGCTTCTCGTCGGTCTCCTCGAAGTTCTCGAACGTTCGGATCCGCTCGATCTCGTATCCGGCCTCCGCCAGCCGCTCGACGTGGGATTCGAACGCTGCGAGTCCCTCAGCCGAGGCCTGCTCGAGGTACGGGCCCTCCGGAACGCCGAGGACGGGATCGTCCTCGGGGGTCGTCGACGCCCAATCGTCACAGACGATCGAGGCCGCCAGTTCCATCCCGGCGACGTCCTGGGTGAACAGCCCGACGTGATCGAGCGTCTCCGATCGCGCGATGACGCCGTCTCTCGGGATCCGCTTGAAGCTCGGCTTGAAGCCGACGATCCCGCAGAATGCGGCCGGACGAATCACCGACCCGCCGGTCTGTGAACCGAGCGCGAGCGGGCACAGCCCCGCCGCGACGGCCGCCGCCGAGCCGCTGCTCGACCCTCCGGGCGTGTGTTCGAGGTCGTGTGGGTTTCGGGTGTGTCCCGGGGCGCCGCCGGCGAACTCGGTCGTGACGGTCTTGCCGAGCACGATCGCGCCCGCGTCCCGAAGCCTCGATACGGCGGGTCCTTGCGGTCCCTGAAGGGGTTCGGGCGGAACGGCCGACCCGGCGCGGGTGATCAACTCCTCGACGTGGAAGATGTCCTTGACGCCCAAGGGGACGCCGTACAGCGGCGGCCGATCCCCCGTATCGAGCTCCTCGAGTTCCGCGACGGTCTCGGCGATTCGCCCGCGGCGGTCCGATTCAGGAACGAGCGATTCGATCTCGGTGTCGACGGCGTCGATCCGGTCGTAGCATTCCTCCAGATACGTTTCTAGGTCCGTCTCCCCCCGGCGGAGGCCGTCGGCGACCTCCGCGAGCGGCGTTGATTCGATCATCGTTCTACAACGCCTTTCGCTACGTCATAGTTCTTTGCCCACCGGGACTCGAAACCGACCGAACGTCGCCGAAACGGTTCGGGCGGTTCGCTCACCCGAGGACGTTCCACGGCGCCTCGTCGGCGTCAAACGACCACGCGTCGGGGTTCTCGCGGAGCCACGCGACGTAGCCGTCGATCGCGTCCTCGATCGAGTGGGTCGCCTCCCACCCGACGTCCGACTCGAGTCGGCTCGTATCGAGCGGTGGCTTGCTGCCGAGTTGCATTCCTCCCTCCGGCGCGAGCAACTCGAGGTCGGCGCCCTCGACACGGTCGTCGACCAGTTCGACGAACCCCGCGAGCGTCACCTGCTGGCCCGAACCGACCAGATACCGGTCGTAGGAGAGCTCCTCGGCGAGGACGGCGTCGACGAACGCCCGGGCTTCGTCCTCGATGTAGATCACCTCGTAGGGGTACTCGAAGGCGGGCACGGAGAACGGAACGCCCGCGACGGCGGCCTTGACGACGAAGGCGTCGTCGACGTTGCCGCGAAGTCGGTCGGGACCGAGTCCGTGGGCCGGTTCCATCGCCGCGAACTCCAGACCGCGCTGTTGTTGATACGTCGAACCGAGATACTCGAGGGCGTACTTCGTCATCCCGTAGACGTTGTCCGGTTTCCGTGGGGCGTCCTCGGTGAGCCACTCGCGGTCGTCCTCGACGTTCCCGTACACCTCCATGCTCGCCGCGGCGACGACGCGTTCGACATCGCAGGTGACCGCGGCTTCGAGGACGTTCAGCGAGCCCTCGACGTTCACCTCGAAGGCGCGGCGGGGATCGTTCTCGCAGGGCCGGCCGAGAAGCGCCGCCATGTGCACGATACGGTCGGGATCGGCCGAGACGACCGCGTCGTAGACGTCGACGGGGTCGGTGATATCGCCTTTTAGGAACGTCACCTCGTCGGCGACTTGTGCGGCGATCGGGGACGGATCCGAAATATCGAGGTTCGTGACGTCGTGGCCCCGATCGACGAGCTGGTTGAGGATGTGGGCGCCGATGAAACCGTTGCCGCCGGTTACGAGTACTCGCATACTCTGTCCGTCTCACGGACGGGTAATTATATTCACCGCCCACGGAGACCCACTCAGCTGAGCTCCTCCGCGAGTTCAGCGTAGGAATCGACGACCAGGTCTGGGGTGTGGCCGAGCCGAGTTTCGGGCACGCCGAACCGATTGATCAGTATCGTTTTCATTCCCGCCGCCTGCGCTCCCGCGACGTCGAACGTGTGTGTCGCGACCATCGTACACTCCTCGGCCGGGCGTCCGGCGTAGTTCTCGATGTTGTGATAGACGTCCGGGTGGGGCTTGTACTTCTCGAGTTCGTGGACGCTGACGATACCGTCCAAGTACTCCGAAAATCCCGTGTTGTCGGCCAGTTCCCGGAGCATCTCCGGGTTCCCGTCCGAGAGGATATACAGTTCGTGCCCGGCCTCCCGGAGCTTCTCGAACTCCTCCCAGTCCTCGTAGGGCTCCAGGTGTCGGTACGCGTCCATGATTCGATCGCGCTCTTCGTCGGTCACTTCGACGCCGTAGTACTCGAGAACGTAGTCGAGCGATTGGACCGTGAGATCCCACCAGTTCCGGTACTCGTCCATCAGGGTGACTTCGAGCGAGTAGGTGATCTGATGGTCCACCCACATTTCGGACATGTCCTCGACGACAGGGGTGGGAAGACCTGTTATCTCCTGGAGCGTCCCGACGATGCTGTGCTGGTTGTGAACGGACCCGTAGATGTCGAAACAGAGCGTTTGTCCCATTGCAGGTGTACGTACACTCCCCGGCCTTACCAGTCCGTAGGTTCGTCACCTAACCTCAGGCCGGTAGTGTATAAACGGGGCTACCGGGAGCGAGCGAACTGCGCCGTCGTCCGGACCGATCACTCCGATCGAACCGTCCGCGACGCCTCGAGACTACTCGCGAGCAGTTTCCGTTCGGCCCGTCGGAGCGTCTTCGAGACGGCGACGTCGGAGACGCCGATCTCGTCGCCGATGGCCGCGAGCGTCGTCCCGCGGGGGGTCGCATAATAGCCCATCCCCATCGCCGTCTCCAGCGTGTCGTGCTCCCGTCGGGTGAGTTCACGACAGCTGTCCAGCAGTGTCTCGGCCGCCTCGTAATGCCGGAACGGATCGGACGCCGCGGACGTATCGACCCGGTGGCGGTCGCGGACGGTGAACTTCTCGTGTCGGTCGAGTTCCGAGAGCGCTTCGTCGGCATCGGCGTCCGTATCGAACCCCAGAGACCACCGTTCGCGTCCGTCGACATTATAAAAGGGAGCGACGACGTAGCCGTCGTGGTTCGACACCGTCCCGATCGCAGCGGTCTCATCGAAGAGCAGGCGGACGAAGGCACTCGAGCCGGTTTTCCGCCGGAGGTCGAAACGCCGCATCGCTTCGTCGTCCCGGAGGGTTTCGAGCCCGGCTTCGAGCGCTTCGCCGTCGGACCCATCAGCGTGGACGCGCAGATCCCACCGGCCCGGATCCGTCTCGAAGCGCCAGTAGGGGGTCGTAAACGCCACATCGTGCTCCCGCGTCGCCCGCGTCAGCGGACAATCGTCTTGGAGTACGTCGAGCACGAGACGCTGCATAGTCGGAAATCGGACCTCGAAGGTGAATACGTTTCGGCCAGCCACTCTATCGAAAAACCTCTTTCCGTCCGGCGCGGTCAAATCGTCATAGCGGTAACAGCGCGGAAACCCACCGCTTCAGCGGTGGGAGGAAGCGCGTCCGCTCCCTGCGACACTCCACCGACGACGACAGGGCCGACCTCCCAGCGTTTTTGAACCACCAAGCATACGTATGATGTATGGAGAAGCGGCGCACCGTCCCCGTCAAACTCGACGTGGACAGTGACGACGATGCGCTTCTCCGCGACACTATAGACGAGTTCCTGTGGGCTGCTAATCACGTGACACGCCACGCTTTCGAAGGAGAATACGTCACCACGAGCAAAGCCACACTCAACGACGGGTTGACCTCGGCGTGAACAACCTCGCAGTTGCCTCAACTGGCACGTTCTGGACAGGCAACGAGTTCGATCACTGGCGCAGAGAATACGAGAAGCGACGTGGCGACTTGCAGGAACACGGGACGCGGTGGGCCCACGAGAATATCCAGGCGGTCGGACGCAAAGAAGAAGGCCGGTTCAAACAGACGCTCCACCGCATATCGAACGAGTTAGTTGCAGAAGCCCGCGCCCACGATTGTTCGGTGATTGCGTTCGAGGAGTTGACCGACATTCGTGAGCGGACTGGTGCGTCGTGGGGACACAAGTGGGCGTTCGACCGCCTGTACGAATACGTCGAGTACAAGGCCACCGAGTACGGTATTGACGTAGCCCAAGTTCCTCCGGAGAGCACGTCACGGCGGTGTTCTGACTGTGGGTTTACCCATCCGGAGAATCGTGCTGGTGAGGACTTCGAGTGTCTGAAGTGCGGCTACGAGAATCACGCCGACTACAACGCCGCAAAGAATGTTGGTTTGCGGTATCTCCGTCGGAATCAAACTGGGGACGATGGAGGCGCACCCGTAGGCGTGCGCTTGAACAGCGGGATGTTGAACGAGAATGGTGAGTATGAATCACCTGCCGATGTTTTCGGCTCGATCGGGAGTCCACGCTGAAAGCCCACGGCTTTAGCCGTGGGGTAGCTTACGACTGCACTTTCGAACGAAATTAGACGATGCGTACTGATCGTATCCGTACACTATCTGAGTTCGGGTCACTCACTTAATCAAAACCTCGTTTTCCGTGAAATTGTCGAGAGTGTATACGTATCGAACGGCTAACTAATTGCAATGAATAACCTACAGCAGAACCCCCCGTTCGATGAGATGCCGAGTGCGCTCTCGGACGTCCAGCGGCGGACACTGTCGGTCACGTTGTCCGATCACAACTCCCGAAACGATTCACCAGTCGTTATCGCTGACGACGAAGCCGAGCGAACCGCCGTTAAACGGATCGTGGCGATGGACCGCGTTCACTTGCCGAAATTAGCGGACTACGGCTTCATCGAGTGGGACCGGAAAACCGAGGAAGTGAAAAGGGGACCGGCCTTCGGTGCGATCCGACCTCCCGTTGAACTGCTGGACACCCACCGAGACGAGATGCCCACCGATCGGCTATGAGATCGATCGTCGACGTAGCCCAATCGTTCACTCGGCTGGTGTCACCGACGAAGGATCGGCCTGAAAGTGAGAGTGAAACTGAGAGGGATGAAACCGGACAGTCGTCGCTGTATGTCTGTCGGAGTTGTAACTCCGTCTACATTGCGGCCGAAAAGCAGAGTTGCTCCTCGTGTAAGACCTCTGTCGATCGAGTCTCGGCGACGCTCGATGAGACGTAGTCGTCTGTACTGCCCGGAAACGCCCCGTTCTTCGAGCCCAAGCCCGTACTGAGTGGGCACAATCAATCTTGCCCGCCTCGGAGTACATCGACGAAGTTCGACAGGTGGGTGAGTGAACCCGAACACGCGATTTCCCCGTCGACGAACGGTTGAGACACGATCGAAAGGGAGGTTCGTGACGCTCTGGGAGGCTACCCGTCAACGCGCGAGGGGGAGTTGTCAGCTGTCGACTCGTCGTCCGGACCCTCCGTTGTCGGGTGGCCGTTCGGAGCGACCGGGTCCGTAGACACCGTTCGTATCGTCTCGTGAACGCCCAAAACGAGCGCCGGCACGACGATCATGAACAGGTGTTCCTCGATCGGGATGCCGAACAGGTCGTATCCCGTCCGCGTCGTGATCTCGAAGACGCCGACCTCCAGCGTGTACCAGTCCCAGACGTACGCGATGGGGTACAGTACGGCGATGGTGTAGGCTGCGCTGCGAATCACGTCGGCGTAGTACAACAGGCCGAGCGCGATCGCGCCGAAGAAGATCTCCGTTACGAGATAGGTGTACGGCCCGAGCACTGTGATGTCCGGGAGCGCTGTCCCGGACAGCGGACGAAACCAGACAGCCACGAACAACAGTGCGAAAAAGACGTACGCACCCCGAACCAGTAGCATCGTCGCGATCGTGGGCTCCGCACGGATCGCGATCAGCACGATCGTCGCGAAAGCGAGTGCGGCAAGCGGTGAGGACGGTGGAAAGGCTCCGCCGATCGTTCCCCAAAGCACCCCCAAGAGACCGAGAAACATGAGCGCGGCAGCCACTCGCCGTGCAGGCCAGGGGCCGAGTAGCACGGAGACGGTCCGCTTGTCGATCGACCGATCGTAGTCGTAATCCTGCTCGTCGTCGATTATCTTCACCCCGGCCAGCGTCACCAGAAAGATCAGGGAGAACCCGATCGCCGCCGGAGTGAGAGTCGTCGTCTGGACGTAGAAGCCACCGAGAATCGCGAGCGCGATCCCGGCCGGATATCCGAGTGTCGTCGTGATTGGGTTCGTATCTAACTGTGGCGCATGAAAGTAACCGATGAACCAGGTCGGAAGCGTGATGAGTGCCGCCCTCGGTCCCACAACCACCCCGAGCAGGAAGGTACAGGCTGCGAAGCCGAGGGCTGCACCACCGAGTGCGAAGCGACAGCCACGGATCGACATCGGGTGGTCGTCGTCCTCCCCCCGCCGATAGAAGTCGACGTAGCCGTCCTTGACGTGGGCGGTGTAGACGGCGAAGAACATCGCGGACATGTGGAGTGCGCCGACGGTGATCGTGAACCCCCCGGCGACAGCGGCACCGAACCAGGAGGCAGCAAGGGGCGGCAGCATGAATACAGGGTGGATCTGGGAGAGCAGCGCTCCGATGTCGGCACTGGCACCACTTCCGTGTCTCGCGATAGCCATGTTTGGATGCGGATCTGACAACGATTAACACCGGCGACAAATAAACAAGCGGTGGCTATTCAGTAGAACACGACCTCCGGAGAACGTGTGTATTAAACTGTGGCTTCTCACCTACGCCCGAAGTGGACCGATCGTATTCTTCAACGGCGTATCAGCCCCTGTACTCGGCTTCGAACGTCGTCGGCGGAGGCGTAGCTTTGGTTGTCGGTTGGGGCAAGCACCTCTCCGGGAGATTGCCATCCGTTTCGGGTTTCGATTTCATATCCCCATAGCACTCATCCGATTCGTCCGTCGTGGTCGGATAGTCATGGGTTTCGAGTGCTTCATCGAGGTCGCCCAGCTACTCGTCGGGATCGCCTCGTAGGCTCCGCTTCATCGGCGCGGTGACGGTTCTCCTCTGGGTCCCGCTCTCGCTGCCGTCGCTGTTCGTCGTCTGCTTGCTCGTCCCGGGATTGTTCGCCATCTGTCATTTATTCTTATAGGGGACCTGATTAGATAACGGTTTGATTGCGGATCAGGTGATTTCACCGCTCTAGCGACACCCGACCTGAATTGTCGATGGGAGGGCTTGCTCGACGTGGGGATCACCGTTACACTCAGTGTGTCTACCCTGGGCCACAGTCCTACCGTCCCCTCGATTAACTCGAAAGTCTGGTCGCCGATAATGTCGTCAAGCCCGTTTCGGCTCGGAATCGGAGTCGGATCGCTCTCGTTGGGATGACGATTTGTCCTCCGTGACATCGATCACGTTCCGACCCAGCCCCGAACGTTGCCGGTCTGTGGTACCGGTTTCGCCGGTTATATTCACGAAGAGTTCTCCCAGCTTTTGACGATCATCTCGGGACGTAGATTCGTTCTCGACCATGCACGTCGCTGAGGTCTGCGAGCATCGTTAACTCCCCACATATTCCGTTTCAGTGTCTTATTGACTAAACGGGTGAAACAGTCAGTACTCGGTCTGAGTTTCACATTGGGTGTATCGTACCCCCGTTTTCAGAACTTTTACAGGAGTGATCCTCGGTGATTCTATTCGGGAATATTTCGACTATCCGTCCGCTGAATGTGCACCCATTACTCCGTGCACAGTTTATATCACGGCTTAATCATTTAGACGAGACAAAAGTGAACTACCCCTGCCTACTCGCCGCCTTCGGCGGCTCCTTGAGGCAGGGGCTTCCTGCTTCCAAGACGCGCTTTGCAGACACCGAATGAGTGTCCGTAGGGAGCGCAGTCTCCACAGGCGTTAACGAATCGCGTCGCGATTCGTTCGCACACCAGAAATCAAAGATTTCTGGGGACGCTGTATCCCCTCCCTACTCACTCCCTTCGGTCGCTCGTTGAGGAAGGGACCTTAGCGCCTCAATTCAGGTAAATACCCCGCGTGTCGCGGTCGATCATCGAGAGGTATACAAACCGAGGAACCGAGACGACTGCCCCCACCGACCGGATACAGTCGACCGAACGCCCACCGGCACAACGCTTTTGTACTCCGACACCGCTTTTGAGAGCGATCCATGGGACGATTAGAGGGGAAGACGGCAATAGTGACCGGATCGAGTACGGGACTCGGCGAAGGGATCGCAAAGCGGTTCGCCGAGGAAGGCGCGGCCGTCGTCACGAACGCCAGAGCGAAGGAGCGCGCCGAATCGACCGCCGAATCGATCCGGGAAGCGGGCGGCGAAGCGATCGGCGTGGAGGCGGACATCGGCCGAAAGGAGGACGCCGTCGCCCTCGTCGATGCCGCCCTCGAGGAGGACGGCTCGCTCGGGATCATGGTCAACCACGCCGGTACGACGGTCGAAAAGCCGCTGTTGGAGCAGACGCCCGACGAGTGGCGGTCGGTCATCGAGACGAACCTCACGGGGACCTTTTTCTGCTGTCAGGCCGCCGGCGAGCGGATGATCGAGACCGACGCCGACTGTCAGATCATCAATATGAGCAGCATCTACGGCAGCGGTGGCGTCCAGGGGCGGGCGCCGTACAACGCCTCGAAGGCGGGCATCGAGAACCTCACCCGGAACGCCGCGGTCGAGTTGGCCGAGGACGGCGTTCAGGTGAACGCGCTCGCGCCGGGATACATCAAAACCCGGATGGCCGAGGCGCCGTGGGGCGAATCGATCGAGGACCACCCGGAGTGGCCGTACTACGGCTACGCCGAGGAGCACATCGAGAACCGGACGTCGCTCGGCCGGTTCGGAACCCACGAGGAACTCGAAAACTGCGCGACGTTTCTGGCCGCCGGCGAGCACTACATGAACGGCGAGATACTGACGCTCGACGGCGGGTGGCTCTCCTTCGGGTGGGGAAGCAAGGGTCGCTGAGGGCCTTTAGGACCGATCGATCGCGCCGAGTCGGCCGTCGACGTCGATATCGAACCAGTGGACGGTGTCCTCTCCCCACTCGGTCGAGGCGTCGATCCGGAACCCCTCCCGGACGGCGTCGACGTCCGTCGCCTCGATCAGGAAGCCACACGGGAGTATAGCATCGTGGCGTTCGACCCGGTCGGCGAGCCACGAGCCTTCCTCGAGCGGTTCGGCGACGGAGGCGGCAGTCCCCTCGATCGAGGCGACGCGCGCGCCGAAGGCCTCCTCGGTGCGGATGTCGACCTCGCGACCCTCGTAGAACGCTTCGAAGCGATCGACCGTCCTCTCGAGGTCGTCCGTTCCGATCACGACGTCGGTCAGCCCCAGCAGGCCGGTCGTGTCCGGGTCGGTCGTTACGTCGACGCGCCACTCCAGCGGCGTGTGATCCATCTCGAGCATCGGCAGCGGGGTCCCCTGCGGTCGACCGCCGACGATCGACAGCTCCCACTCGACGTCCGTCCCGTCGGGTCGGGCCCTCGAAAAGGCCGTCGGACCGTCGATCTCGAACCCCTCGGCGGCCAGCCGTTCGCTTTCGGCCTCGATGTCGTCGACGGTGATCGACCAGGCGGTCGACCCCGCGTCGGCGTCGATCTGGTCGTTCCACCAGGGAGCGATCCCATCGGGATCGTTCTTCGAGATGAGTTCGATGTACGAGCGGTTCCCGAATCCGACGAGATGCATGTGGGTGATGCCGTTCGAGTGCGTTCCCCCGTAGGCGGTCTCGAAGCCGGCCTCGGAGAACGCCGCCTGGAGCGTCTCGAGGTCCGAGCCCGCGAATACGACGTGATCGATGGGTCGTTTCATTTCTGTATCGGACTCCGACGGGCGTGCTCAAAAGGGTATCTCCGAGCGAATCGAGCGGTCGGACGGTTCAGCGTCGGCGGACAGCGATCGATCGCCATCTCGTCGTTTCGAGTGCGACCAGTACGGTCGATCCCCGGCCGGAGATGACTGCGAGACCGAACCGTCGACGGTCGCAACGCCTATTGAGGTGTGTGACTCAGACCGAGTCATGACAGACGAGACGGTCGCCACCGGGAGCGATTACGTGCTGAAAGCGCTCGAGAGCGAAGGCGTGTCGGTGCTTTTCGGGCTCATAGGCGAGGGGAACGCCCATTTGCTGGATCGGATCAACGACCACGACGTCGAGTTCGCCTACGCCCGCCACGAGCAGGTCGCGGTCACGATGGCGGACGCTTACGCGCGGACGACGGGGTCGGTCGGCGTCTGTACGCTGACCCACGGTCCCGGCGTGACGAACGGGGCGACCGGGATCGCGGCGGCCGACCGGGACAACGTCCCCCTCGTGGTGCTCGTCGGCGACACCGGGATCGAGGGCCGAGAGACATCGCTACAGTATCTCGATCACTGCGATTTCGGTCGGCCGATCTCGGCGTATCAGACCCGCATCGAGGCGTCCGAAACTGCCGGTGAGACGCTCAGACGGGCCTTCGGCAAGGCTCGAACCGAACGCGGCCCCGCGATCGTCGAGATCCCCGGCGGCGTCCAGAGCGCGCCGGCACCCGACGACCCGTACCGACCCAAACCGACACCGCCGAAGCGGGTTCACCCCGACCCCGAACAGATCGATGAAGCCGTCGACCTGCTCGAGGCGGCCGAAAACCCCGTCATCCTCGCCGGTGGGGGCGCGGCGGCGTCGGGGGCGGCCGAGAAACTCTCGTCGCTGGCCGAACGGCTCGGGGCACCGATCGCGGTGACGTATTTCGCGAAGGGGATGTTCGATCCCGACGAACGGCTGTATTCGGGCATCTCGGGGACGTTCATGTCGCCGGCGAACGACGAGTTGCTGTGGGACGCCGACGCCGTGGTGACGGTCGGCGCACAGCTGTCGGGGAAAGTGACCCGATACGGCGAGTTGTACGCCGACGCGGATGTCATCGCGATCGACGTCGATCCCGACGCTTTCGCCCGGTATCGCGATCCTTCGGTCGCGATCCTCGGCGACGCGGCTGTCACGGTCGAGGCGTTGGCCGACAGGGTCGAACTCTCACCCGAGCGGGCGGCTGAGGTGAGAGAGACGATCGAACGGGCCGAGGCGGCCTTCGAATACGAATCCGCCTCGGATGACCGTCATCTCGATCCCCGCGACGTGACACGGGCTGTCGCCGCCAGAGTTCCGGCGGACTCGATCGTGACGATCGATTCGGGCAACAATACAGGGTTTCCGGCGGTCTTTCATCCGGTCGGTTCGGGCGGCCGGATGCTCGTCAACGGCAACTTCGGGACGATGGGGTACGCGCTGCCGGCGGCGCTCGGCGCACAGATCGCCGCTCCGGAAAAGACGGTCGTCTGCTATGCGGGCGACGGATCGCTGTTGCAGGTCCTACAGGACATCGAGACCGCCTCCCGCCTCGGGTTGCCGATCGTCGTCGTCGTGTTGAACGACGCGAGCTACGGGATCATCAGACATCGCCAAACGCTCGAGTACGGCAGGGAGACCGCGGCCGACTACGACAGCCCCGACTTCGAGGCGATCGCGGGGGGGTTGGGCGCCAGAGCCGAGACCGTCCGGTCGATCGAGGGGTTCGACGCCATCGGGGAGCATCTCCGCTCCGGACGGTCCGAACCGCTGGTTCTCGACGTCCGGACGAACCCCGACGTGGCCCGTCCGGGGTTCCCGCCGTACTGACGGGCTCGGTATCGCTGCGGTCGACCAAACCCACAGACTGCACCCGAACTTATTTGTCCGTTCCGGACGCCTCTCCGTCGACAATGGAGATACTGATAACGGGCGCGAACGGTACCGTCGGCGGAGCGATCATCTCGGAGCTCGGTGACGATCCCGAGTTCGAGTTCACGTGTCTCGACATCGAGGAGCACCCCGACCGGGAGACGGTCGTCGCCGATATCACCGATTACGACGACATCCGACCGCATTTCGAGGGGATGGACGCGGTGATCCACCTCGCGGCTCTCGTCGACCTCAGCGGCTCGTGGGACGATATTCTCGAAGCGAACTTCGTCGGAACGTACAACGTCCTCGAGGCTGCCGCCGACGCCGGTGTCGAGTCGTTCGTCTTCGCCTCCTCGATCCACACGGTCGGGATGTACGAACTCGATCTCGCCCCGGAGATCTACGATCCGGAGTACGACCTGGAGCTCACTCACGAGACGCCGGTCCGCCCGGACTCGTTCTACGGGCTCTCGAAGGTGTTCGGCGAGGGGCTCGGCCGGCTCTACGTCGAGAGCCACGAGAGCCCGCTTGGATCCGTCCACCCGGGGTTCGGGACCAACACCCGCGAGTACCCGGAGCGGTTCTACTCGCTTCGGATCAAAAGCGTCCGGGACGCCGACTACGATCACCCCTACGGGCTCGCCGAGGAGGGCGTCGAGGCGGGGCTGTGGGAGCGCGACAGCGAGGAGTACGAGTATATGGCCGACCGACTGAAGGCGACCTGGCTCTCGCATCGGGATCTGGGTCAGCTCGTCGAACGCTGTCTGCTCGATGACACCGTCGAGTTCGACATCTTCTGGGGCGTCAGCGGAAACGCCGGCCGGTGGGTCGATCTCGAACACAACCGGGAAGTGCTCGGCTACGAGCCACAGGACAACGGCGCGGAGTGGGACTCGCCGCCGGAGTAGCCGCGTTCGGCCGATCGACCGGCGCCCGTCCGTTCGCGGTCGCTCCGCACCGAAACCCCACCACTCCGATGCCTTTCGGCCGTCCTGTGTCGATCCGATCTCCCATATATTTATCAGCCGGCACTCAGACGGTACCGTATGGTCGATACAGGCGAACTCGAAATATTTCGCCATTCGCTGACGAGTATTGTAGAGGAGATGGGCGTGACGCTTCAGCGGACCGCCTACTCGACGAACATCAAGATCAGACGCGATCACACCTGCGCGCTCTTCGATGCCGACCTCCGACACATCGCTCAACACGACATCGCCCCACAGCATATCGGCTCGCTCGTTTCGGTCGTCCCCGGTAACGTCCCCGACTGGGAGGACGACCTCGAGCCCGGCGACGGCATCCTGATCAACGATCCCGACAAGGGGGCGGTGCATCTCCCCGACGTGATGCTCATCTCGCCGCTGTTTCACGACGACGAGATCATCGGCTACGCCGCAAACTCCGCCCATCACGTCGACATCGGCGGCGGCACGCCGGGCGGCATTCCGAACGACAGCACCGAACTCTACGGCGAGGGGATCATCATCCCCGGTGTCCGTGCGGTCAGGGAGTGGTCCTACGACGAGGACGTCCTCGGGCTCGTCCTCCGGAACGTCCGCAATCCGGAGATGCGACGCGGCGATTACCAGGCCCAACTCGGCGCCAACCGGACCGGCGAGTCCCGGTTCAGGGAGCTATACGACTCCTACGGCAGCGAGACGGTCGAGGCGTATCTCGACGAACTCCTCGATTACACCGAACGGCGGGTCCGGGCGTCGATCGCCGAACTCCCCGACGGCACCTACAGCGCCGAGGATTACATGGACGGCGACGGCGTCGTCGACGAGCCGGTCAAACTGAAGCTGACGCTCACCGTCGAGGACGACGAGATGACGATCGACTTCACCGGCACGGCCGAGCAGAACACGGGGCCGTTGAACTGTACGCCGGCGATGATATTCGCCGGGACGATGTCGGTCATCATGGCGTTTATCGGCTCGGACCTCCCGAAGAACGACGGCTTCTATCGCCCCTTCGAGACGATCACGCCCGAGGGGACGATGGTCAACCCCGGCGACAACGCGCCGGTCGCCGGCGGCTGGGAGATCGCGATGCGGGCCGGCGATCTGGTGACGAAGGCGCTCGGCGACGCCGTCCCCGAGAAGACGATCGGCGCGACCAAGGGGATGGTCTGTAACGTGGCTTACGGCGGGACCGATCCCCGGAACGACTCCCCGTACGTCTACTACGAGACGGTCGCCGGCGGCTACGGCGGTCGAGCCGAAAAGGACGGGATGGACGCCGTCCAGACGCACTTTCAGAACACCGCCAACAGTCCCATCGAGGAGCTGGAATCGGAGATCCCGCTGTACGTCCGTCGGTACGAGTTGATCGGCGACTCCGAGGGCGCCGGCCGACAGCGCGGCGGCCTCGGCGTCCGCCGCGATCTCCAGTTTTACGACCACAGCGCCTCCTTTTCGCTTCTGACCGAGCGGACGAAATCCGAACCCTGGGGCGTCTTCGGCGGCGAAAGCGCCCGCCCGTCCCGTTTCGTTCGGAACCCCGACACCGACGGGGAAACGGAACTGAGCTCGAAATCGACGACTCAACTCGATCCCGACGACGTGGTGAGCATACAGACGCCGGGCGGCGGCGGGTACGGGAACCCATTCGAGCGCGATCCCGGGGCCGTCCTCGAGGACGTCCGCGACGGGAAGGTCTCTGCGACGCGCGCGAAGGAGGCCTACGGGGTCGTCCTGACCGGCGACGGAACGGCCGTCGACGAGACCGCTACCGAAAAGCGTCGCGCCGAGAATCGTGAGCCCGCCGCGGCCGACGGGGGTCGATCCCGATGACGGTCCGGATCGGCGTCGACACGGGCGGGACGTTCACCGACGTGGTGCTGTACGACACCGATTCGGGGGAGATCCACGTCACCAAGACGCCGTCGACGCCGCCGAACTTCGACGAGGGCGTACTCGCGGGGATCGACAAGATCCTCGAACAGACGGATACGGATCCCGCGGACGTCTCGTTTCTGAGCCACGGCACGACCGTCGGGACGAACGCCGTCCTCGAAAACGAGATCCCGGATCTCGGGTTGATCACGAACGAGGGGCTCAGGGACGTCCTCGAGATCGGCGATCAGACCCGCCCCGAACTGTACGACCTCCAGGCCGACAAGCCGCCGGCGTTGATCCCCCGTCGGCACCGGCGTGAGGTGTCGGGACGGCTCGACTCCGGCGGCGACGTCGTCGACCCGATCGACGAAGCCGAAGTCAGGGACGTCGTCTCCGCGCTCTCGGAGGCGGACGTCGATTCGGTCGTCGTCTCGATGCTGTTTTCGTACCTCGACGACGACCACGAGCGGCGGATCGGCGAGATCATCGAGGACGTCGACCCCGAGTTGCCCTACGCGCTCTCGTCGGCGGTGTATCCCGAACGCCGCGAGTACGATCGGACGGTGACGACGGTACTCAACGAGGCGGTCAAGATAACGATCGAGGAGTACCTCGACCGGCTCGACACCGGTATCGCCGAGCGGAACATCGACGTCCCGCTCAACGTCATGCACTCCGGAGGGGGGATCTTCGGCACCCGACAGGCGACCGAGTTCGCGATCCGGACGGTGCTTTCCGGGCCGGCGGCCGGCGCCGTCGCGACGCGGGACGTCGCCCGGACCGAGGAGCTCGGAAACGTCATCGGCCTCGATATGGGCGGGACGAGCACGGACGTCAGTATCGTCTCGGACGGCGACATCGTCCGCTCGACGGCCGGGGAGATCAACGACCTGCCGATCAACACGCCGATGATCGACATCCAGACCGTCGGTGCCGGCGGCGGAAGCATCGTTTGGATCGACGAGGGCGGCGGGCTCCGGGTCGGCCCACGGAGCGCCGGCGCCGTTCCGGGTCCGATCTGTTACGACCGGGGCGGCACCGAACCGACCGTCACCGACGCCAACCTCGTGCTCGGGCGGATCGATCCCGACGCGTTCCTCGAGGGGGATATGTCGACGGCTGCCGACCGAGCCAAGGGACGGTTCAGAACCGAGATCGCCGAACCGCTCGGCGAGTCACTCGAGGAGGCCGCTTCGAGCGTGCTGAAGGTGGCCAACGCGAAGATGAGCAGACAGATCCGGAAGGTCACCGTCGAGCGGGGCCAGGACCCGGCCGCCTTCTCGCTTGCCGCCTTCGGGGGCGCCGGCCCGCTCCAGGCGGCCGCGGTCGGCCGACAGATGGACATGGATTCGGTCGTCTTCCCGCAAAGCCCCGGCGTGTTCTCCGCCAGAGGGCTGTTGCTCGCCGACATCCGCCTCGACGAGTCACAGGCCTATCGGGGCGAAATGCCGGATGTCGAGTTGCTTCGGTCCCAATACGAGACGATGCGTGAAGCGCTCTACGATCGCTTCGAGGTTCAGGGATACGGTCCCGGGGAGATCGCACTGGCGCCGGCGATGGATATCCGGTATCAGGGCCAATCCTACGAGCAAACGATCGAGCTCGCCGGCGATTCGGTCACCGACGAAACGCTCTCGGCGACGATCGATCGGTTCCACGACCGCCACGAGCAGCTGTACGGTTACTCGATGCCCGAGGAGCCGATCGAGATCGTCACGTTGCGTGCGAGTGGAGCGATCGAAACGCCGGCGCTATCGACGGCCTCGGAGGAGGTCCGAGCCGACTCGATCCGCGAGGAGCGCGAGGTCTACTTCGACGACGGCGGCTACCGATCGACGCCGGTGTATCTCCGTTCGGGCCTATCGATCGGACAGCGACTGGAGGGGCCGGCGATCATCGAAGAGCCCGGCTGTACCTCGTTGCTCCCGCCGGGCGTCACCGCGGAGATCTCCGAGCACGGCAACGTGATCGTCTCGCTTTGATCGCCGGTGGTCGGGGACAGGGGATCCCGGCGTTTTAATGCCCCGTCGCCGAATGCCGGTAGTATGGTCGTCAGTCGAGCGGTGATCGAGCGAATGATCGAACACGGGATCGACACCGTGTTCGGGATCCCCGGCAAGCAGTCGCTACCGTTGAACGAAGCCATCGGGGGACGAGACGACATCGAGTTCGTCGTCGCCCGACACGAGACCGCGGTCACCCACCAGGCGTGGGGATACGCCGAGACGAGCGGCCGGATGGCCGCGACGGTCGTCGTCCCGGGGCCGGGCGATATGAACGCGATGAACGGACTGAAAAACGCCCTCAACGACTGTACGCCGCTTTTGCATTTCGCGATCGAGACCGATCCGAAGCTTCGCGGGGGGGACGCGATCCACGAGACGCCGCCGGACACCTACGACAACGTGGTCAAGGCGAACCTGCTGGTCGAGAACCCCGAGGGGGCGCTCGCGACCGTCGATCGGGCGGTCGAGATCGCGCGGACGCCGCCGAAAGGGCCCGTCAGAGTCGGCGTTCCCAAGAGCTATCTGCCGATGGACGCCGATCAGGCGGCCTCGAATGCGAAACCGCCCGAAGTGCCCGGTCCAGTTCCCGAAGCAGCGATCGAGAACGCCGCCGAACTGCTCTCGGCGGCCACGGAACCGGTGATCGTCGCCGGCGGGGGCGTCCGAAGCGCGGGGGGTTCGGAGAAACTCCGGGCGGTGGCCGAACGCCTCGGTTCCCCCGTCGTCACCACATATAAAGGCAAGGGCGTCTTCCCGGAGGACCACGATCTGAGCGCGGGCGTCCTGAGCGGCAGCGCGAGCCCCGAACTGCTGGCGCTCCTCTCGGAGTCCGACGCCGCGTTGGCGATCGGGTCGGATCTCGATGCCCACGCGACGCGCGGCTGGTCGGTCGATCTCCCTGAACGGCTCGTCCACGTCACGCTCGGCGTCGACGACATCGGGACGGGCTACCCGCCGGAGATCGGAATCGTCGCCGACGCGACGGCGGCGTTGGAGGCGCTCGACGAGGAGCTTTCGGCGCTCGGTGTCTCCGGTTCGGACGACGGGCTTGCGGTGTCTGTCCGCCGGGCAACCCGCGATCGGATCGAGCCACTGTTGGGGGACGAGCCGCCGATCACGTCCGTCCGGGCGCTCCGTGCCGTTCGGGAGACGCTTCCGCGCGAGGCGGTGGTCGGCGTCGACGCCGGCGGGTTCCGGGTGTGGGGGCTGAACGTCTTCGAGGCGTACGATCCCCGCGGATACGTCAACCCGGGATCGTGGGCGACGATGGGAACCGGTCTCCCCTCCGCGATCGGCGCACAGCTTTCGAACCCCGATTCGCCCGTCGTCGCGTTGACCGGCGACGGCGGACTGATGATGTGCGTTCACGAACTCCACACCGTCGCCACGGAGAACCTGCCGTTGACCGTCGTCGTGTTGAACAACGACGACTACGCCATCATCAGCGAGGAGGCCGGTCGGAGCTACGAGCTGGCCACGGACGAGTACAGCTGGTCGGAGACGCCGCTTTCGTTCACGACGATCGCTGAGGGTATGGGGATCCCGGCGACCGGCTGTCGGACGCCGGAGGAGATCGAAGAGGCGCTCGCCGACGCCCTCGAGTCGGGAACGCCGAACCTCATCGAGGTTCGCGTCGATCCGACCGAGCCACAGGCGGGCGAGTTCATGTCGGAGTGATCGTCCCCGGACCGATCAATCGGGAGTGTCGATCGTCCGCGCCACGACGTGTTCGGGATCGACTGTCACTTTGAGACGATCCGCGTCGCGGTCGTGCGGATACGGACAGCCCCAGTACCGCTCGGAGAGCCGATCGATGAACTCCAACGCCCCGGAGTCGGTCCGCTCGATCACCGTGCCACGGACGAGCAGGAACCGGTAGGGGTTCTCTGAGTCCGTCACCGAAACCGAGACGTTCGGGTTCAATTCGAGGTTCTTCATCTTCCGCGTACCGGACTTGCCGCCGAAACGGACGTGCTCGCCGTCGTAGTCGATCCAGACGGGCGCCTGATGCGGGCTGCCGTCGGGCAGCGTAGTCGCGACGTGTGCGATCGCGTCGCCGGTGAGCAACTCGGCGTACTCTTCTGGAATCGATTGCATCTGTCTTGGCCTGACGGTTCAGCCGCCCAAATACAGCTCGTTCACTTCGGGGTTATCGAGCAGCGTGTCGGCGTCGTCCTCGTATTTGACCTGTCCCTGCGCGAGGACGATCCCCCGATCGGAGACCTCGAGCCCCGCGCGGGCGTTCTGTTCGACCATCAGGATCGAAGTGCCGAGGTCGTTTATCTCCCTGATGTTCCCGAAGACGTCGGAGACGAGCGACGGCGCGAGCCCCGCGCTCGGTTCGTCGATCAACAGGACGTCGGGGTCGACCATCAGCGCCCGCGAAAACGCCAGCAGTTGGCGCTGGCCACCGGAGAGCGTCCTCGCCTTGTCGGCTCGCTTCTCCTCCAAGACCGGGAACCGCTCGAACAGCGTTTCGATCGTCTCCTCGGTTCCGTCGACGGTGACGCCGCCGATCTCGAGGTTCTCCTCGATCGTCAGCGATCCGAACACGTTGTCGGTCTGGGGGACGTAGCTGACGCCCTTCCGAACGATATCCTCCGGCAGCAGTCCGGATATCTCCTCGTCTCTGAGCGTGATTCGACCGTTCCACGGTTGGACGAGCCCGAAGATCGTTTTGATCGCCGTGCTCTTGCCGGCGCCGTTCGGGCCGATGATACAGACGATCTCCCCCTCCGCGAGCTCCATCGAAACGTCGGTCAGGATCTGGAGATCCCCGTAGCCGCTGTCGACGTCGACCATTTCGAGTACGCTCATCAGGTACCACCCAGATAGGCTTCGATGACTCGTTCGTCGGATTGGACGGTCTCGGGGTCACCTTCGAGCAACACGCGCCCCCGGTTGAGCACGATCACGTCCTCGGCGAGGTTCATGAGGAAGTCGATGTCGTGTTCGATAATAAAGAACGTGTACCCGTGCTCGCGGTTGAGCTCCTCGATGAAGGAGGCGATCTCGTTGACGAGCGTCGGGTTGATCCCGGCGACGGGCTCGTCGAGCAAGAGGACGTCCGGCTCGGCCATGAGCGCTCGCGCGAGCGCCAACAGTTTCATCTGTCCGCCGGAGAGACTCGTCGTCGGCTCGGTCGCCAGGTGATCGATCTCGAAGAACTCGAGCAGTTCGTTGGCCCGCTCGAGGTTCTCCCGTTCCTGCTCGGTGACGCTGGATCCGGAGACGAGCAACCGAGGGATCGATTCCCCGAGCTGCGATTGGGCGCCGGTGAGCATGGCCTCCCGGACCGTCATGCTCTCGAGCCGCCGCGGCGTCTGGAACGTCCGCAAGAGCCCCTCCCCGACGACCTTGTTCGGTTGCTGGCCGGTCACGTCGGTTCCGTTCACCGCGACGCGTCCCTCGTCCGGTTCGTAGAACCCCGAGATGAGGTTGAAAAGCGTCGATTTGCCGGCGCCGTTCGGGCCGATTATGCCGGTGATGCTCCCCCGTTCTACCTCCAGAGAGACGTCGTCGGTAGCGACCAGCCCGCCGAAGCTCTTTTTGAGTCCTTCGACTTCGAGGACGGGATCGTCCTTTCCGAGGTCGGCCCCGTCGTAGTTCAGGTCGTAGGCACTCATCGGCTCCCCTCCGTGTCGTCCATGCTCTTCGGCCAGATCAGCTCGTCGCGCGGCGGGTAGAGCCCCTCCGGTTTGAACCGCATGATCAGGATGATCAAAATGCCGATCGCCAACAGTCGAACCGGTCCGGTCGAGATCGCGTCCAGCGCACCGACGCTCGTGACGAACCGCGTTCCTTCCAGCACCGCGACGAGGACGATCCCGCCGACGACCGCCCCCCGGTTGCTCCCGCTTCCGCCGAGGATCACCGCGACCCAGACGAAGAAGGTCTGGAGCGGTTCGAGATCGGTCGGGTCGACGTAGTTGATGAAGTGAGCGTAGTAGACGCCCGCGATCGTCATGATCACACAGCCGATGACGAACGCCTGCATCTTGAAGTAGAACGTGTTCTTGCCGAGCGACTCCGCGAGATCCTCGTCGGATTTGATCGTTCGCATCACCCGTCCCCACGGGGATCGGTGGATCCGCCGCAGGACCAGATACGTGAGGACACCGAGCACGAACACGACCGAGAGGTTGGTCGCGGTACTCGTAAGCGGGAGGTCGCCGAACAGTTCGGGGACGCCGGCGATCCCGGCCATCCCGGCGGTGAACTCCCGTTCGTTCGCCATGATGAGCCGAAATATCTCCGAGAAGCCGAGCGTCGCGATGGCGAGATAATCCGCCCGAAGACGGATCGCGGGCAGTCCGACGAGGATCGCGATAACGACGCTGACCACGATCGCCACGGCGAGCGCCACGAGCGGATGCCAATCCAGCCCGAGCGGAGAGGTTCGGGCCGTCCCGAGCGCCGCGACGTACAGTCCGATCCCCCAGAAGGCGACGACCGCGAAGTTGATGATCCCGCCGTACCCCCACTGGACGTTGAGTCCGAGCGCCAACAGGACGTACATCCCGGCGAGCGCGAGCAGGTACAGCGCGTAACTGAAACTCATCGCGCCGGTCAACACGCCCACGCCGATGAGCGCAACGAGTCCGAGCAGCACGACCGACGTGAGACCGAGCTCTATGTCGGTCCCCGGGAGGGTGACGTTCATGTCGTCGCCTCCCCGAGGATCCCGCTCGGTCTAACGAGGAGGATGACGATCATGATGACGAACGCGACCGCCGCGCCGTACTCCGCGCCGACGCCGGGGATGAGCGGCGTCATCTCGTGGGCGATCCCGATCGCGAAGCCACCGAGCATGGCCCCGTAGATGCTTCCGATCCCGCCGAGGATGACGGCGGCGAACACCAACAGCAGGATGTCGAACCCCATAAGCGGCCGAACGAGCGTGTACAGACCGAGGAAGATCCCGCCCATTGCGGCGAGTGCGCCGCCGCCGACCCACATCGTGAGAACGGTCTCTCTCGGTCGGATCCCGCTGATTCTGGCCAGATCGCCGTTGTCGGCCGCCGCCCGCATCTTCTTTCCGAGCATCGTGTACTGGAGGACGAAATGGAGCGACGCGACGACGACGGCGGTGACCAGAAGGATCACCAACATTCGGTTAGTGACCGCCAGCCCGGTCGCCTCCCTGATGGAACCGATCGGACCGCTCCTCGGGTAGTTATAGGAGTTGGCGCTGGCACCGAAGCCGATCCAGACGAGGGATCGGTAGACCAACGCGACACCGAAACTCGAAATTAAAAGCGCGATGGGGCCGCTGTCGAGCGGTTTGAACACGAGATAATGTGTCCCGACGGCGACGACGACGCCGATCGCCAGACCGGCCGCGATAGTCACGAGCAGGTTGAGCGAGAACACGCTCGCGGGTTCGAACCCGAACCGGGCGAGCCCCATGTTCGCGATCAGCCCGCCGTAGGCGCCGAGGACCATCAGATCACCGTGAGCGAAGTTGGGGAAGTCCCCGATGCTGTAGACGAGCGACAGCCCGACGCCGCCGAGAACGATTATGCTTCCGAACACTATTCCGTCTATGGCTAATTGTAGCGCGGACATCGTACAATGATAGTAGTAAGCTCTTCAGAGAGTGATTATAGGTCTTCCGCCGAGATCGTCTCGTCTCTGATGACGTACTCGTGGTCTTCGACCTCGTAGACCTCATAAACCCCGACTGGATCGCCGTTCTCGTCGAGTTGGCCCGGACCGCCCGCACCGACGAAGTCGATGTCGTCGGGTGTCCCGCCGTCCCCGAGGATCTCCTTTGCCGCCTCAAACGTGTTTATTTCCTCTCCAGGCGGTCTGGTGACGTCTCGGATGTGTTCGGCGATCGCCGACCCGGTGAACTCGTCGGCCGCCTCGATCGCCATGGCGACCCAGTGGACCGCGTCGTAGACGTACGCCGAAAAGACCGTCGGGGCGTTGCCGTACTCGTCTTCGAACCGTTCCGCGAACGAGTCGTAGACCTGTGAATCGGCCGGCGGGCCCTCGCGAACGCCTTTGAGGGTTTCTTGGCTCCCCGGTTCAGTGTTCTCGAGGATCGTATCGGCGATGACGCTCTCGGCACCGTAGTAGTCGACTTCCTCGTTGTACCCCTGATCGAAGGCGTTGTTGAACATCACCGTCGCCTCGTCGGCGTAGGTGACGAACGCCCACGCGGTCGCGTCGGTCTCGGCCATCTCTGAGAGCTCCGCCGCGTAACTCGCCTCACCGGGGTCGTGTGAGCCGTTGTAGGCGACCGTTCCGCCGAGTTCGTCCTCGAAGTAGCTCTCGATCGCGTCGCCGGTCGCGTCGCCGTAATCGTTGTTGATCCACGTGATCGCGATCGTGTCGTGGCCGTCGTTGTACATCATATCGGCCATGACCGCACCCTTGCCGGCACCGCTGGGAACCGGACGGAGGAGGTCGGGATAATCCGTCAGCGACGCTCCGGAACTCGATTGGGCGATCTGGACGACGTCGGTTCCCTGGACGACGCTCTCGTGGATCGCGATCGAGACGCCGCTGCTTACGGCACCGAACAACATCGGAACGTCGTCCTGATTTATCAGCCGCTGGGCCGCGTTGACGCCGGCTTCGTTCGAACTTTCGCTGTCCTGTACGGACACTTCGAGTTCGAGATCGTCCGGACCGATACCGACGGCATTGATGTCATCTAGGGCCATCTCCAGTCCGCGGAGGTTGTACTGCCCGTAAGGTGCGAGCGTCCCGGTCTCGGGCGTGATCATCCCGATCGTGTAGCTATCGAGAGCGTCACCGTTGCCGTTACCGTTTCCGTTCCCGTTTCCGTTACCGTTCCCATTGCCGTTGCCGTTGCCGTTGCCGCTGTCCTCGAGACAGCCCGCGAACGAACCGATCGCGGCGACACCGGTACCGGCGAGCACTTTTCTACGGGAGATTTTGTCTGACATCGTTATACAGTCCCGTGGTAGATGTGACCGTATATAGATTTCGGTGTCATATATAAATTCAGACAGAAGCGTAAAAATGGCCGGGAGGGTTGTCAGTCATGCAGCCGAAATTCGCCGGGGGGATCTATTTTCGGGGAAACGTCCCAAAAGTCGCTACAGCGATGTCTACGTACTGTTCAGAAAACGAGCCACGAGGCCGCTATGCAGTTCCGAGTCGATTGATATCCCTGCATGCAGGGTATATATATAATTTATATATCTATGGACGTTCCCGCGGCTGTCAAAACCGAGTACTCAACGAGCCAATATTCCTTATATAAATTATCATGTATTATAGAACGCAGTTCTCGGAGGTCAAAATTCGACAGTCTCTCGAACCCCCTCTTCGATTCGGGCGGCACTCGGGAGGTAGTAATCCTCCAGCGCGTACAGCGGGAACGGGGTGTCGTACCCCGTGACGCGTCCGATCGGGGCCTCCTGATACAACATCGCCTCCTCCTGTATCATCGACGTCAACTCGGCCGCCATCCCGGCCGTCTGCGGTGCCTCGTGAACGACGACCGCCCGTCCGGTCCGTTTGAACGCCTCGACGATCGCGTCCTCGTCGAGGGGGTAGATCGAACGGACGTCGACGACGTGACAGTCGATCCCGTCGGCGGCGAGGGTTTCGGCCGCCTCCATCGTCGGCCGTGTCATCGCCCCCCACGTGAAGACCGCGACGTCGGTTCCCTCCCTGAGTACGTTCGCCTCGCCGATCGGGACCGTGTAACGCTCGTTCGGAACCTCCCGCTTGAACGACCGATAGATGAGTTTCGGCTCCAAGAAGAGCACCGGGTCGGGGTCCTCGATCGCGCTGGCGAGCAGTCCCTTCGCGTCGTAGGGCGTCGAGGGGACGACGACCTTGAGCCCCGGCTGGTGAGCGAAGAAGGCCTCGGTCGATTCGGAGTGATGCTCCGGCGCCCGGATGCCGCCGCCGTACGGGATCCGAACCGTCAGCGGACACGTATAGCGTCCCCTCGACCGCGTCCGAATCCGCGCGGCGTGGTTCACCAGCTGGTCGAACGCGGGGTAGACGAACCCCATGAACTGGAGCTCCGGGACGGGCCGAAGCCCACGCATCGCCATCCCGACGGAGGTGCCGATGATCCCCGATTCCGCCAGCGGCGTGTCCATGATTCGATCGGAGCCGAACTCGTCGGCCAATCCCTCGGTCGCGCGGAACACGCCGTCGTTCTCCGCGACGTCCTCCCCGAGTACGACGACCCGATCGTCGCGCTCCATCTCCGTGTACAGTCCCTCTCGGATCGCCCGTACCAGCGTCAGCGTCTGCGTGTCGACGGTCGCCGGGTCTGGTTGGTTCGTTGTCATCGTTTCACTCACGGAGGAAGGCGTCGTCACCGCGTCGCTCGTAGAGCTCGCGGAAGTCGGCTCGCTGCTGTTCGATGCGGTCGGGGAGGTCCTCGAAGACGTGATCGAAGATGTCGTCGGGGTCGGGCTCCGTCGCCTCGGCGATCTCGACCGCCTCCTCGATCGTCTCGGAGTTCGCCTCGTCGATCGCGTCGATCCGCTCGTCGCTCAACAGCCCGCGGTCGCGAAGGAACGTCTCCATCCGCGAGAGCGGGTCGCGCTCTCGCCACGGTTCCGTATCCGACTCTTCGCGGTAGTTCGACGGGTCGTCACTCGTGTTGTGAGCGCCGACCCTATATAAGAGGGCCTCGACGAGCGTCGGCCGGGGCTCGTCGGGATCCGGATCGCGGGCCTTCTCGAGGGATCGCCTCGTCACTTCGTAGACGGCCAGCGGATCCATCCCGTCGACGCGGATCCCCTCGAATCCGTACCCGCTCGCCTTTTCGGCGAGCGTCGGGGCCGCGGTCTGCTTTTCGATCGGCGTCGATATCGCCCACTGGTTGTTCAGACAGAAGAAAACGTTCGGGGTATCGAAGACGCCCGCGAAGTTGAGTCCCTCGTGGAAATCCCCCTCACTCGTCGCGCCGTCACCGAAATAACAGACGACAGCGCCCTCCTGGTCGGTGAGTTTCGTGACCATTGCCGCGCCGGTCGCGTGCGGGATCTGGTCGCCGATCGTGATACAGATCGGGAACACGTTCGTGTCCTCGGGGACGACGCTGCCGTCCTCGTGGCCCATGTAATACTGGAGGATGTGCTCCAATCCGAGGCCGTGGGTGATCGTCGCCCCGTGGTCGCGGTAGTACGGAACGATCCAGTCGTCGTCGTCCATCGCGAAGGCGCTCCCGACGAGGGCGCCTTCGTGGGCGAGCATCGTCGAGTACGTTCCCATCCGCCCCTGTCGCTGGAGGCTCACGGCCCGTTCGTCGAACTGTCGACAGAGCCGCATCTGGGCGTACATATCCACGAACGTCGCGTCCTCGAGGTCCGGCGGCGTTTCCCCCTCGAGCACCTCGCCGTCCTCGTCGAGGATCTGTTCGTCCGCCTCGAAGCCCGGATCGACGCTCATCGGTCAACTCCTCCGTCGACGATCGGGTTCACGTCTATCCCGCCCCGTTGGGACTCGAACCCTCGGGCCGTCGCTGCTGTCGGTTCCATCTTCGATCACCACTGCGGTTTCCGCGTGGTGTGAACTTTCTGTCGCATGTTCTTCATCGCCTCGATCCGTTCTCTGGCGACCTCGTTCGCGATGGCGTAGGTCGGTCGATCCTCCGTCTCCGAGCGTTCGCCGATCCGCACCATCTTCTCGTAGATCTCGTCGATCATGGCGCGGGCCCGCTCGTGGTTGTACCCGCCCTTCCGGAGGAGATCGGTGTCGTCGATGGTGCGTCCGGAGTTCGCGAGGTAATCCGGCGCGTAGAGAATTCCCTCCTCGTGGAGCATCGAACCGTGGCGTTCCTCATCGTCGAGTTGGTTGTTTGCCGCCCCACAGATGATATCACAGTTCAACCGCGGGATGGTCTCGTCGTTCAATACGAACCCGAGCGCCGAGGGGGCGAAGACGTCACAGTCGACGTCGTAGACGTCGTCGGGGGCGACGGAACCGACGCCGTACTCGTCTTCGAGATACTCGATCTGTGCGTCGTCGATATCGGAGACCGTTATCTGTGCCCCCCGGTCGTGGAGGTACCGGACGATACTCGTGCCCATCTCCCCGACGCCCTGGACGGTCACGTGGAGATCCGAGAGGTCGCGATCGGAGCCGTACGTGAGATCACAGCACGCCTCCATCGCCTTGACGACGCCGAGACCGCCGCCGTGGTACCCCTCGGGATGATCGAACTGCTCGGGAAGGCCGATGATGTAATCCGTCTCGTCGTTGATCCATCGCATCGCCTGCTGGTCGGTGCCGACGTCGGCGCCGGTGACGAACCGACCGCCGAAGCTGTCTACGATCCGCCCGTAGGCCCGGTAGAGTTCCTCGCTCCGCTGGTCTTCGTCCTCCACCCAGATGACGCCCTTGGCGCCGCCCATGTTTATCCCGGAGATCGCGTACTTGTAGGTCATCGCACGCGACAGCCGGAGGACGTCGACGATCGCCTCCTCCTCGGACTCGAAGGCGTAACGCCGAGTCCCGCCGGCGGCCGGTCCGAGCGTCGTGTCGTGGAGCGCGATGAAACCGCGGAGCCCCACCTCGTCGTCCCGGAACGCCTTGAATTCGTTGTGGCTATGCTCGCCTAACGATTGTTGTATCTCGACCATGCGATGGCCGTCTGTTGCTACCACACAATGTTATAAGTTGTGGAAGTTATACTTTACCTGTCATATTTTGTCGGTCGGATCCCTCCGGCGGTGTTCGGGAGATCGGTCCGCTTGATCGACGACGGCGACAGTGTTTTGTAGCGGGACGAACACGTTCGGCGTATGTCCGGAGAGACGTTCGAGAACGCAACCGTGACGAAACGGGCGAACGTGTACTACGACGGGAACGTCACGAGCCGAACGCTCGTCGGCGACGACGGGACGCGACGGACGCTCGGGATCATGCAACCGGGCGAATACGAGTTCGAGACCGAAGAGCGAGAGCACATCGAACTGTACAGCGGTCGCTTGGGCGTGACCATCGACGGCGAGACGGAGACTTACGAAGCGGGCGAGGAGCTGACGATCCCCGCGGGGACGTCCTTCGAAGCCTCGGTGGAGGAACTCGTCGATTACTGCTGTACGTACCGGTAGCCGGGACGGGAATTATCGCCCCTTGCTCCCCCACCCGAAGGCGAGCCAGCCGCCGTCGGCGTTGAGGATCTCGCCGGTCGTGTAATGGCCGCCCTCCGCGAGGAACAGCGCAACGTTCCCCATCTCCTCGAGCGTGCCGAACCGGTCCATCGGGACGCGGTGTTCGATGTGAGTGTCGTCGTAGCCGTAGTAGGGCCAGTCCGTCTCGTCGAGCATCTCGTCGTCCTCGTCGCCCTCGCGCGTCTGTTCGTCCAGTTGTGTCTTGATGAACCCCGGCGCGAGGGCGTTGACGCAGATATCGTGTTCGCCGAGTTCGACGGCGAGACAGCGCGTGAGGTTGTTGACGCCGCCCTTCGAGGCGTTGTAGGGCGCCCGACCCTGAATGCCGATCTTGCCGAAGATACTCGAGATGTTGATGATCTGACCGCCGGTTCCCTGGTCGATCATCTCTCGGCCGGCGGCCTGAGCGCCGTAAAACACGCCGGAGAGGTTGGTGTCGATGACGCTCTGCCAATCTTCGGGATCCATCTCCATGGCGGGTTCGACGACGGAGATGCCGGCGTTGTTGACCATGATATCGAGCGAGCCGTAGGCGTCGACAGCCGCCTCAATAAGGTATTCGGCGTCCTCGGGGTCGGAGACGTCCGCTTCGATAGCCGTGGCCGTCCCGTCGGCGTCGGTGATCTCCTCGGCGGTCTTTTCGGCCCGCTCGAGCGATCGGGAGTTCGTGACCACGTTCGCACCCTCTTCGGCGAACCGTTTCGCGATCGCCGCCCCGATACCGCTGCTGGATCCCGTTATCACTGCCGTCTGATCGGCCAATCTCTCTGACATAC
>CAZWZX010000004.1:0-32259 GCA_964638655.1 uncultured Natronomonas sp.
ACGACCTGAACCACGCGAGAGAAAACCTCGGCGCTTACGCCGAGGAGGATGTCATCGATCGAGGTAGTTATTTATAACTCTGGATGCCGAGAGGGCGAATACACCGACCGGAACGCGATTCGGGAGGGAGACACACAATGGGAGCCGATACATCGACAATCACCGAACAGATCCTACACGAACACACCGAGGGAACGCCCGACCGGGGCGAACCGATCGACATCGAGATCGATCAGACGCTGCTCCACGACGTCCTCGGGCCGCTGATCTGGCTCGAGTTCGAGGCGCTCGAGTACGACGAGGTCCGGACCGACGTCGCCGTCCAGTACGCCGACCACCAGGCGTACCAGCTCGACGCCAGGGACACCGACACCCACCGCTTTCTCCGGACGATCTCCCGGAAGTACGGCGGCCACTTCTCGAAGGCGGGCGCCGGAATCTGCCATCAGATCCAGCGCGAGCGGTTCATCGAACCGGGTTCGACGCTGCTTGGCGGGGACTCGCACTCGCCGACGATGGGCGGGTTCGGCGCGCTCGGCATCGGTGCCGGCGGGCTCGACGTCGCGCTGGCGATGGGCGGGGAACCCTACACTATCGAGATGCCGGAGATCGTCGAGGTTCGACTGACGGGAGAGCTCGGCGAGTGGACGTCGGCGAAAGACGTCATCCTCGAACTCCTCCGACGGCTCTCGGTGAAGGGCGGCGTCGGGCGTATCTTCGAGTTCACCGGCCCGGGCGTCGAGAGTCTCTCGGTCCCCGAGCGCTGTACGATCACGAACATGACGACCGAACTCGGGTCGACGACCGCCGTGTTCCCGAGCGACGACCGGACCCGTCGGCATCTCGAACGGTTGGGTCGCGGCGAGGCCTACCGCTCGATCGAACCCGGTGAGGAAGCCGTCTACGACGACGCGATCGAGGTCGATCTCTCAGAGATCGAGCCGCTGATCGCGACGCCGTCGATGCCCGACAACGTCGTTCCCGTTTCCGAGGTCGCCGGCACGCCGGTCGATCAGGTCATCGTCGGCTCCTGCACCAACGGCTCGTACGCCGACATCGCCGCCGTCGCGGACGTCGTCGCGGGCGAACACGTCGCGGGAGAGACTGACTTCATCCTCAATCCGGCCTCGAAACTCGCCGTCCGACTGCTCGCCGAGGAGGGAGGGACGACCGAACTCTACGCCGCCGGCGTGAACCTCTCGGAGAGCACCTGCGGCGCCTGTACCGGCCAGGGACACGTCCCCGGCCCGGACAGCGTCAGCCTCCGGGCGTTCAACCGGAACTTCAAGGGCCGGTCGGGACAGGAAGACGACTCGGTGTATCTCTGTTCGCCGGAGGTGGCCGCCGCGAGCGCGATCGAGGGCGAGATCGTCGATCCGCGGGCGACGGATCTCGCGCCGCCGACCGTCGAGTTGCCGGACGATATGACGAGTTCCGACGCGGAGATCCTCCCGCCGGATCCCTCCGTCGAGATCTACCGCGGCGAGACGATCGGGACGATCCCGATCAAAGACCCACTCGGTTCGGCGCTTTCGGCCCCGATCACGCTCGTCACCGGGGACGACATCACGACCGACCACATCATGCCGGCCTCCTCGGAGATCCTGTCGCTTTGGTCGAACCCACAGGCGGCCGCCGACTACGTGTTGACCCGGATCGACGCGGAGTTCCCGACTCGTTCCCGCGAGGCCGGCGGCGGCTGGATCGTCGCCGGCGAGAACTACGGACAGGGCTCGAGCCGGGAGAACGCCGCGCTCGAACTCGTCGAACTCGGTACCGACGGCGTGATCGCGAAGAGCTTCGCCCGGATCCACCGCTCGAACCTCATCAATTTCGGCGTCCTCCCGTTGCGGTTCGCCGACCCCGAAACGTACGAGCGGCTCTCGGAGGGCGACGATCTCGCCGTCGTCGAGGACGTCGCCGAGGCGATCCGATCCGGCGCCGACCGACTCACCGTCTCCGTGAACGGCGAGTGGCGCTTCGAGGTCGAACTCGTCTGCTCCGAGGAGGAACGGGCGGTACTGGCCGCCGGCGGGCGGTTGCCGTACACGAAACGGAACTGAACGATCGGTTCGCAGTACCCGAACTCGCGGCCGGTCACCGATGCCGATAGACGATACCATCGGGTTTTATCTCTCCGGGACGGCGTATCTACGGACAATGTCTGACGATAGTTCGAGTGGACCACTCGAGGGGCTCAACGTGGTCGACTTTTCGGGTATGATAAGCGGCGGCTTCGCGACGATGACGCTCGCGGATTTCGGCGCCGACGTGGTGAAGGTCGAACATCCGGAGTACACCGATCCGCTCCGCGATTGGACGCCGATGGAGAACGGGACGTCGCTGTGGTGGAAGTCGATCGGCCGGAACAAACAGTGCATCACGCTCGATCTCAAAAGCGACGAGGGCCACGACATGGCGCTCGATCTCGTCGAGGAGGCCGACGTGGTCTTCGAGAACTTCCGCCCGGGCAAGATGGAGGAGTGGGACCTCGCCTACGAGGACCTCAAGGCGGTCAACGAGGACGTCATCTTCGTTCGCATCTCCGGGTACGGCCAGACGGGACCGATGTCGCACAAACCCGGCTTCGGGACCGTCGCCGAGGGGATGTCCGGTTGGGCCCACGTCAACGGCTTCGCCGACCGGGAGCCGCTTTTGCCCCCGATCAGCCTCGCGGATCTCGTCGCGGCGCTGTACGCCGTCCAGTCGACGATGTTCGCGGTCTTCGAACGCGACGTCGGGGCGAACGCCAGCGGCGAGGGCCAAGTCGTGGACGTCAGCCTCTACGAGCCGCTGTTCCGGCTGTTCGTCGGCGACGTCGAGGGGTACGACAAGAAGGGGCGGGTCCCCCAGCGAACCGGGAACAAACACCCCAACTCCTCGCCGCGGGGCGTCTACGAGACCGAGGACGGTTACATCGCGCTCTCGGCCTCGGCACAGGCGATATTCGAGCGGGTCATGCACGCGATCGGTCGACCGGAGCTGATCGAAGACGAGCGGTTCCGGACGAACGAAGACCGGGTCGACAACGCCGAGGCGATCGACGAGATCATCGAGGAGTGGACCCGACGGCATCCCACCGAGGAGGTCATCGAAGTGATGGACGACAAGGAGGCCATCGTCGGCCCGATCAACGACATCGAGGACGTCTTCGAGGACGAGCAGTTTCAGGCCCGAAACAACATCGTCGAGGTCGACGACGAGGACGTCGGCTCGCTGAAAGTGCCGAACACGGTGCCGAAGTTCTCGCGGACTCCCGGTGACGTCTCACACGCGGGTCCGAGACACGGCGAGCACAACGAGAAGGTGTATCGCGAACGGCTGGGGCTCTCCGAGGCGGAAATCGAGGAACTCCGCGAGAAGGAGGTCATCTGATGGAGCTCACCGACGTCACCCTCCGTGAGGGTGGCCAGATGCCCGGCCGGTCGTACACCGTCGAACAGAAGGTCGAGGCCGGTCACCAGCTGGATCGGCTCGGCGTCTCGGTGATTCAGGCCGGGTTCCCGGTCACCGGCGAGAGAGATCAGGAGGCGACGCGTCGGCTGGCGGCCGAAACCGACGCCGCCGTCGAGGGGATCGCCCGTGCCGTCCCGAACGACATCGACGCCGTCATCGAAGCCGACGCGGATCGGCTCGACATCTTCGCGCCGCTTTCGGCGGGCCAACTCGAGCACGTGATGGACAAAGAGTACGAGGAGATGCTCGGTATCATCGGCGACGCGATCGAGCACGCCGAGGACTACGGCATCCCGATGACGCTGACGCTCATGGACGCCTTCCGGACCGATCCCGACCGGCTGATCGACGCCTTCGATCGGTTCTCCTATCCCGTCCATCTGGGACTGGCCGACACCGTCGGCGCCCGGACGCCCCGCTACGTCGAGT
The DNA here is from genome assembly GCA_964638655.1 of uncultured Natronomonas sp. Taxonomy (GTDB): domain Archaea; phylum Halobacteriota; class Halobacteria; order Halobacteriales; family Haloarculaceae; genus Natronomonas. Next base: position 3,886 of record CAZWZX010000004.1, read on the forward strand.
CGCTGCTCGAGGATCTTTCGGCGGGCGGCGTCGATCTCTCGAGGGCCGGCGTTCACTTCCACGAGGACCTCGGCGTCGGGACCGCGAACACGCTCGTCGCGGCCGAGATGGGCGTCGGGAAGGCCGACGTCAGCATCGCGAACCTCGGCGAACGCGCGGGCAACGCCGCCCTCGAGGAGGTCGTCGTCTCCGACGAACTCGCCGACGGATCGGCGATCGACGTCGACGTCTCGGAGCTCATCCCGGTCTGTCTGGAGGTCCTCGACGTCCTCGGTGAGGATCTCGATCCGCGGAAGGCGATCCTCGGCGAGGAGGTCACGAGCCACGAGGCCGGGATCCACACCGCCGCCATGCTCGACGAGCCGAGCGTCTTCGAGCCGTTCGACCCGGCCACCTTCGGCGGTCGACGGGAACTCGTCTTCGGCGAGGGGACCGGCCGCGGCGGCGCCCGGAAACTGCTCGAGCGAGCGGGTGGCGAACCGACCGACGAGCTGGTCTCGCGGCTGCTCGATCGGCTCGCGGCGGAGGGGCCGCTCGATCAGACCGAGGCGACCGAGCTGGCTGGCGACGTTCTCGAAGAGTAGTCGACTCCGTTCTTTCTCGCCGTCACGTTTCGGGTTCGATCGCCGGGAGCGCCACGCAGAGCGCGATCGCGACGAGCGTCGTCGCGGCGAGCAACACGATCGCGAGATCGAAGCTCCCGCCGTCGGCCAGCCAGCCGACGACGGGCGGGGCGCCCGCTCCGCCGCCGATATAGATGGTCCGGACCAGCCCGTAGCCGCTCCCCTGCAGCGCTTCGGGGATGAGATCGACCGCGTAGGTGTGGGCCGGCGGGAACGCCCCGAGCACGCCCGCCGCCGCCAACGTCGCGACGATGATCGCCGCCCGTGATTCCAGTACCGGCAACGCCATGGCGGCCGGAAGCGCGATCGACACGAAGAGCGCGATCGTCAGCCGCTGGCCGTACCGATCCGAGACGATCCCGGAGACGAACTGCATGGCGATCGCCGTCGCGAAAAAGGCGCCGAACACCGTCGACGCGAGCGGCTGGGAGAACCCTTTTATATCTATCAGGTAGGTGGGCAGAAAGCCGGTGATCCCCTGGTAGTAGCTCATCAACGCGAGCAACAGGACCGTGATGAACACGACGTTCCGGTTCAACACCGCTCCGCTCAGATCACGGAGAAACGCCCGGTTCAGTCCCGCATCGACCTCCGGTTCGGCCGAGGTGCGGCGGGGGATGAACACGACGGTCCCGACGATCACGAGCACGAAAAGCGGGACGAGGTAGCCGAACCCGAGTCGCCAGCCGAAAAGCGCCGCGAACAGGCCGGCGACGACCGGCAGTACGGAGGTTCCGACGTTCCCCGCGGCCTGTGTGAACCCGACCGCTGTCGTTCGGTTGTCGTCGAAAACGTCCGTGATGACCGTCACCCGGCTCGTCCCGTAGAGGCCGGCGCCGAACCCGACGAGAACGGTCGCGGCGACGAAAATCCCGTACGTGGGTGCGAACACGACCGCGAGGACGCCGGCGAGGACGGTGCCCACACTCCCGACGAGCACCAGTCGCTCGCCGACCCAGTCGGCGGCGAGCCCGCCGGGGAACTGCATGAGGGCGTAGGCGATCCAAAGCGCCGACAGGAGGAATCCGCCGCCGGTGTAGCTGACCCCGTAGGCGGCCATGATGTCCGGGAGCAGGGCCGGATAGACGATCCGGATCCCGAGCGTCAACAGCCAGCCGCCGGACACCGTCAGGAGGATCCAGCCCTTCCCGTCGGCCCAAAGCGCCTCGCGGGCATTCGCGCTCCGCGTTCGAAGCGTCTCAAACACCATTCCGGGACACCCCTGTCGGTTCCCGCTCCGCTGGTCGTCGGCGAACGGCGACCGACTCGATACAGTCCGGGACCGCTCTATCGCGGCTCACTCCGTCGGATCCCAGCCTTCGAACTCGTCACCCTCCTCGATCCCCACGCCGAGCGCGTCGATCACGCGCCCGAGGGCGACGTATCCCGCGGCGGTCGCGGCGGCCCCGACGGTCGCCTCCGTCCCGAGTTCCTCGAGGACCGCCTCGTGGAGCGGATCCGTCACGCGTCCCCGGGCGACTGCCCGGGTGTAAGCGATGAGCGCCTGTTCGTCGACGTCGAACTCCCGTCTGTCGTCGCGGCCGATCGCCGCGATCTCCGCGCGGGTGAGCCCGGCGTTGGTCCCGACGTTGACGTGTTGGTGCCACTCGTAGGCCGATCCGATCTCCGAGGCGGCGGTCAGGATGACGATCTCCCGCTGTCGGTCGGTGAGTCCGGAGTGATCCCAGAGCGCCCCGAGAAAGCCACGGAACCCCGAAAGGACCTCCTGGTTGTTGCCGATCGCGCTGTAGACGTTGACCCGTTTTCCGGGCTGTAACGAGGAGACGATGAGATCGGCGTATTCGTCGTCCAGCTCCTCCTGGGAGACGTAGTCAACTCGTGGCATACATGCAAGCGAACGAGTGGGGAGGTAAATATTTTCATCGCCCCCGGCCGTCTCCGGTTCGAGGCGGGGCCGTCGCCGTCACGAAACCGTTCCGTTCGGCCGCACCCGTGGGTGTCCGTCGACAGCGCACTCGGCAGATGGCTTTTTGCTCTGTGAGCCCATCCCATACGTATGACCCTCGGCCGGCGCGGAGAGCGGCTCGCGATCGCCGTGGCAGTCGGCGTCGCCGTCGTCGTCGTCTCGCGTCTCGTCTCTCCCAGCAGCGAGTACGTCGCCGGCCCCATCGCCGGCGGGCTCGTTCACACGCTCCCGACGCGGCTGTTGACGTGGACGATCGCGACGCTGGGTGAGTACGCCGGGACGCTGTTTTCGCTCTCTGCGGCCGCACTCGCTGTCGCGCTGTTCGGCGCCGTGACGCTTGCGGGGCTGTGGGCCGTCGATCGTCTCGACGATTCGGTGTCGGTCCCGCCGGCGGTCGCAATATCCGTCGCCGTCGCGGCTGTGGCGTTTGTACTGACAGATAGTGCTGTGCACGCGATCGGGCTCGGGTTCGTCGGCGGAACGGTCGGATGGCTCGGTGGCCGGATAGACCGAAAGAGTGTCTCGCCGGACAGCTGGTCCCGTCGAGAGATACTGACGGCCATCGGCGGCGGGACGCTTTTCGGTGTCGGGGCGCTGGCGGCGAACGCGGGCTCGAACGAGACCCGACCGGAGCTTTCGCTTTCGTCTCGAACCCGTCGGGAAATCGACGCACTCAGCGACGTCGCCGCGGAAAACGGTCTCGATATCCCCGGTCTCCCGGGACTCCTCACGCCGATCGGGGAGTTCTACGTCGTCGATATCAACATCGACCCGCCGGCCGTCGACGCCGAGGAGTGGGCCGTCACGATCGGGGGGGCCGTCGACACCGAACTGCGGCTCACCCGGGATCGGCTGGATCTCTTCGATCCCGTCACCGAACTGCTCACGCTCCGGTGTATCGGCGAAGAACTGAACGGGACGCTGATGAGCACGGCCGTCTGGACCGGGGTTCCGATCGCCTCGCTCCTCGATCGAGCCGGGCCCGATGGGGGGTACGCCAGACTCACCGGCGCGGATCGGTACTCCGAGGTCGTCCCGATCGAGATGCTCTCCGACGCGATCCTCGTGTACGCGATGAACGGTCGGGCGCTTCCCCGTCAGCACGGCTTCCCGGCTCGGGTGATCGTTCCGGGGAGTTGGGGCAAGGTGAACGTGAAATGGCTGACGGGAATCGAGATCCTCACCGAGCGCGAGGACGGCTTCTGGAGCCAGTGGGAGGGGACGAGCCCGGTCAACACGGTGGCGAAACTCTGGAACGCCCGCCCGACCGACGGCGGGATGGAGGTCTCCGGTCACGCCTACGCCGGCGACCGGGAGGTTGAGGCCGTCGAAGTCTCGACCGACGGCGGCGAGACGTGGCACGGGGCGACGTTGAGCGATCCGCTTCCGCACCCGGCGACGTGGCGACAGTGGCGCTACGAGTGGCGTCCCGACGGCGACAGCGCGGAAGTCGTCGTCCGGGCTATCGACGGAGAGGGGGAACGCCAGACCGAGGCGTTCAGCGAGCCAAAACCCGACGGGGCGACCGGGTGGGTCTCGAGACGTGTCGATACCACCACGACGACCGATTTCACTCGCGGCTATCGGGGCTGACTCCCGGGACCGGCGGGGGTCCACCGCCGAAGAGAGGAGAAGAGCTATCAACGGGATGTCCCTAACCCGACGGTATGAAGCGGCGTGCCGTGATCGCGACCGTCGGTGTCACCTTCAGCGCCGGCTGTGTCGGTGGCGGCTCGAACGCCGATATGGGTGCCGACGACGACCTCGAGGGGGTTCGGGCGAACGCCGACGCGGTCGTGGAGATGACCGACGAGCCGCGGTTCGATCCCATGGTTCTCGAAATCGCTCCCGGTTCGACGGTCGCGTGGATCAACGAAACGCCCCGAACGCAGTCGGTTACGGCCTACGAGCGCGAGCTTCCAGAGGGGGCCGATTACTTCGCCAGCGGCGGGTCCGGTCGCGAGTCAGTCGCGTCGATCCTCTATCCGATCCGCGGCGCGATCCGGACCGACGAGGCGTTCCGGCACACGTTCGAAACGCCCGGCGAGTACGGCTATTACTCCATCCCCTCCGAACACCTCGGGATGGACGGCGAAGTCGTCGTCGAGTGAGCGCCGGATTCCGCCCGAGCCCGGTCGCTACAACACCGTCCTGACGACGCCGACCGCGACCGCGACGATGAACGCGTGGTAGATCAGCGTCGAGGTGAGCGCGAAGAACACGAGCGGTGCGACCGGATAGCGGGCGATTCCGGCCGGGACGAAGATCAGTCCCCGCAGGTAGGGGATGAAGTTCGTCACGAAGACGCCGATCCCGCCGTATCGCTGGAACCACCGTTCGGCCTGATCGATGCGCGCTTCCGGAAGCGAGATCCGGGGCGAGGATCGGATGTAGGACATCCCCTTCCGTCGGGCCAGATAATAGATGAGCAGCTGGCCGACGACGTAGCCGCTCGAGGAGACGGAGAGAATCACGGCGATCTCGAAGCGGTCGGCCGAGATCGCCAGCACGTAGCCGGGCAAAAACACCGACGTCGGAAGCGGTTTGCCGATGAACGCCCCCTTCAGGACGAAAAAGACGAACAGGGCGGGAAGTCCGACGTATAACAGAACGGCGAACGCGGTATCGACGAGCGATTCGAGCATCCGGTGTTCCCCGTTCGCCCCATACCTACATAACCTCCGTCCCTCGGTTCAGTATCCGAGCGACAAAAACCGGTTGTCGACGAGCGCACAGAGGACGACGACAAGGAACGCGGCGAGTACGGCGAAGGCGACGCCCCAGCCGAAGGTGTCCGCCGTCACGCGGGTCGCGACCAGTATCGGTACACACCTCGCTTCTCGTCCCGTCGCATGGATTCCGGTTGAACTCTGTTGACTGTTTCTCGGTCACTCCTCCGAAATCTTCATGAGGATGAGATCACCGGGTGTATACATGCAGGGAGAACGGTTACTCGACCGGCTAGTCGAAAACGACGTGATCGACGATTCGGGGGAACTCCCCGTCTTTTCGTCGTCTTTCCGCGATCGCGTCGACACCTACGAAACCGAACTCGCCCTGCAGGAGGGGGAGGCGATCGCCGAACACGTCCACGAATCGGTCCCGGAGCTACGGGTACCGAACGCCGGATCGACATTCGATGCCGACGACGCCCCGTATCTCGCCGAACTCCTGGCGTTGGCCGATCGGTTGGCGGACATCGAGACGGTACTGCAGGTGCTCCCGACGCTCGATCTGTTCGGCGAGGACCCGCCGCCGGTCGACGGCACGCCGGACGCTTTCGTTCAGGTCACCGGCCCCCGCCTCCGGACGCTTTCGAAACTGTACGATCGGGCGATCGTGTACGCCTGGGGGTACGAATGTCCGCCGTGCGAGATCGTTCGGGAGGACTTCGACGAGATCTCCGACGAACCGCTCGAGGGAATCCCGATGATGGCCGTCTGCGGGGAGGACTGCGCCAGGCTGTTACACGAGACGTTCGAACTGCGGGGCGCTCCGACCGTCCTCTTTTTGCTCGACGGGCGGGTCGATCTCCGCCTCGAGGGGGCACAACACCGGACGGTTCTCGAACGGGAACTCGATAAGTTCCCCTCCATTTCCTCATCGCCCGCGACCGGTGACGGTGCGGACTCGGGGGAGCCGTCGGACACACCGCTGTAGTCCGACGGGTCGGGCGCGCCCGGCGGGAGATACGACGACCGATGCGAGCCTTTTCGGCTGAATCTCCCCCGATGAGCCGGAATCTCCGTCTGTGCCGTTCGATAACGCGGGCGCTATATCCGATCCGTCCCAGATACTGTCTGTTAAGCTGCCGTCTCTGTATGGCTCCGTTATCAGCTGTATCCTCAACAGATAATCCTTATTGACCGCACCGTGGTTTACAATGTATTGTTTAGGAATTACAGAGATTCAGATGTAATATTATCTCCCCCCTCTTTTTTAATCCCGTGCCACATTCCGGTGACCCTCATGGGAAAACGTTAAGTTTAGTCATTCGTATACCACGGTATGCCGACACCAGACAAAGGCACAGGCAGCAGTGGTAGAATCGACCTCGATCGACGTGACATTCTCAAGTCGCTCGGGGCCGCCGGCGCGGTCGGATTGGCCGGCTGTGCGGGCAACGGAAACGGAAACGGGAACGGCAACGGCAACGGCGCCGACGGCCTCGGTGAACGGGTCGAAGAGCCGCTTATTTTCGAGTACTGGTCGAATATGGGCGCCGAGACCACCCAGTGGGAGGAGTCCATGCCGATCATGCTCGAGAACCTCGAGGAAGCATTCGATCACGAGTTCGACGTCGTCCCGACCGAGTTCTCGACGCAGGTCGGAAACATCACGAACGACCAGCGGACCCACCACCTCGCCGGCTGGTATCACACCAACACGCCGGACCGCCTCGACCCACAGGAGATGACGCGGCGGTTCGCGATCGACTGGGCGGGCGGACAGGGTAACGCCAGCCCGAACAACTGGCCCAACTGTGATTTCTCCGAGTACGCCATCGGCCAGGAGAGCGCCCCCGACGAGGAGACGCGTCAGGAGATGGTCTCGGAGGCGCACCGGATCATGGCCAACGAGTTCGTGGCGCTGCCGTTCCTCCAGACGATGCTCAACGGCGCGTACAACACCGATACCGTGAACATTGGTGGCGCCGAGAACGCCGGCATCATCAACACCAACGCGAACGTGTTCATGCTGTCGGAACCGACCGACGGCGACCGATTCACCGTCAACGGGATGCCGACCGAGTGGGAGACCACCAACTTCCCGACGAACCAAAACTCCGGGGCCGTCTCGATCTGGAGTCACCTGATCCACTCGCCGCTCGTCGAGTACGACGAGAACCTCGATATCACCGGCGTGCTGGCCGAAGACTGGGAGACCGAGGACGACGGTCGGCTCATCAGAGCCCACCTCGAGGAGGACATGCAGTTCCACGACGGTCGGGAGATCGTCGCCGAGGACGTCAAGTTCACCTTCGATCACATGTGGGGCAACGCGGGCGCGTTCCCGCACGGCGGCGCGCCGCCGTACGACGAGATCGTCGCCGTCGACGACAAGACCGTCGAGTTCATCTTCGACGAGCCGTACCTGCCGCTCATCACACGCGAGTGGCCGCGCTGGGGCATCTTCAACGGCGAGGTGTGGGAGGCCGAGGGGATGCCGGACAGCGCCGACGCAGGGTCGGCGCCCGTCGAGGGGACCGGATCCGGACCGTTCGAACTCGACGACATCACGACCGGCGAGTTCGCACAGCTGGATCCGCATCCGCACACGCACCCCAAGTATCAAGTCGACCACGGGATCGACTTCGAGGTCTACCGGGACACGACGGCCGCGACGGAGGCGTTCATCGCCGAGGAGATCGACATCTACCAGCAGGCCTCGCCCGGCGCACTCAGCCGAATCGAGGACGACGCCGGCGACTGGGCCGAGACGCTCTCGATCCCCGGCTTCATGGGCCACCAGATCTACCCGCAGTGTAACATCGCTCCCGGCAAGTTCCGCGAGTTCCGTCACGCGGTCGGTCTGACGCTCGATATCGACCTGATCAACGAAGTCGCCTGGCGTGGCGACGGTAATCCCGACACGCTCGGGACGTCGTTCCGACAGACCCACCCGTTCCGCGAGGACTGGTGGGACGACGAGTTCACACACTTTAAAGACATCACCGGCCCGGAGGTCGACCGCGCCCGGGAAGTCCTGCAGGACGCCGGCTGGGGCTGGGACGGCGACGGCAACCTCCGGTACCCCGAGGGCGCCGACACGGACGAACTCTGGCCCGAGGGCAGCCAGCCGCTGGAGAACCCCGACGACTGGGACTGCATCGACGAGGACGGCCTGACGTTCTAACCCCTGCGTAGGAGCCGGTTTTACGCACAGGACTCACAAAACGTTTCAATCACCCATACTACTCACTCATACACATGTTAAATCGGATACCGATACTGTCCCGGGTTTTAAAAGGGGCATCCGGAGCCAGTGATCACTACGCTGTCCGGAACTTCCGGTCGGGCCTCTCGAAGATGCTCGACTCGAAAGCCGCGATGGTGTACGCGCTGTTTCTCGTCTTCGTGCTCTTCCTCGGGCTCGTCGGGCCGTGGGTCGCTCCATACGACGCGACGGACCGAATACGCGGCGACGACGGGGAACTGCTCCGCGGGGAGCCGCCCTCGGCTGATCACCCGCTCGGGACGACTGAGGTCGGATACGACGTCTTCTCGCGGCTGTTGATAGGCGCCCGACCGACGGCGATCGCCGGACTGTTAGGCGGGACAATAATCATCTCTATCGGCTCGCTGGTCGGGATCACCGCCGGTTACGTCGGCGGGCGGACGGAGAACGTACTGATGCGAATGACGGACCTGGTCTATGGGGTCCCCCTCATCCCGACGGCGATCGTCCTGATCGCCTTCTTCGGGGTCGGGTTCCTCCAGTCGATACTGGTCATCGCCTTGGTGTTGTGGCGGGGGAGCGCCCGCGTGTTACGATCCCAGGTGTTACAGATCAAAGAGCGGGAGTTCATTCTGGCTTCGAAAGCGACCGGGACCAGCACGCCCCGGATCATCATGAAGCACATCTTCCCCAACGTGGCGACGATGGCCGTGATGTTCTTCGCGATCGGGGTCGGCTACACCATCATCATACAGGCCGGGCTCTCGTTCCTCGGCGTCGTCGATCCGTTCGTCCCCTCGTGGGGCGTCATGATGCGGAACGCCTACGCCTCCGGACGGGTCGGAACCTACTGGTGGTGGTCGATCCCGCCAGGACTGATGATCGCGCTCACCGTCGTTTCGACGTTCATGTTCGGTCGGAGCTACGAGCGCCTCTCCAGTGGTGAGGACGAAGGCGCAATGGCACAGGCGGGGTAATATATATGAGCGACTCAGAACCAATCCTCGAACTGGACGACGTCACGATCCAGTACCGGACAAGCGGCGGCATGCTGACGGCCGTCTCAGACGCATCGTTTACCATCGGCCAGGGCGAATACTTCGGGCTGGTCGGCGAATCCGGCTGTGGGAAATCCACCATCACTAAAACGCTCATCGGCGCTCTCGACGACAACGGCGAAGTCGCCGACGGCGAGATCCGATACAAAGGCGAGCCGATACAGGATCACACCGAAAACCAGTTCAACAAGGAGCTCCGGTGGAAGGAGATCTCGATGATCCCGCAGGGCTCGATGAACAACCTCGACCCGATCGAGAAGATCAGCGATCAGGCGATCGAGATCGCCCAGGTCCACACCGACATGACGAAACCCGAAGCGCTCGAGCGGTTCAAGGAGCTCTTCGAGGTCGTCGGGATCCAACAGAGCCGAATCCACGACTATCCCCATCAGTTCTCCGGCGGGATGGAACAGCGAGCGATCATCGCGCTCGCGTTGTTCCTGCGGCCGTCGCTGATCATCGCGGACGAGCCGACGACCGCCTTAGACGTCATCATGCAGGACCAGGTGTTCAAATACCTCGACGACATCCGCGAGGAGGGCAACGCCAGCATGGTGTTGATCACACACGACATCAGCCTGGTGTTCGAGTCCTGTGACGACATCGCGATCATGCACAGCGGGCAGGTCGCCGAGACCGGAAACATCGAGACGGTCTACGACGATCCCCGCCACCCGTACTCGTTCATGCTGCAGGGGGCGTTCCCGGATCACCGCTATCCGGATCGGGATCTGGAGATCATCGAGGGATACCCGCCCGAGAACATGGGTGACGTGGAGTACTGCACCTTCGTCGATCGGTGCCCCTACGCGGTCGACGAGTGCCGAGAAATGGCGCCCGAACTCGAACAGTGGGAGCAGACGGAGTCCGACCATCTGGTCTCGTGTTTCCGGAGCGACGACGCCTACGAGGAACACCAACGTCGAAAAGATATGTCAGATAGCGAAGCCGAGTCCGGTACGGACGGCGAAAGCACGGAGGTGCACGGCGATGACTGAGCCGGTGTTGCGGCTGGAGAACCTCCAGAAGTACTTCGCAGAGGAGAGTCTGAAGGACCGACTGCTGGGCCGCGAAACACAGCCGGTGAAGGCGGTCGACGGAGTGACGATCGATCTGGAAAAGAACCAATCGATCGGCGTGATCGGCGAATCCGGCTGCGGGAAGACGACGCTCCTGCGGACGCTGATGGGGCTTTACACTCCGACGGGCGGGGAGATGTACTACGAGGGCGATCCGACCTCGGAGTTCTCGAAAGCCGAGTGGCAGAAATACCGACGGAACGTCCAGATCATCTTCCAGGACCCGTTCAACTCGCTCGATCCGAAGTTCAGGGTCCGTGACACGCTGAAAGAGCCGTTGCAGGTACACGGGCTGGACAACCACGAAGAGCGGATGCACGAGGTCCTAGAGGAGGTACAGCTGAACCCGCCGGAGCAGTACATCGACCGACTCCCGAAGCAGCTTTCGGGCGGCGAGAAACAGCGCGTTTCGATCGCCCGGGCGCTGATCCTCGAACCGGATATCATCCTGGCCGACGAGCCGGTGTCGATGCTCGACGTCTCGACGCAGGCATCGATCCTGACGCTGCTTTCGGATCTGATGGAGGAGCGCGGGCTGTCGATGTTCTACATCTCCCACGACCTCTCGACGGTGTCGTACATCTGTGACGAGATCAACGTGATGTATCTGGGCCGGATCGTCGAGCGATCGCCGACCAAGAAGGTTCTACACGATCCGAAACACCCGTACTCGAAGGCGCTGATAGACGCGATCCCGGTTCCGGACCCCCATTACGACCGCGAACGGACGAAGATCGAGGGTGCGGCGCTCGACCCGATCGATATGGGCGACGGATGCCGGTTCCGCGATCGGTGTCCCGACCGGATGGAGATCTGTGAGAAGAAACCGCGGTTCGTGGAGGTCGACGACGAGACCATCGCGTCGTGTCATCTCTACTACGACCACGAGTCTGACGACGCGGCGGCGGACGTCGACGCCCGCCGACTCGCGGCGGACGGCGACGGAACGCCGAAACACGGAGCCGCTGGCCAGGGGGGTGATCGCTGATGGGGCGAGTTCGGTATTACGCCATGCGGACGCTACAGACGATCTTCATGCTGTGGCTCGCAGCGACGCTTCTGTTTTTGCTCTTTCGGGCCATGCCCGGCGACTTCACGGATCAGATGCTGTTCGCCGGCGCCGACCCCGAAGTCGTCGAACAGTTCCGCGACGACTGGGGACTGAACGATCCGCTGTACGTCCAGTACTACCGCTACATCACGAACCTGGCTGTGGGTAACGCCGGAATGTCTCTGGAGTACCGGACTCCTGTCATCGATTACATCCGGATGCGGCTGTTCAACTCCCTCATTCTCATCGCCCCGGGGATCACGTTCGCGTACATACTCGGCTCGCTCTACGGGCTCATCGCGGGGATGAACCGCGGGTCGCTCATCGAGAAGTACGGTATCGTCCCGATCATCTTCCTCGGTGCGTTCCCGTCGTTCGTGACGGCCATCTTCCTCATCGTCATCTTCGCCAGCTGGCTCGGCTGGTTCCCGACCGGGGGTATCATAACGGCGGACACGAGGCGATTGCTCGCCGACGCGCCGTGGTGGCGACGCTATCTGACGGGCGATTTCCTGTGGCATGCGGCGCTGCCGTTTACCGCAGTCGTCTGTCGGTATCTGTTCTTGCCCTCGCTGATCATGCGGACCAGCGTCTTCGAGGTGAGCGGACAGGGCTTTACCTTCTACAACCGCATCACGGGGCTTCCGAAGGTCAAGCGGTTCCGACACATCGCAAAGCACGCGAGCCTGCCCGTCATCACGCTCTACCCGGTTTCGATGACCCGCGCGATCGGCGGACTGGTGCTCATCGAGATCGTGTTCAACTGGCCGGGGATCGGGGCCGCGCTCGTCGACGGGGTGTTGGCGCGTGATTATCCCGTCGTCCAGTTCGTCTTCTTCCTGATCGCGGCGTTTATCATCATCGCCAACTTCGCGGTCGATATCATCTACGGAATCATCGACCCACGGATCAGCGTCGAAGGCGAATAGACGCCCGGCTTTCGGTCTCTCTTTTCGGCGAAACTGACAGAAAAGTGACCTTTCGGTCTTCGAGGCGTTACTGTTCCATCACCGAGACGACCGGTCGCTCCGAGTTGAGGATCACCGACTGGGTCACGCTTCCGAACAGCGCTTTTCCGGTTGGAGAGCGATTCTTCCCGCCGATTACCACGTAGCGGGGCTCGATACGCTCTATCGCCGAGAGGATCTCGTCGGTCGGGTCGCCGACCCGTCCGAGCGCCGAGACCGTTCCCGAGGGGTCCTCGCCGAGCGATCCCTCTATGAACTTCTCGGCGATGTCCTCCGCACGGTCGACCTCGATACTGAACGAGTAATCGGCGTACTCCTCGACCGATTTGATCGATTCGAAATGCTCTTCGGCCTCCTTTTCGGGGATCACGTGCAGCACCTGCAGTTCGTCGTCGAACGCGACCGCCAGCTCGTGTGCCGTCTCGATGATCTCCGTTGGGTTCCGTTTCTCCCCGACTGCAGCAAGTATTGCCATACGAGGTTATCAGATACTGATCACAAATATCTTTTCGTGATTCACCCCTCGGTCGGGGCGGGATCAGTAGTTAAACGGATCCGGGTAGAACACCGAGCATGGACGAACGGATCCACGAACACGCGGCCGTGTTGATCGAGTGGAGCGCGCGAGTCGAGCCCGGCGACGACGTCGTCGTCGACGTCGCCGAGGACGCCCACGACCTCGCCGTCGCCGTCACCGAAAAGCTCGGGGAGATCGGCGCGAACGTCGTGAGCACGTACGGCTCCGACGAACTCGCCCGGGCCTATCTCCGGGCGCACGGCGGGGAGTTCGAACCCCCAGACCACGAGTTGGCGCTCTTCGAGAACGCCGACGTCTACCTCCGTCTCGGCGGCGGCCGAAACACCGCCGCGACGGCCGACGTCGAAAGCGAGACGCGACAGGCGTACTCGAGTGCCCGAAACGATGTCCGCGAGGCACGGATGGACACGGACTGGGTGTCGACGGTCCATCCGACCCGAAGCCTCGCCCAGCAGGCGGGGATGGCCTACGAGGAGTACCAGTCGTTCGTTTATGAGGCGATCCTCAGAGACTGGGAGTCGCTCGCGGAAACGATGGGCGAACTGAAGGCGACCTTGGACGACGGAAACGAGGTTCGGATCGTCAAGGACCGGACGGATCAGCCCCGAACGGACGTTCGGATGTCGATCGAGAACCGAACCGCGGTGAACTCCGCGGCCTCGGTCGCCTACGACTCGCATAATCTTCCGTCCGGCGAGGTGTTCACCGCACCCGCCGGGACCGACGGCGAGGTGTTTTTCGACGTGCCGATGACGATCAATTCCCGGCGCGTCCGGGACGTCCGGTTGACCTTCGAGAACGGCGAGGTCGTCGACTGTTCGGCCGAGCAGGGCGAGGACGTCCTCGACGGCGTACTCGACACCGACGAGGGGGCGAGACGGCTCGGGGAACTCGGGATCGGGATGAACCGCGGGATCGATCGGTTCACCGACAACATCCTCTTCGACGAGAAGATGGGAGAGACGGTCCATCTGGCGCTCGGCCGGGCCTACGACGCCAACCTGCCCGACGGCGAACGCGGAAACGAGTCGGCGGTCCACGTCGATCTGATCACGGATATGTCCGAGCGCTCCCGGATCGAGGTCGACGGCGAGGTGATCCAGCGAAACGGGACGTTCCGCTTCGAGGACGGCTTCGATGCCGAACCGTAACCAACCTTGATGTCGTGAGATCCCGTCATATGGGGCATGTCGACGTGGATCGAAGCCGCCATAAACGGCCCGTATCCTCGGGAACCGACGGTTTCCGGGATGCTGAAAACGCGTCGCGTTTTCAAGTACGGTTCCGGTGGGACGACCATAGCTGGTCGGAGCCACCACGCTCTCCCGCGAGGGAAAGTCCCAACGAACAGCGCACAGACCCGAGTACCGTCCACCGTGACGGTAATGTTGCTTCCGGCGAGTCGTAGACCGGCTGAGACTCTCACGGAGGAAACCGCGCCGTCGTCGGGCTCCGCCCGACTGCCTGAGGGACGTAGTCCCTCTCCGTTCACCGCGCGGAGGACGCCATAGGTTCAACTATCCGCCCGAGGAGTACGCACTCGAGGGCCTCTGTCGGCTCCTCGAAGACGAAGCCGGCGACGCTCCCCGGATGGTCTCGGGTCCGGGCGGCGACGTCGGGACACCCGAAGACGTCCGCAACCGACTCCGATAGCGAACGGCTGAGCCGGCGGCTCTTCGGTCGAAAGCGGCTGAGGAGAGTAAGCCCCCTTCTGTTCGTCCCGGCATTCGGCTGAGCGCCCGCCGCGTCTCCGGGCTACCAGATGCGGCGGGCTTGCACCGGTGAGGGTTCGCCGTTCCATCCGTTCCCATCCGTCCGCCCGCGGTTCTCGCCGCGCGCGAGGGCGACTTCCGCCGCCCGACCCTCGACGGGTTAACTCCCTCCCCTTGCGGGTCGGTTCGCGCGTTCGCGGGATCCCCGCGAACACCGTCGGCCGTCGAAACGGCCGATCGCGTCTCATCGGTCGGGATGGGTGGTCTCGTTTCTGTTCCAGCGCCGACGGTCTCCCGCCCCGGGCTTGCGCCCGGTCACCTGCCCGGAGGGTGGGGGGACTTTCCTCATAAGCGGGACGGCTGCGCCGTCCGGCTCACGGGGACCGGGCTTCCTCTGCCGACCTGAGATAGGCCACTCGATCGTTTAAACCGTTCGATGGCCCGGTTCCGTCCGATCAGTAACCGGCGGTAACACCGATGTCGGGTGGTAACCCGGGCTTCGCCGAACGGCTATATAGTTCCCGAACGAACCAGATATCGTAATGCAACTACAACGTCCCGACGCCAGACCGGCCGTGCCGACCGACAACCGACCGCTCGATGGGGGGACCCGATGACGACGGTCCTCGTCACCGGTGCGACCGGTAACCAGGGCGGTGCCGTCGTCGATCATCTGCTCGCCTCCGAGGAGCCGTTCGAGGTACTGGGATTGACGCGTGACGCATCCGGCGAGGTGGCCGAGGCGCTCGCCGACCGCGGCGTTCGGATGGTCGAGGGAGATCTGAACGATCCCGACTCGGTCCGCCCCCACGTCGCCGAGGCCGACGCCGTCTTCGCGGTGACGAACTTCTGGACGCAGGGCTACGACGCACAGGTACAACAGGGGAAGAACATCGCCGACGTCGCCGCCGAGGAGGGCGTCGAGCAGTTCGTCTTCAGCGGCGTCGGAAGCCACCACGAGCAGACGGGGGTCCCACACTTCGATTCGGCGTGGGAGATCGAACGGTACGCCGCAGAACTCGATCTGCCGATGACGGTGTTACAGCCGGTCTTTTTCTTCCAGAACCTCGAGGCGTTCGCGGAGGACATCCTCGAGGGGACGCTCGCGCTTCCGCTCGCGGAGGGGGTCCCCTTGCAGATGGTCGACGTCGACGACGTCGGCCGCGCCGCCGCGGTCGCCTTCGAGGAACCCGACGACTTCCTCGGCGAACGGATCGCGCTGGCCGGCGACGAGTTGACGCTCGAAGAGACGGCCGCGGTGCTTTCGAAGATCACGGACGTCGACGTCGAGGCCGTTCACGTCCCGATCGAGGACGCCTACGAGAGCTTCGGCGAGGAGTTCACCGTCATGTGTGAGTGGTTCAACGAGGTCGGTTACAGCGCGGACATCGAGGAAAACGAGGCGACGTTCGGCTTCGAGTTCACGACGCTGCCCGAATACCTCGAGACTCACGGGTGGGCGGACAAAGAGGGAATGGCCTCCGTCCCCGGCTGGGTAAAGGCGCTGTAGCCGGATCTCGGTTTCCCTTTCGATCCCACGACCGAGCCTACACGCTTAACCACCCGCCGTCCGACGGTCCGGTATGCGGATCGAACGCGTTCCCGTCGAAGTTCCCACGAGAGCGCCCGGCGGCCGGACCGCCGCGTACATCGTTGGCTCGGAAAGCGGCCTGCTCGTCGATCCGGCGGCGGCCGACGAACGGATCGGGAAGCGACTCGACGCCGTCGATCACATCGCCGTCACACACCACCATCCGGATCACGTCGGCTGTGTCGCCGAGTACGCCGAGACGACCGACGCGACGGTGTGGTGTCGCTACGGGCGAACCGACGCCTTCGAGCGGACGACGGGGAGTGAACCGGACCGGACCTTTCGGGACGGGACGGAGATCCCCGTCGACGATGGTACCGTCACCGTTCGGGAAACGCCCGGACACGCACCCGAACACGTCGGTTTCGAACTCGACGGTGGCCTCCTGGTCGGCGATCTGGCCGTCGCAGAGGGCAGCGTCACCGTCAGCTCCCCCGAAGGCGACATGCGTGCGTATCTCACCTCGCTTCGCCGGGTCCGGGCGATGGATCCCGACCGGCTGTTCCCCGCCCACGGGCCGGTCATCGACGACCCACGGCCGACCTGCGAGCGGCTGATCCGTCACCGTCTCGCTCGCGAAGGGCGGGTGCTCTCGGCGGTCGAAGCCGGCAACCGGACCGTCGCCGACATCCTCGATGTCGCCTACGAGAAGGATCTGACGGGCGTCCGGGATCTGGCCGGCTCGACGGTCCGGGCGCATCTGGACAAACTCCACCACGAGGGACGGATTCGCTGGGACGGGTCGCGGGCCGATCCTGTCGCGTGATCGACCTCACTCGTCGTACCGACACGGACCGATTTCGGCGACGTCACCGGTGACGAGGACGTCGTCCGTCTCGAGCACGACGAGCGTCCTGAAATACGACTCGCCGACCCGCATCGAATCGGTCTCCTCGGTCTCGATCCGGTCGTTCTCGGCCACAGTAACCCGGAGTTCGTGAGTGCCGACCCGATCCGTCTCGCCGAACTCGATCGTCCCGCCGGGATCGAGCGTTCGCGTCTCCTCGATCAGTACCGTCCCGTCGTCGGCGAGCACTTCGACGGTGACCGTCCGTTCGGACTCGCCTGTGTGTTCGACGCTGACCGATCTGGGTTCGGGGAGCGCCTTCGGCTCGACGGCCTCGAGCGTCAGAGTCTCACTCCCATCGCTTTCGGAGACCGTCGGGTCGTAGTACTCGCCGTCGAGTGAGACGTAGGACTCGCCGGTCTCCATCGCCTCGCGGAGAAATATCCGATCGGCGACGTGTTCGCCTTCGAGTGCAGCGTCGATCTCGCTCTGTACGTCCTCGGGGAACTGTTCGTAGGGGATCACTTCCCGTGGACACGCCTCGTAGCGGCGTTCGTTCCCGGCGGTTTCGCTTCCGTCCGACTCCGGCGACTCGGCCCCGCCGGGGCTTCTCGAGAGACAGCCGGAAAGCGCGGTCCCGGCGAGTGCGGCCATCGTCACGAACGTCCGTCGGCGCATGGCCGACGATACCGCCGCTACTTATAAATGCTTCGTGAAAGGTCAAACGCCCGTTTGTTCCTGTTCACCGGCCGGTCGGTGTCCCAGCCGTCACCGGGTATATATTCCCCGACACCGCCCGTCTCCCCGGACGATCTCGAACCCGAGTGCGGTATAAAAGGGTCGAACCGACGGATCGAACCCCGCCGTGAGACGGGGCCGACGCCCGGTCGCCTCTCTTATCAGTGCCGCCCCGATCCCCTGGCCGCGCCGCCCCGGCCTGACCGCGATCGCCTCGATCTCGGAGCCACGGAGCACGAGCGCGCCGAGGATTCGCCCGCCCTCGACGGCGACGAGCACCGACGATCGGCGGAGGAGGCCCGTCCCGATCTCCAACAGCGCGCCCTCGAGGATCGAGCGGACCGTCACGTACTCGCCGACGGCCGCCGGGCGGATCTCGGTCATCCGCCCTTTATAAGTCGGAGGACTCGGACCGAGTCGGTATCGACGGGCCGGTCCTCCGGGACGGGGCTGTCCTCGACGAGTACCGACGCCTCGTGCGTCGAGAGACCGACCGCCTCGAGCACGTCGCCGTAGGTCGCCTCGGGGCCCAACTCGAGTTCGTGGGTCCCCTCGCCGATGATCTCACACGTCACGTTCGTACTCATACCTCGAGTACGGATCCCGAGCGGTTTCAGCGTGCCGTTCGGGCGCGTCGGGGACCGTCGCTTTCCCCGTCTCGGGAACTTTATGCCCGACGGGCGTAACCTTCGCGTATGAGTGAGGCCGCCGCAGAGGACCGCGGGCGGGAGATCTGGATCGAGAAATACCGGCCGCAGTCGCTCGATGAGGTCGTCGGTCACGACGCCATCACCGAGCGCCTTCGGAACTACATTAACCAGCAAGATTTGCCGCACCTTCTGTTCGCCGGTCCGGCCGGTACGGGGAAGACGACTTCATCGCTAGCCATCGCAAAGGAGATCTACGGCGACGACTGGCGGGAGAACTTCCTCGAGTTGAACGCCTCGGATCAACGAGGGATCGACGTGGTCCGCGACCGGATCAAGAGCTTCGCTCGCGCCTCCTTCGGCGGGTACGACCACCGGATCATATTCCTCGATGAGGCCGACGCCCTCACCCCCGACGCCCAGTCAGCGCTCCGCCGGACGATGGAGCAGTTCTCCGACAACACCCGATTCATCCTCTCGTGTAACTACTCCTCGCAGATCATCGACCCGATCCAATCGCGGTGTGCGGTCTTTCGGTTCTCGCCGCTCGGCGACGAGGCCGTCGCCGAACAGATCGAGGCGATCGCCGACGCCGAGGGAATCGAGATCACGGACGCCGGGATGGACGCGTTGGTCTATGCGGCCGACGGCGACATGCGGAAGGCGATCAACGGGCTGCAGGCCGCCGCGGTGATGGGCGAAACCGTCGACGAGGAAGCCGTCTACACGATCACCTCGACCGCTCGCCCCGAGGAGATCCGTGAGATGGTCACCGAGGCGCTTGAGGGGGATTTCACCGCCGCGCGCGCACAGCTCGATTCGCTTTTGAAGGACGTCGGGATCGCCGGCGGGGATATCATCGACCAGATGCACCGCTCCGTCTGGGAGTTCGATCTCTCCGAGCGCGAGGCCGTCCAACTGATGGAGCGCATCGGCGAGGCCGACTACCGGATCACGGCCGGCGCGAACGAACAGATCCAACTCGAGGCGCTTTTGGCCTCGTTGGCGCTCGACGAGTGATCGCGTCCAGTCATCTTTATTTTCCCCGGGGCTATTCCACCGAACATGGTCGACGCAGTCGCCATCATCGGTATCGTTGGCACGCTCGCAGTCGCATTGATGATCGTCGGAATGCTGTATCTGGTTTTCCTCGGGTACCAGTCCGACAAAAACGCGTTCACGGCCGAAGCCGAAGCGGCTGACGCCGACCCCGAGGCGGTCGATCCCGATCCCGAACCCGAATAACGCCGTTCGGATCCGATCCATTTAGAACCGCCCCGCCCCTCCGTCGGTTGTGGATCCGACGCGCATCGTCGAGGAGTTTCCCGCCCCGTCGTTCCGCGGCGCCCAACACCGGGCGCTCCGCGATATTCGGTCGGCCTTCGAGGCCGGCAACGACGTCGTTCTCGTCCGCGCGCCGACCGGGAGCGGGAAGTCGCTGCTCGCCCGCGCCATCGCGGGCTGTGCGCGCCGCGACGGCGAGGAAGCGCCGAGTCTACCGACCGGTGCGTACTACACCACGCCGCAGGTCTCACAGCTCGACGACGTCGCTGGCGAGGAGCTGCTCGACGATCTGAGCGTCATCCGCGGGAAGCCGAACTACACCTGTATTCTGCCGGGCGATACCTCGACGCCGGTCAACCGGGCGCCTTGCTCCCGGGAACGCGGCTACGACTGCCCGGTCAAACATCGGTGTCCGTACTTCTCCGATCGGGCGATCGCGTCGAACAAACCGATCGCGGCGATGACGCTCGCGTACTTCATGCAGACGGCCGGCAGCGAGGTCTTCGGCGAGCGCGACGTCGTCGTCGTCGACGAGGCCCACGGCCTCGCCGAGTGGGCGGAGATGTACGCGACGATCGAACTCTCACCGTCTTCGGTGCCGGTCTGGGACTCGTGCCGCCCCCCCGATATCGAGAGCCTCTCGGACGTCGAGCCGTACGCCGAACGGCTTCTCGACGTCTGTTCTCGCAGACAAAAGGAGCTCCGCGGTAAGGTCGAACTCACCGGCTCCGAGGCGGAAGAGCGCGATCGGCTCGCGGAGCTGACGCGGGATCTGACGTGGTTCCTCGAGGATCTCAGAGACGCCGACAGCCCGACCGTCTGGGTCGCCGACCAGTCCGATCGCGGGACCCGGGAGGATCCCCGGGGCGGAAGCGTCTCGATCAAACCGCTCGATCCCGCCCGATACCTGCATCACACGGTCTGGAGTCGCGGCGAACGGTTCGCGCTGCTGTCGGCGACGATCCTCGACAAGGTGGCGTTCTGTCGCGGGGCGGGCCTCGATCCCGACACCGTCGCGCTGGTCGACGTTCCCCACACGTTTCCGGTCGAGAACCGGCCGCTGTACGACGTGACCCAAGGAAAGATGACATACGAACACCGCGAGGAGACGCTGCCGAAGGTGGCGCGGACGGTCGTTCGGCTGATGTCGAAACACGGCGACGAGAAGGGGTTGATTCACGCCCATTCGTACGCCATCGCCGACCGGCTTCGGGAACTGCTCGATGAGTTCGGCGTCTCCGGACGGGTCCGGGGTCACGACACCGAGAATCGAGATGCCGCCCTCGCGGGGTGGAAGCGGAGCGACGACCCCGACGTGTTCGTCTCCGTGAAGATGGAGGAGGCGCTCGATCTCGACGGCGATCTCTGCCGATGGCAGGTGCTCTGTAAGGCTCCCTACCCGAACACCAATGACTCACGCGTCTCCAGACGGCTCGAGGACGGACAATGGGCCTGGTACTACCGAACGACGCTCCGGACAGTGATCCAAGCCTGCGGACGGGTCGTGCGTTCACCCGAGGACTACGGCGCGACGTATCTCGCCGACAGCTCCCTCCTGGACCTGTTCGATCGAGCCAAAGCCGACACGCCGCCGTGGTTCCGGGAGCAGGTCGATCGGATCGAGCGCCCCGAACTCCCGGCGTTCGATCCCGATCGGGCCGGGGGCCGGACGACGGGATCCGGTACGGACTCTCGAAGGGAACGCCGCTCGGAGGCCAAATCGATCGACGACCACCCGCTTTCGGACGTCTGGGGTGACGGGTGAACGACTTCGTGTCGCACTCGCTGGTTTAAGATAACCCCCGACCGTATCCGAGGATGTGTTCCAAAGCGAGCGGCTCCGCCTTTCGGCCGTCGTTTTCGTCGTTCTCTTCACGCAGCTTCTGGTCTATCCCGGTGTGGATCGGCTCGTCGCGGCGCTCGGGGGCGAGCCGACGATCGACGCCGGGACCGCGTTTCTCGCCGTTCAACTCCTCGCTTTCGTGCTGTTTTCGGCGGTCTGGGGCGGGATCTCCGACCGGATCGGTCGCCGAATCCCGCTCGTGATCGCCGGCGCCCTGGGCGGAGCGATCGCTTACCTGGTGCTCGCGGCGCTGTTGCTAACCGGGATCGGAGATTTTCGGACCGCGCTCGTTCTCCGGTTCGTCGAAGGTGCGTTCACGATCGGCGCGTTTTCGCTCGCGATCACGATGCTCATGGACCTCGAGGGGGGACACGGCCGAAACATGGGCGCGGCCGGCATCGCGATCGGTGCCGGTGCCGCCCTCGGGGCGCCCGTCGGTGGACTGCTGTACTCGTCGGGGCCGCTCGCTCCGATTCTCGTCTCCGCCGTACTGCTTTTCGTCGCGGCGGTCGTCGTCACGACGCTCCCGGATCGGACGCCGAGCAAGGCCGGAAGCGTTCGAGCCGCACTCGAGGGGTTCCGTGAGACGCCGGGGCTTGCCGTCCCCTTCGCGTTCGGGTTCGCCGATCGCTTCGCGGCGGGTTTCTTCGGCCTGATCGGCACCTTCTATTTCAGGGACACCTTCGGCCTCGAGCCGTCCGCGATCGGCCTGTTGCTCGCGTGTTTTTTCGTCCCCTTTGCGCTGTTGCAGTACCCGTTCGGGACGCTTTCGGACCGGATCGGGCGTGTCGTTCCGATCGTTGCCGGGTCGGCGGGGTTCGGGCTGGCGATACTGGCAGTCGGGTTCGCCCCGACCGTCGGCACGGCGGCGTTGGGCATGGTTTCCGTCGGTGTTCTGGGTGCCCTCGTTGCCCCCGCGACGATGGCGCTTGTCACAGATCTGGTCGAGCCGACCGAGCGCGGCGCCGCTATGGGCGGGTTCAACATCTTCGGCAGTCTGGGCTTTCTCGGCGGGATCATCGTCGGCGGATTGCTCGCTTCCCGATACGGCTACCTCACCGCTTTCCTCGTCGCCGGTGGCCTCGAGATCGCGATCGCGATCGTATCGATTCCCGTGTTGCTCAGAGTCACGCCCGGTTCGACGTCGGCTTTCGGTATCGGTCGGTGAGGCGGCCCCAATCGGTGTTCCCCGGAACGGGGCGACTTGCGGGATCCGTATCAAAACTACCATGCCTGTTCGACGTCACGTTCCGAGTAACCGGTGGTTCCCGTGACGAAAAAACGCGAGTACAAAGACGATTACCCCGACAAGACGCTGTATCTCCCTGGACCGACCGAAGTTCGAACGGACGTCATCGAGGCGATGTGCGAACCGATGTTCGGCCACCGGATGGACCGGATGACCGATCTCTACACGACCATCGTCGAGGACACGAAGGAGTTCCTCGGAACTGACAACGACGTCATCGTCCTCTCGGCGTCCGGGACGGAGTTTTGGGAGGCCTCGACGCTCAACCTCGTCGATGAGAACGTCCTCTGTCCGACTTCGGGAAGCTTCAGCGAACGTCAGGCCAACGTGGCCGAACGGCTCGGCAAGGACGTCGATCGGATCGAGTACGAGTGGGGGAAAGCGATCAAACCCGACGACGTCCGCGAAGCGCTCGAAGCCAGCGAGACGGGCTACGACGCGGTCACCGTCGTCATGAACGAGACCTCGACCGGCGTCCGCAACCCGATCGAGGAGATCGGCGACGTGGTCGCCGAGTATCCGGACACGTACTTCGTCGTCGACGCGATCTCCGCGCTCGGCGGCGATTACGTCGATATCGAGGCCCACGACATCGACGTCATCTTCACCTCGGTCCAGAAGGCCTTCGCCATGCCGCCGGGGCTCGCCGTCTGTGTCGTCAGCGACGACGCCTACGAACGCGAAGTGGGGAAGGAGTCGGCCTCGTGGTACGGGGGTTTCCAGCGCTGTCTGGACTACTACGATCGGAAGGGTCAGACCCACTCGACGCCGGCCATCCCGCTCATGTTGGCCTACCGTAAACAGATGAAACACATGCTCGAGGAGGGACACGACGCCCGCGACCGTCGTCACCGGGAGATGGCCGAATACACCCGCGAGTGGGCGCGCGAACACTTCGGTCTCTTTCCGGAGGAGGGGTATCGATCCCGAACCGTGACCTGCATCGAGAACACGCGCGGGATCGATGTCGCCGAGACCATCGAAACCGTCTCCGAGGAGTACGACATGATCTTTTCGAACGGATACGGCGACATCGGCGAAAAGACGTTCCGGATCGGACACATGGGCGAACACGACGTCGAAAGTATCCGGGCGCTGACGGACGCCATCGAGGACGTCGCTGGTCTCTGAACGCCGACGAACCGAACACGTCCGATTTTTGCCCTCCCGCTTCCAAACGCCGCCGATGGACGAACCGCAGGACAATCCCTACGTCGGGGATCCACCGTTCGAGTTCGATCCGATCGATACGCTCGATGAATCGGCGGCGGAGACGGAGGTCGGACTCCTCCGGGAAGCGATCCGATATCACGATCACCGCTATTACCGACTCGCCGATCCCGTCATCTCCGATCGAGCGTACGATCGGCTCTTTTCGCGCCTCGAGACGCTCGAGGAGGCGTTCGATTTACCCTCCGAGACCAGTCCCACACAGCGTGTCGGGGGCGAACCCCTCGAGGAACTAGAGACAGTCGAGCACGTCCGACCGATGCTCTCGATCGACTCTTCGGGCTCGGAACCCGAGGTTCGGGAGTTCGACGAAAGGGTTCGGAACCGGCTTGCGGAGACGGAGTACGACGGCCCGATCGAGTATCTCTGTGAGCCGAAGTTCGACGGCCTCTCCGTCGAACTCGTCTACGAGGACGGCGTCTTACAGCGGGCATCGACCCGCGGTGACGGCGAGTACGGTGACGACGTGACGGCGAACGTTCGGACGATACGGTCGGTTCCACTGGAGCTACGCGGCGACTACCCGCCGTTTCTGGCGGTTCGTGGAGAAGTCTTCATGCCCAAAGCGGCCTTTCAGGCGTACAACCGCGAGCGGATCGAACGCGGCGATGATCCGTTCGCGAACCCGAGAAACGCCGCCGCCGGGACCCTTCGAAAGCTCGATCCCTCGATAACGGCCGAACGGCCGCTCGACTGTTTCGTCTTCGACGTTCTCGACGACGGCGGGTACGGGTTCGAAACCCGCCTCGAGGAATACCGGACGGTCGAGTCTTGGGGGTTCCGGACCGACGAACACACGCGGCTCGTCGAGGATATCGACGGTGCGATCGCGTTCCGCGATGCGATGCTCGATCGACGGGACGGGCTGGATTACGAGATCGACGGCACCGTGATCAAACTCGATCGAGTGGACGCCTGTGATCGACTCGGATCGACCGCCCGTGCACCGCGGTGGGCGTTCGCCTACAAGTTCCCGGCCCGAACCGAGGTGACGACCGTCCGGGATATCGTCGTTCAGGTCGGTCGAACCGGTCGGATAACGCCGGTCGCGCTGCTCGACCCGGTCGAAGTTTCCGGCGTCGAGGTCTCACGAGCGACGCTTCACAACCCCGACCAGATCGAGGAGCTCGGCGTCGGAATCGGCGATACAGTGCAGATCAAGCGCGCCGGTGACGTGATCCCGTACGTCGAGACGGTGGTCGACGGCGACGAAGACGAGTGGTTCGAGCTTCCCGGTCGGTGTCCGGTCTGTGACAGCCCGATCGAACGGGACGGTCCGCTCGCGTTCTGTACCGGTGGGATCGGCTGTCCGGCCCAGCTACGGCGGACGATCCGACACTACGCTTCCAGATCCGGCCTCGACATCGAGGGGCTCGGTGAGAAGGCAGTCGATCAGCTGATGCATGCGGGGCTCGTGGAAACTCTCCCGGATCTCTATACCCTTTCGGAGGCCGATCTCGCGGCGCTCGACGGCTGGGGGGAAACGAGCGCTCGAAACCTGCTGTCGGAGCTCGGAGCGGCCACAGACCCACCGCTCGCGGATTTCCTGTCCGCCTTGGGCGTTCCGGGCGTCGGGGAAGCGACGGCGGGCGATATCGCTCGTCACTTCGGAACGCTCGAAGCGCTCCTCGATGCGACGGCGGACGAACTTCAGGACGTCGAGGGGATCGGTCCCAACACCGCGGCGGAGATCGAGCGGTTCTTTGAAACGGACCGCAACCGAGCGATCCTCGAGGGGCTCCGGGAACGGGGCGTGACCCCGCAGTCCGCAAAGACCGCCGGCTCGGCACTTGAGGGGTTAACCTTCGTCTTCACCGGCTCGCTCGAGGGGATGACCCGTGCCGAGGCACAGGAACTGATCGAGCGTCACGGTGGATCGGCCACTTCGAGCGTCTCGGGCAACACCGACTATCTCGTCGTCGGCGACAATCCCGGCCGTGGCAAGCGCGAGGCTGCCGACGACCACAACGTTCCGACGATCGATCGATCGGAGTTCGAGACGTTGCTCGCCGAACGTGGCGTCGAACTGTAGCGAACAGGCGGAACCTTTCCTCCGGTGACCCGTGTTCCGCTACGGTACTCTCGTACCCTCCCGCCCCGGCGGATCACCGGCGATCACTCAGCGCATACTTCGGCTGGCTGCGTTACGATATATAAACCGACGGCACCCATGGCTTTTCGTGGCTGACGGCAACGCATATGCGCGTCGCGTTCCGGTTACCGACGATGGGTATCTTCGAAACGATCCGGCAGGCGCTCGGGATGAGTGCGGAATCGGACGCGACGCGTGAGGCGGACCCCGAGGACCTCTTCGGAATGGCGACGGCGTACATGACGATGGAGGCGGATCTGGGATTCGCCCCGACGGGTGACGCGGCGCTCTGTTTCGCGAACGTCGATAGCACGGCGTTTCAGACGGCGCGCGAGGAGGTCGAGGCCGTTCTGGAACTCGGCGAGGAGGAAACCGGAACGTCAGCGTCGTTCATCGAGGACAGCCACGGCTATCACTGGATCGTTCTCCGGGATCGGGACTTCGAGAACCTCGTTACGAGCGTCCATTTCGCGTCGGACACGCTCATCGAGGCCGGGTTCGGATCCCGGCTGTTGGCGGCGCTCTTTGCGTTTGAGCGCGAAGAAACGACCGCGTACTGGATCTACTCGTTCCGTCGGGGCGCGTACTACCCCTTCGTTCCGGTCGGCGGGCGCGAACGGGACAATCAGATCGAGTTCAAACTCGAGACGAACTTCGACGGCGAACTGAAAACCGAGCCGGATACCGCTTACTGGTATCCGATGTGGCCGGAGGGCGATACGCACCCGTGGGGATGAGATCGCCGATCGCGTTCGGGTTTCGCTTCTAAACCTTCGCCCAACAGCTTGATCTAACTCGCCTCTTCCCCTCGATTATACTTTCACTAAGCTGTTAACGAGGCTTTATGTACCGGGCGGTCGCAAAGAGGAGTATGGCAGCAAGCACGGAAGACCTCGAGGAACTGCCCGGTGTCGGTCCGGCGACCGCTGACAAGCTCCGCGAGAACGGCTACGATTCGTATCAGAGCGTCGCCGTCGCCAGTCCCGGCGAACTCTCCAACACCGCCGACATCGGCGAGTCGAACGCGAACGATATCATCCAGGCTGCCCGAAGCGCCGCCGACATCGGCGGTTTCGAAACCGGAACCGACGTTCTCGAGCGCCGCGAACAGATCGGGAAACTGGAGTGGCTCATCCCCGAGATCGACGAAATGCTCGGCGGCGGCGTCGAGACACAGTCGATCACCGAGGTGTACGGCGAGTTCGGTGCCGGCAAATCGCAGGTCACTCACCAACTCGCGGTGAACGTTCAGCTCCCGGACGAGGCTGGCGGGCTACACGGCCGGTGTATCTTCGTCGATACCGAGGACACGTTCCGGCCCGAACGGATCGACGAGATGGTCCGTGGCCTCCCCGAGGAGGCCATCGAGGCGGCGATGGACGACCGCGAGATCGAGGGCGGACCGGGCGATGAGGAAGCGATGGAGGAACTCGTCCAGACGTTCCTCGATAAGATCCACGTCGCGAAGGCGTTCAACTCCAACCACCAGATCCTCCTCGCCGAGAAAACCCAGGAGATCGCCGCCGAATACGAGGACGACGAGTATCCGGTTCGGCTGGTCTGTGTCGACTCGCTGACGGCGCACTTCCGAGCCGAGTACGTCGGCCGGGGCGAACTCGCCGACCGACAGCAGAAACTCAACAAACACCTCCACGACATCGACCGGGTCGGCAACCTCTATAACGCCGCAACGGTCGTCACGAACCAGGTCCAGTCGAACCCCGACTCCTTTTTCGGCGACCCGACGAAACCGATCGGCGGCAACATTCTCGGCCACAAATCCACGTTCCGGATGTACCTGAAAAAGTCCAAGGCGGACAAGCGGATCGTCAAACTGGTCGACGCGCCGAACCTCCCGGACGGCGAAGCCGTCATGCGCGTTCAGGGCGAGGGACTCAAACCCGAGTAAACGTCGTCGGTCGATCCGGACCCTCCACTGGCATGTGAGACCGCACCGCGGCGCGACCCTTTGGAAAGCCTTAAGGTTCGAACCCGGCTACCCGAGAGTGCAGGGAGCCCGGGTGGTGTAGTGGCCCATCATACGACCCTGTCACGGTCG
>CAZWZX010000005.1:0-31948 GCA_964638655.1 uncultured Natronomonas sp.
TCTGGCGTTCAGTCCGCGGCCGACAAACAGGATACAGCGAGCGGTCGTCAGACCCACCTGCCCCAGTTCCGTTCCATGCCGCTCAGCGGTGCGGTGAAGCGTGGCGGGGCACAATCGGGTGGACTGCTGCAAAATCGGGGTAGTAACACGGGCGTGCGGATGCCCAGCGGGAGTATAACACAGTACCTCCTCGCTAGTACGGAATGTGGCTGAATACTCCCAAATACTACTGAAAATCAGAACGGTCGATCGACAGTCACGCGGTCGCTTCGCCTGTCCGCTACAGCGTCAACCCCCGGATCGAAACGTCGCTTCCGGATTCGGCACGCCCGATAACGCGTGCATCATCGAGGTCCGCCACGACCTCTGCGGCGGCCGACTCGGGGAGCGCAGCGACGAATCCCGTACCCATGTTGAACGTCCGGTGCATCTCCTCGTCGGAAACGTTCCCCTCATCCTGAACGAACTCGAAGACCGGGTTTATGTCGAAAGGCTCGTCGATGAGATACTGAAACTCGCCCAGACGCTCGAGGTTCGTCCAGCCGCCGCCGGTGATGTGGGCCGCCGCGTGCGTTTCGACCGCATGGAGCGGTTCGAGCACGTCCCGATAGATTCGGGTCGGTTCCAACAGCACTTCGCCGATCGTCCGATCCGGGTCGTGGGGGAACGGATCGGAATACTCGTGGCTTCGAGTAACCGCCTCGCGTGCGAGCGTCAGTCCGTTGGAGTGAATCCCGGAAGAGGGAAGCCCGACGAGCAGATCGCCCGCTTTGGCTTCGCCGTCGAACAGCTCCGCTTCCGTCGCCAACCCGGCACAGGCGCCCGCGAGATCGAGTCCCCGGATCACGTCCGGCATGACGGCCGTCTCGCCGCCGATGAGTGCCATTTTCGCGCGCGAAGCACCCTCAGCGAGTCCTTCACCGACGCGTTCGGCCGTCCCTTCGTCGGGCGTCTCGACGGCGAGATAATCGACGAACGCCACCGGGGTCACACCGGTCGCAATGAGATCGTTCACGTTCATCGCGATGCAGTCGATACCGATGGTCGAGTAGTCCCCGAGCGCCTCGGCGACGAGTAGCTTCGTCCCGACCCCGTCAGTCGCGAGCGCGAGATACCGGTCGCCGATCTCGACGAGTCCGGCGTAGTCGCCTTCGAACTCGCCGATGGCACCGATAAGGGCCGCAGTGGCGGCCTCGCTTTCGCCGATATCGACGCCGGCCTCCGAGTAGGTGAGCCCCGATCCGGACTCCTCATCGTCGGTCATACCGGAAGGGAGGCCGAGCGGAGCAAAAGCGCGTCGGTTGATCGCTCTCAGAACGTCGGAAAACCCATAAACAGGAACGATCCGGCGGCGAGAAGGACCGTACCGACGAAAACGACGGCGAAGACCGGCTTGCTCCACGAGAGGACGGTCTTCCCGTCAAGGGGCCCGAACGGGATCATATTGAACGCCGCGAGGAAGGCGTTTATCAGGACGCCGAGCTGTCCGACCTGGCCGAGAAAACCAGGAACGAACGCCAACGGTAGGAACACGGCGACGAGCGCGACGTTGGTCAACGGCCCCGCGACGGAAACGAGCCCGTTCTGTTCGAGCGTGATCCGGCCGCGGTGGTATACGGCCCCAGGTGCCGCGAACAGGAACCCGGCGAAGGCGGCCCCGATACACAGCGCGAGCATCTTGTAGTCGGCTTTGAACGACGCGACCTGTCCGAAACGGACCGCGACGACCTTGTGGGCGAGTTCGTGAAGGAGGAAACCGACACCGACTGTCAGCATACTAATAATAAACACGCGACCGAAAAGCGGGGAGAACACCGCCGCAGTGATGTCCGGAAAGACGCTTCGGCCGGTTGCGACGAATATGAAGACGGTAAAGGCGACACCAAGGGCGGCCCACGCGATGAGGAGATCGCGTATCTCGTTCGGATAGAACCGGATCCCGCGGACACGGACGGTACTCATCGCCACACTCCGACCAGAATCTCGAGGCTGTTCCTTGCGGCCTCGATCATCAACCGAGCGACACCGCTCGCCCCTTCGATCCCGGATCCGGCGAAGAGATACGGGAGCAGGACCGTCGCGAAGACCACGCTTCCGATGAAGCTACCGACGTTCGTCAGCGCGACGATCATGATGAGTCTGAACAGCGGAACGGCTTTGAGTTCGTGCCACAGCTGTCTGAGCGGTGTCTCTTCGTCGGCCATGATCTCGTTGAGCGTCGCGATATCGCCGACGTTGACGTTGAGATAGCGCAACTCGACGTAGCCTGCGAACCAGCCGGGCGCCAAAAGAGGATTGACGCTCGTCAACCAGGCGACGGCGCCGCCGACACCCGCCGAACGCCAGTGTGCGCCCGCGATCTTGGCGAGTCCGAACGCGAGAACGCCGTTGACGAGGAACCAAGCGGCGAACAGTCGAAAGAGGAGCTCGCTGGATGCGCCCTCGACGCCGGTGTAGGTCGCGATCGCCAGGAGTGCGAAAAAGACCAGAAAGCCGAGCGTGAACAGGTAGCCGAACAGCTTGTACAGCGAGAGGCGGCTGCTGGACGTCCGCCCGGTCAACGACCCCATATCCGGGAGCAATGAGGGAGTTTCGAGATACCGTTCGATGCCTTCGCGGTGGCCGGCTCCGACGACCGCGACGACGTCGTGTCCCTGATCGCGCAGGGAAACGAGCTGGTGGGCGATGTAGGCGTCGCGTTCGTCGATGAGCGCTTCCGCCCCGCCCGGCGAGAACCGGCGGAACTCCTCCATCATCGCACCGACGACGTCCGTATCCGTCATCCGTTCGATATCGATCTCCTGGAGATCGTCGTCTTCGGGGGCGAGCCGATGTAGGGCGAATATCACGAGACCGCCGAGGACGAGACCGATCGCGAGCGCAACGAGGAGCGTATCGACAACGCCGACGAGAAATCCGGGAGCGACCGTCTCCGGAACGAGGAACGGACCGGCGATCGCGCCGGCCAGTACGGACACGACGATGCCGACACCGATCCCGACGCCCAACCCGATCTCTCGCGGGTCGCCGAGCCCGACGGCGAGACTCCCGCCCAGTTTGAGCTTTTCCGGAAACGAGAGCCGCGCCCAGAAGCGCTGGATCGTGACCTGAATGTCCCGATCGACCAAGGCGACGCCGATCCCGAGCCCCTCGGCGGTATCGATCGCGGCTCTCATGTCCGCGCCCGGATCGATATCGAACCGATCGCCGAGCCGGGCCTGCACGTACGAGAGCATCCAGTACGCGAGGAACTGATAGACCGTGTTCCCCTTCAGGAGATCGCCGGCATCGAGGTCCTCGGGGGCCTCACCGCGAAGCTGTCGATACCGCCCCTCGTCGAGTTCGACGGCGACGACATCCGGCCGTTCGGCGTCGATCACCGTCTTCACTTCCTCGACGCTGGCCTCGGAGACGTGCGCGGTTCCGACTACCTTGACAGAACCCTCCGCAGCCTCGCTACTCATTGTCGGGATCTGTCGGGCGAGGGGTTTACGTGTGTCGGGATCGGTTCGATCTGCCCGGAAACCGAAGCGCCCTTTGGATGGGACAGAGACACACGGACATGGCAACGCTGGCCGGATCGAAGACGGAGATGACCGAGATACTGCTTCCGAACGAAACGAACAACCTCGGACGGGCGCTCGGCGGAACCGTGCTCCACTGGATGGATATCTGTGCGGCCGTCGCGAGCATGCGGTTCTCCGGAAACCAATGTGTGACGGCTTCGATGGATCACGTCGATTTCGTCAGCCCGATCGATCTGGGGGAAGTCGCCGTCATAGAGGGGTACGTCTTCGGAACGGGTCGAACGAGCATCGACGTTCGGGTCGACGTCCACGCGGAGGATCCGCGCGAGAACGAGCGACGCCTGGCGACGACGTCGTTTTTTACGTTCGTCGCGGTCGACGACGAGGGACGGCCGACAGCGGTTCCGAAGCTCGAATGCCCGACCGAAGCGGAGATAGCGCTCAAAGAGCGAGCTATCGAGGAACGAAGAGAACAGCTCGAACAGATCGCCGATCGGCTCGACTGACCGGGGGAGCGCCCTCAACGAACCACAGTCACGGGGACCGGCGAGCGACGGACGACAGTCTCCGCGACGCTTCCGAGCAGGATTCGGGACAACCCGTCACGGCCGTGACTGCCGATGACGATCGCATCGATGTCGTTTCCGTCGGCGTATTCGACGATCGCACGCGAGGGTCGTCCGACGACGGTTTCGGTTTCGACCGGGGCCTCGAAGGCCCCGGCGACGTCCTCCAACATCCCCTCGGCGTGTGTTTCGGCCTGTTCGTACCACTCGTCCCAGTGTCTCGGTCCCGCCGACTCCGGCGGTGAATCGTAACCCGCCTCGATGAAATCGAGGACGTTAATCAGGACGATCTCGTCGTCGGCATGGTTCGTGAGGGCGTATTCGATGGCCTTTTCGGCCTGTTCGGAGCCGTCGTAAGGGAT
The DNA here is from genome assembly GCA_964638655.1 of uncultured Natronomonas sp. Lineage (GTDB taxonomy): Archaea > Halobacteriota > Halobacteria > Halobacteriales > Haloarculaceae > Natronomonas. Next base: position 4,456 of record CAZWZX010000005.1, read on the forward strand.
CAGTACCCGCATATTTGACGTATCCCGGGGAGCGATGTAAACCGTTTCGGCGGGCGTGTCCACCGACCGTCCGTGCTCGGGGCCGTCACTCGAAGTCCGGCAGGTCGTCGGGGGCCTCGTAGTCGGCTTCCCAGTCGATGTAGTCCGCTTTGAGCGTTCGACTGACCGTATCGCCCAACTCGGCCAGCGCCGCGTTGATCTCCGAGACAGTCTCCCACGACCGCAGTTCCGGATGGAGCTCGCGTTCCTTCCAGTCTTCGGGGATCCCGGGGGCGTGATAGCCGACGCGGTCGGCGAAGGAGTCCCAAAAGAAATCGAAGTGTTCGATCATGCCGAGATCCCGGACGATCCTGAACTCCCGTTCGTCGACGTCGGTCCCGCCCGCCCACTTCCGGAAGGCTTCCTCCCAGGCACCCTCTTTGAGGAGCGTCTCGATCTCGTCGCGCTTGTAATCCGTCTCGCCGACGATTTCGGCGTCCTCGTACTGGTTCGGATCGATCTCCTCCAGTTCGGGCGGGTCGGGCGGGTCGACGTTCAATCCCATACTCACGGTTCGTTCAGACGGGGAATAACCGTGTCGCCTCGCCGAAGGACAGCGGGCAGTTGATTACCGTGGGAGACCAAAGCGGTCGTATGTCAGTCGAGATCGTTCCGCCGACGCGGCGGAGCTGTGAACGCTGCGGGCGAACGGACGTCTGGGACGGGGCGACGGAAAACTGGGTGATCAAAGAGAAGTCCGGCGAGAAACAGGTCGGGGACAGACACTGCATTCACGAATGGGACATAAACGGAGAGTACAATCCGGTCTCCGAGGAGTCCAACTCGAGCGACCGATGACGACCGTTTACGTCACCGCTCCTAAATCAGCCGCGCCGGAGATCGCGTCAGAACTCGTCGAATCGGAGCTCGCCGCGTGCGTCAACCGATTCGACTGTCGCTCGACGTACCGATGGGAGGGCGACGTCGTTCACGAGGAGGAGGTTGCACTCCTGATAAAGACGACCGCGGACCGATACGAAGACGTCGAGTCCCGCATCGAGGCGTTACATCCTCACGACGTCCCGTGTATCGAACGCTTCGACGAGTCCGATCGCGTAGCCCCCTTTTCGGCGTGGGTCGACGAGAGCGTTCGGTAGCGATCCTCACTCGGGGACCGGCGGCGACCAACTGTGGTTGTCGGCGACGAAGTCGATGAAGCTGGGGAACTCGTGGTCGTGGCCGAGCACCTCGCGGGCGAACTCCGGCTCTCCACGGTCGGTGAACCCGCCGGATCCGACCATCCGACGCAGCACCTCCTCCGCGTCGGCGGTGCAGTCGTCGAACGCGTCGGTGAACGCCCTCGGGGTGTCGCCGAAGCGTTCTCCGAACGTCTCGCGAGCGCTGTCGTAGGCGTCTGCGATCCACGCCTTCCGGTGGCTCCGATAGGCGTCCTCGTAGGCGTCGTGTAGCTGGGAGAACTCCCCCGCAGTCAACGGGTCCGTCGCCGAGAGAAAAGTGAGTAGCCTGACGACTGCACGCCGGGTTACGGGGTCGCTGGGGTCAGTGCCGGGGAACTGAACTTCGTCGATCGGTTCCCCCTTCGTGTTCGGTGACCGAGCGAGCACCGCCGTCCGGGTTTCGCCCCTCCCGGACCGAATATAGAACGTGTATTGGAACCGATCGTGACGGAACTGGCGGACGATATCGTCGTCGTGGCTCCCGCCGAGCCGACCGTACCACCTCGAGATGCCGAGATCAGCGAGCGGCGGCGAAAACGCCGTCGGCGAAAAGACGATCGAGTGCAGCTCGGTGTGGCTCAACCGGTCGATACAGGGGATGTCGGCGAGCGCTTCCAGCACGGCCTCCCGGTTCCCGTCGAGTCGGGCCGTCCGACCGCAGGACTCACACACCACGCTGCGCCCGCGGGTCGGATGTTCGGGGGTGACGGTCGGGACGTGCTCGCCGGCGGGCACGTCCGGGAGCTCGTACCGGCCACAACGGACCGAGGAAAGTTCCTCGAGCGCCCGGCGAATCGGGCCCTCGGCGGTGACGGAGTACGGGACGGTCACACCGCAGGTCGTACACCGGACGAACCGTTCGCGGGGGTGCAACGAGGGTGTGTGCTCGCTGGCGGCGACGGTCGGGTCGACGTCGAGATCCCGAAGCGTCGTCGACCGGGCGTCCTGCGTTGCCATGGAAACCCGTTCGGATCCCGTTTTAAAAACGGTACGGTCGATATCGAGAGCGGATTTCGAGCGACACGGCACCCGAAACCGAGCCGGGGTTTAATTACCCGGTCCCCGAACCGCCGGCAAGGAGATGTCCGGCCGGATAAACCCGCGCGAATACGATATCGGCGAGTTGCGGGACGCCGTCGACGAGCGGGACCGAACCGAGGAGCCGGACGACCGGGCGAACGGGGCGGGGCAACGTCCCGCCGAGCGACGCGAACGGGAGATCGATCGCCCGACTGAACCGGTCGGCCGTGGAACCCCTCGTGGCCCTACGGACCGAACGGGAGGGTCGGTGGCCGAAGACCCGGAGACGTACCTGCAAGCGAGGAACCGTGGGGGATGGGGTCCGATCCCTGCTTCCGGAGCGGATCCGACACCGGAACAACAGCCGGTTCGGCCGGAACGGCGCCGAAATCGCGAGCGTCCCGAAGCCGGAGACGCCCGCCGCGGCACGCCCCGAGCGGAGGGGCCGAACGGCGTCGATATCGAACTCCCGTCACATCGTTCGGGCGGAAACGCTTCGAGGCCGTACCTCGAGACCGTCCCCGGGACGTTCGGGGCACAACGGGAGGTCTTCGAGTGGCTCGAGTTTTTGGTTTCGAGAGCTGGGATGGACGGTGCACGCTCGGCGCTCGAGTATTACGAGGCGATCGAGTGGCTCTCGGCGGAGAGCCGGGCGGAGCTAGAACGGTTCGTCGACGGGGTCAACGCTACGTCCGAAGCCGGCGGATCGCTCGGCGTTTCCGATCACCGCGAGAGTTTAGTCTACGTCGCCAGACTCGCGAGCCGGCACGATTGAGTTCGATTCGGGAACTGTAGTCGGGGAAGCTTATTTTAGAACGTCCCGAGAGTATCAAACGAAATGGGTGAATCCGACGCTGATTCAGCGGATTCGGACGGAGCGAACGAACAGACCAACGAGACAGCGGATGGAGAGAAGGACCCCGACACGGAAGAGGTCGTTCCGGTCGGCGTCAAGCTCGGCAGCACGCGAACGGTTATCGTCTATCCGTCGCCGGACGGTGGGGGGACGGAAACGGTCAGGACCCTGACCTGTCTGGCGACGTACGAGGACGTCCTCACCGGTGAAGAGCGGATCCTCTACGGCGAGGAGGCCGCTCGCGAGTACCCGGACCGCGTCGAGTTCATGCTCCGGTCCGGGCTCCCGGAGAGCGACGACAGCGTCGAGTCGGCCTCGACGTTCTTCACCGAGCTGCTCGAATCAAACGACGTCCCCGAAAACAGCGCCGTCGTCTACGCGATCCCGACGATCGATAACGAGGCCGGACTGAATAACCTCGAGGCGGTCATAGAGAACAGCCGGATCGGTGAGGAGCTCGTCAGGAGCTATCCGGAGTCGCTCTGTGGCGCCCTGCCTGCGTTTGAGAACGGACTCGACGCGATCGACGAGATCTTCGTCACCGTCAACATGGGATCGACGAACCTCGAGGTGTGTGCGTACCGCCGCGGCGAGCAGCTGACGCCGCTGTCGACGGGCGCGATCACCGGCAACGAGGTCGATCGTTGGATCGCCAACTACGTCGAAGAGGAGACGCAGGGGCGGGTCAACATCGATCCGACGACCGCCCGCGAGTACAAGGAGGAACACGCCGACTTCGAGAGCTTCGAGCCGTTCACCGACGTGATCCAACAGCCCGGCGGCGGCTCCCACGAGTTCACCATCGAGGACAGCGTCATGGACGCCTGTGACGAGTACGTCGACGAGGTGGTCGACGAGGTGGCTAACGGCTTCCTGCCGGAGCTCGCGAACAGCTACATGAAGGTATACCAGCTCGCCCTGGAGAAACCGATCGTCCTGACCGGCGGGATGGCGTGTCTGCCGGGGATCGCCGGCGTCGTCGAGGAACGGCTCAGCGAGGAACTCCAACGGGAGATCGGCGTCGTCAGCGCCGAGCGTCCCGATCTCGCCGCCGCGGAGGGCGCCCACGAGATAGCCGACCATCTCGCCGGAAGCCTCTGACCGGAGACGAAGGGAAACGCCGGATTCGAGACCCGAAACCGGACCAAAATACTTTCAGGGACAGCTCCAAGGCCACGCCGAGAGAATGGAGACTGATGTCGTTCCCGAGCCGGGAGTACTCGCTCAGGCGGAGCTGGATCGGGCCTCGCCCGACCCGACTGACTGTCTCTGTCCCGGCGAGGAACCGATCGTGACCGCTTCGCTCTCGCCGGGGTGGGTCGCAGCCACCGACCGGGAGTTCCTCGTGTATCACCCCGATCGCGATCCCGCAGTCGTCCGGACGGCCCGGGCGAACGTGACCGGGCTCGCCGTCAAACGCACCGGGGGACGTGTGTTTCTGGGATACGTCCCGGCGCTGGTTCTGTACGCGGCCGTCGGGTCGGTGCTTGGCGGCCTCGTGTTGTCCGTCTCGCCGGAGAGCCTGATCTCGATCCCCGACGCCCCCGGCGCCGGTGAGATCGAGACCGTCGTCCGAACGTTCGGATGGGCGATGGGACTGCTCGGGACGGTGCTCGTCTTCACCGGAATCCTCGCCGCGCTCGTCGTCGTTACACTCGTCGGTTACTGGCTCTTTTCGAGGGACGTCGCGTTCGTTCTCGAACGCGGGGACGCCGAGCCGATCGAACGCCCGACGACGAGAGCAGTCGGAACGCGGGTACTTCGGGACATCGAGTCGGAGCTCTCCGACTGATCGGCGATCGAAACCGACCCGGGACTCATAAACGTGCGGCCGGTCCTTTCGGGTAACGATGTCTCAGTCGTTGCGAACGGATACCCGGGCGGTGAGCCAACTCGCCGCGGTCGGTATCATGCTCGGTACCGCGCTGGTTTTGGCCGTCGCCGTCGGGATATTCATGCTCGCCGGACCGGCGCCGTAGACGGACGGACGTTCGGGCCGAAGCCGGTTCCGATTCCGGACGAGGTCCCGACAGCATAAGCTACATAGCCGACGGACGGGTACGTTCAGGCATGACTGATAGCGCCGAACACCACCGGATGATTATCGCCGGATCGGGTATCGCCGGGCTGACTGCGGCGATATACGCCGCCAGGTCGAACAACGAGCCCCTCGTCTTGGAGGGCCCCGAACCCGGCGGACAGTTGACGCTGACGACCGACGTCGCCAACTACCCCGGGTTCCCGGAGGGGATCGGCGGTCCCGAACTCATAAACAACATGAAAGAGCAGGCGAAGCAGTTCGGCACCGAGATCGATCACGGCGTCGTCACCGACGTCGAGCCCGGGAAGCCACACCGGATCGAACTCCGCGATGGAACGGTCTACACCGCCGACGCGCTCATCGCGGCCTCCGGTGCGTCAGCCCGGACGCTCGGCGTCCCCGGCGAGGACGAACTGATGGGATACGGCGTCTCGACCTGTGCCACGTGTGACGGGGCGTTCTTCCGGGGGGAAGACATGCTCGTCGTCGGCGGCGGCGACGCCGCCTGTGAGGAGGCGGCGTTTCTCACCAAGTTCGCCGACACCGTCTACGTCGTCCACAGACGCGAGGAGTTCCGCGCCGAGGATTACTGGATCGACCGGATCAGAGAGCTCGAAGAGAGCGGCGACGTCGAAGTTCTCGTAAATACCGAACTGTTGGAGATCCACGGCAGCGCCGAAGCGGGCGTCGAAAGTGTCTCGCTGGCACGAAACCCCGAGGGCCATCCGACGGAGAAGCTCGACGCCCCCGAGACGGAGCGATTCGAGATGGACGTCGGTGCGGTGTTCATGGCGATCGGCCACACCCCGAACACCGGGTATCTCGAGGGAACCGGCGTCGAGATGGACGAGACGGGATATATAAAGACCGTCGGCGGGGACGGCGGCGGACAGACCGAAACCGACGTTCCCGGGATCTTCGGGGCCGGCGACGTGGTCGATTATCACTACCAGCAGGCGATCACGGCCGGCGGAATGGGCTCGAAGGCGGCGATCGACGCCGACGAGTATCTCGAAGAGTTAGAGCGAAGCGCCGAGAAACGGCTCGACGCGGCGGCCGACGACGACTGAACGGTCGATCCGCCCACGGAGAGAGACCACACCACAAGCGCCTTCCGTCGGCGTCCGGTACGGGATGTATGTCCGAAGCGACCGTTACACTACAGATCGAGGGCGAAGAAGACGTTGACGAAGTCACGCTGCCGAAGGAGATGCTCGAGTTGATGCGCGAGGCGGGCGAGTCAGACGCGGAGATCGTCGGCGATCTGGCGCTTTTTTCCTGTGCCCAGCGGATTCACGCGACGGTGCACCACGCGGACGGTGGCGATACCGAACGGTATCGGAGCATCGAACAGCAGACGATGGAGCTCTTCGAGGAACGGTTCGGGGCGAGCTACGCCGAACTGACGGGCCACAGCCACTGAACGGACTATCGGACCGTCCACTCGAGAACGACGCCCGAATCGACCCGATCGACGGCCGATAGCTCCAGCTTTGGAAACGCTGAGACGAACCCGTCTCCGTCGGCGAGCGTCGGCGCGTCCCGGCCACCGATGATCACGTCGCCGACGTAGACGGTGAGTTCGTCGACGAGTTCGGCCTCGAAGAGCGAGAAGATCAACTCGCCGCCACCTTCGACCAGCAGCGATTCGATCCCGGCTTCCTCGAGCGATCCGAAAGCGCTCGCGAGATCGACCCGTTCGGAGCCGGCGACAACGATCGTCGCCCCGGCATCACGGAGCGCCTCGCGTCTGTCGGTTGGCGATCTTTCGCTCGTGAGCAGATACGTCTCCGGGGCGTCGGCCAGAACCTCGGCGTCGATCGGCGTCCGACAGGCCGAATCGGCGACGACGCGGGCCGGCGGCGGGGCCTCGGGACCGCGACGACTCCGCCGATACGCCTCGTCGTGTCTGACCAGCGACGGGTCGTCCGCTAGCACGGTCCCGACGCCGACCATGACGGCGTCGACGTCGGCTCGGAGCCGGTCGACCCGGGCGAAGTCCGAGTCACCGCTGATCGCGATCTGTTCACGCCGCCGCGAGGAGAGCTTCCCGTCGGCGCTAACGGCGGCGTTTACGAGGACGTGCATACGCCCTTGTCGTCTGTGCGGGGCAAAACAGTTGGCACTCCCGACGCGGAACGTCCGACTCGCTACTCGGCCGCACACCGGTTCGGTCCCAACTCGAGTTCGATCGCCTCGTCGCCGTCGGCGGCCGCCCGGCCCCGGTTGATGGCGATGATTCGCTCGTAGTTCGGCGGCTTCTCCGGCGCCGTCTCGAGGATTCGCTCGACGAACGTCCCCCGGTCGCGGGCGAGGATCGGAACCGTCGTCCTGAGCTCTCGGATCGTCGTCGATATCTCGCTGCCGGGGTCGATACCGTACTCGCCGTCGTCGGGAACGCTGAAGTGTCCCGGCAGGACGGTGATCGGATCCGGCTCGGCGAGCACCGTCCCGTGGAGCGACTCGTATAAAAGCTCCGCCCCGACGGCCGCGTCCGCGTCGCCGAACTGGAGTTCGGTCCGGCCGACGCTGTCGACGAAGACCGTATCGCCGGTCAAAAACGCCTCGGATCCGACGAGGTAGCTCGCCATCCCGGAGGTGTGTCCCGGCGTGAACACTGCCTTGAGCTCGACGTCCCCTACCTCGAGAACCTCGTTTCGAGAAAGCGGTTCGTAGTCGAATCCCACGTCGCGTTCAGCGACCCGTTCGCCGAGATGGTAGGGGACGCCGAGTTCGTCGGCGAGCGTCCGACCGCCGCTTATGTGATCGGCGTGGACGTGCGTATCGAGGACGCGCTCGATTGTCCAGCCGCGCTCGTCGGCCGCCTCCAGATACGTCTCGACGTGACGGGTCGGGTCGATCGCCGCCGCCTTTCCGGAGCGTGGGTCACAGACGAGATACCCAAGACAGCCCTTCGCTCGGCGCTGTAACTGAACGATCTCCGCCGATCCGTCGGTCTCGACGGTTGCCGTATCGTAGACGGCGCTCCAGGCCCGCATCCCGTCGGCGACGTGTCTGACGTCGTCGAAGCCGGCCGCGACGAGTTCGTCGGCGAGATACCGCGACGCCTTCCCCTTGGCACAGATCGTGACGATCGGATCGTCCCGTTCGAGACCGATCTCGGCGGCGAAGGCGTCCGGGTCGAACTCGTGAAACGGCTTATAAAAGAACTGAACCGCGCCGGCGATTCGCCATCCCTCGAAGCTCTCGTCGTCGCGCGTATCGACGAGCGTGAACGGTTCGTCCGTGTCGATCAACGCTTTCAGCCGCTCCGCCGATATCCCGATCGGCGAGGCGCCAGTCGTTTCGGACATACCGGCCATACGTGTGCTGGATACTAATCCCTGCGCCGTCGTTCTACCCTCGGAGAACCGACAGCGGTCGCAACAGCAGGGGCACGTACTCTCGGACGGGGTCGTACTTCGCGAACGCGAGGCTGTTGGACATAACCGAGACGCTCGAGGCCGCCATCGCGGCACCGGCCAGCGCGGGGTTCAAAAGACCGAGCGACGCGATCGGGATGAGCGTCGTGTTGTAGGCGAACGCCCAAAAGAGGTTCTGGCGGACCTTCGAGATCGTCGCCTCGGAGATCCTGATCGCCTTCAGTACGTCCGTCGGATCCGACCGCATGAGCGTCACGTCGGCCGCCTCCATGGCCACGTCGGTTCCGGAACCGATCGCGACGCCGATGTGGGCGGTCGAAAGCGCCGGCGCGTCGTTGACGCCGTCGCCGACCATCATCGCGTGGATGCCGTCAGCCTGGATCGATTCGATGGTGTCAGCTTTCTCGCCGGGGAGCACTTCCGATCGGACGTTCGCGTCGGGAATTCCGACCGCCGAGGCGACGGCGTGTGCGGTCCGGGCGTTATCGCCCGTGAGCATATACACCCCGTACCCGCGCTCTTTGAGCATCGAGACGGTTTCGGCGGCGCTTTCCCGGACGGTGTCGGCCGTCGCGACGACGCCGATCACGTCCCCATCAAGCGCGACGAGCATCGCGGTCTTTCCCTCGCGTTCGAGCCGTTCCATCGTCCCCTCGGCACTCTCGGTGTCGATCCCGTTCGTCTCCAGCAACGCTCGGTTGCCCACGAGGACATCGCCGTGACCGGTGTCCGCCTCGACGCCTTTTCCGGGAACGTTCTCGAAAGCCTCGAGTGAGGACAACTCGATCCCTCGCGATTTCGCTCCCTCGACGATGGCCCGGCCCAGCGGGTGTTCGGAGCCGGCTTCGGCGCTCGCCGCGACGGCGAGAACGAACGACTCGTCGACGGTCCGATCGGTAAGGAGGCCGCCGTCGGCACGGACCGACCGACCGAGGTCCTCGACGTCGGTGAGACGCATCTCACCCTCGGTCAGCGTCCCGGTTTTATCGAAGACGACGGCGTCAGTCTCGCGGACGCGCTCCAAGATGTCGCCGCCCTTGAACAGAACACCGTTCTTCGCCGCGATCGTCGAGCCGACCATCGTCGCCGCGGGCGTGGCCAACCCGAGCGCACAGGGGCAGGCGATGAGCACCGACGAGGCGAAAACTACCATCGCGAACTCGACGAGCGGGACGCCGCCGACGATCGGGCCGCCGCCGACCTGCGGGACGGGGAGATACTGGACGAAACCGTACAGTTGGGGGGCGAACAGATACCAGAGGACGGCCCAGATGACGGCGTTGACGAGGACGATCGGGACGAAGTAGCCGCTGACCCGGTCGACGAGCCGCTGGATGTCGGGCTGTCTGGACTGGGCCTCCTTGACCCGGCGGACGATCTGTTTGATCGCGGTGTCCTCTCCCACCTTGATCGCCTCGACGAGGAGGACGCCGTTCTCGTTGATCGTCGAGCCGACGACCTCGTCTCCGGGTGATTTCTCGACCGGGACGGACTCGCCAGTGAGCATCGACTCGTCGACGGCCGACTCGCCCTCCCGGACGATACCGTCCGTCGGGATCCGTTCACCCGGGCGGACTTTCAGGAGATCGCCGACCTCGACGTCCGACAGCGGAACGACCGTCTCCTCGCCGTCTCGGACGACCGTCGCCTCCTCGGCTTCCAGTCGGAGCAACTCCCTGAGCGCGTCGGAGGCCCGTGCCTTCGATCGCGCCTCGAGCCAGTTGCCGACGGTGATGAACCACAGGATGAACCCGACGGCCTCGAAGTAGAGATCGCCCGTTATCGCCCCGAAGACGACCGCCGCACTGAACAGATACCCGGCGCTCGTGCCGACCGCGACCAGCGTGTCCATGTTCGCGTTCCGGTTTCGTCCCGCCTTGATCGCCCCGACGAGGAACACTTTTCCGAGCGTCGCCATGAGCGCCGTCGCGAAGGCGAACTGGAACCAGCCGAAGTCGATGCCCGCGATCGACCCCGGTTTCGGCAACGGCGTGAACATCGCCGTCATCAGATAAATAAACGGTAGCGTGAGGGCGCCCCCGACAACGACGAGCCGACGCTGTCTTTCGAGCTCCCGTTCGGCGGCTGACTCGCCCGCCGAGTCGGCGTTGTCGTCGGATCCCCGCCGTGGCTCGTAACCCGCGTCCTCGATGGCCCCGTAGGCGGCCTCCAGTGAGAACGTCTCGGGGTTGTATTCGACGGTCGCCTCGTCGGTCGCGTAGTTCACGTCGGCGGCGATCACACCGGGCAGTCCCGAGAGCGACCCCTCGACCGTGCTCGAGCAGCTCGAACAGTGCATCCCGGAAACGGCGATCGACCGGGTCTTCCGCTGTGGGTCGTATCCCGCCGATTCGATCGCCTCGTAGATCGCTCTCAGAGCGGTCCGCTCGGGATCGTACTCGACGGTCGCCTCGTCGGTCGCGTAGTTCACCGACGCGTCTTCGACGCCCGCTATCGACTCGATCGCTCCGTTCACGGTTTCCGAACAGCTCGAACAGTGCATCCCGGAGATCACGAGCCGTTCACGTCTGGCCATACTGATACATACAGCCCCCACATTCATCCGGTTTGTCCTTTCGGATGCGAAGCCGGAGCGCAGTTGAAATTAGTTTTCGAAACCAGTTTGGCGATATCGGGACGACGAACAAAACCGATGCGGCTTCACCGGGGCCACGGTGGCCGGACGTTCGCGGCGTTTTAATTTGCTTCCGGCCTCGGGAGTTCTTCGCCGTCGAACTCGTCGCCGATCGTTCGAGGGTCGATCCAGACGACGAACGTGGATTCGCGTTTGATGAGTCCCCGGATGTGTTCTCCGTCGACCGGCGAGTCGTCGACGTCCTCCGTGGAGACATCGGAGACTTCCTCGACGCTATCGACGGCCCAGCCGACCGACCGGTCGTCGTCGAAGATCTCCGAATCGAAGATGACGATCCGTTCGCCGAGCTCCCCTTCGATCCCGAGCCCGATCTTCGGGTCGATGATCGAGGTCGTGTTCCCGCGGAGATCGATGACCCCTTCGACGTGCGGCGGGGAGTTCGGTATCGGCGTCAACTCGCCCATATCGACGATCTCGGTCACGTATTCGATGCTCACACAGTAGGTCTCCTCCCCGAGGCGGAACTCCAATACCTGTTCCGTCCCGGCCGGCTGGGCGGCTTCCTGTGACATGGTCGGATACTACCGGCTTGAGTCTCCCGGATACTTAAGTCTCTGAGCGTTTCAGCGCTGGATACGCAGCGAGACCGAGCGTCCGGCGTGTGGGGATCGGAGAGCGGAAACGCTTTTATTCCGGCTGGCGGACGTACGGATATGGATTGGCCACACGATCCCGACGGCGAGGAAGGCTCGGAGGGGATGCGCAAGTACGGGCAGGCGGTGCTCGCAAAAAAGATCGACGAGGAGGAGGATTTCCCGGTTAACGCCGCCGATTTCCTCGACGAACACGGCGAGGAACCCGTCCGGCTGAACCACGAGCGCGTCGTCAGCGTGGCCGATATATTCGAGCACGTCGACGAGACGGAGTTCGAGGATTTCATCTCGTTCCACAAGGCCGTCGGGCAGGCGATGCGATCGGCCGGAATGTGGGAACTCGAGGACGAACGGTACGCCTGATCCGGACGGCTTCGATCGAGCGTCCGTCCCGAACTGCCGGCCGAACCGTCGTTTATGACAAGACAAATATCGGCCGCCGCCGAACGCGGAAACGTGACAAACACTCAGGTAACGCTGGTTCAGATCGATAACTACGGGCCGTGGACCGTTACGCCCGAGCCGCGTCGTGAAGTCGATCTTCAGACCCTCCAGTCGCGGCTCTATGCCGATCTCTCACAGCTGATCGGGAACCGCGAGGGGTACGTGTTCTTCACCCGGTTCGACAACATGGTGGCCGTCACGAACGGCCTCGATTCGGAGGCTCACGCGCTGATACAGGAGTCAGTCGGAAACCGCTATCCGGTGACGATCAGTCTGAGTATCGCGACGGACGCCTCCCCGGCGAACGCGCTCGGAACCGCGACCGACCAGTTGCAGAACGCCGGCAGTGCTCAGGACCGCGGACGGACGGAGATCTTGCGTGGGGATCCGATCGTCGAGTCGGACCGAGGCGACGAAGACGTACAGATCGCCCACTTCGACGTCAACGACGCGACCGGCAAGTACACCGATCAGCTCAACGAGTTCGACTCCTTTATCAACATCGAGCAGGGCTACGCCGAGTTGATGAAATACATGCGGAAGGCCCACGACTCGCTTTCGTTTTTCGTCGGCGGCGACAACATCATCGCCGTCTGTGACGATCTCGGTGAGGCGGGCTATCTGGACGCGATCGAACACGTCCGGGATTCGGTCGACGTCGATCTGAAAGTCGGCGTCGGTATCGACCGAACGGCGCAGGCTGCCGGGATGGCCGCCAAGCACGCGCTCGAAACGTGTCGAGAAGAGAACACGGACGTCGAGTTCGCCTGAAATTCGAGTTCGAACCTCCACAACGCCGACAAAGGGGCAGACCAACCGGAGTGGTCCTAAGAAATCATTTCCCGACAGCGCGACCTGCGGGTACATTTATATTCGTAGATCCAACATGATACACTAGTATGACAGACAGAATCAACCGTCGGAACGTGCTGAAAGGCGCCGGTGCCGCGAGTCTCGTGGCCATCGCCGGCTGTACGACCGAGGAGGGCAACGGGAACGGAAACGGCAACGGTAACGGCAACGGGAACGGAAACGGTGACGACGATGTCGAGATACCCGACGCGGTGATGGTGGTTGCGTTCCCACAGTCCGGGATCCAGATGTTCCGCGATTTCTACTCCGAGTTCGCCAGCGACGCCCCCGATCTCGATATCATCGTCCCGGACGGCCTCATTGACCCTGATCTGCCGGTCGAAGTCGACAACGATATGGACAACGTCATCGGGACCGAGCCCTCGGCCGCCGGACCCGGCGCGGAATTTTACGCCGAAGAGTACGAAGCGGCCTACGGCGAGGCCCCCGGCGTGTTCACGGCGCAGGCCTACGATGCGATGGCGATAAACGTTCTCGCGGCGACGGCCGCAGGCGAAAACGACGGTACAGCGATCCGGGATCGGATCCGGACGGTCGCAAACCCGAACGGGGAGGAGTTCGGTCCCGCCGATCTCGTCGACGCCGTGGAGGCGGTCGCCGCCGGCGATCGGATCCGATACGTGGGGGCATCCTCGAGCGTCGACTTCGATGTCAACGGCGATATCGTCACTGCCGCATACGACATCGTCGATTTCCAGGGCGGCGAGTTGGTTACAGTCGATACGGTCGAGTTCGGTGCGGAACTCACGGATGAAGACATGGCGGAGGCGGCCGAGGACCCGGTCGGTGTCGATGACTTCGAAGCCATGGTCGGCGTTTTGCTGCCGGAGACTGGCGATCTCGGTTCTGTCGGCGGACCGATCCGAGATGGGGCGCTTCTGGCTGCCGATCAGATCAACGACGCGGATATCAACGTCAGCGTCGAAACGCGTGTCGAGGACACCCAGACGGATCCGCAGGCCGGGATCTCGGGAGCGAACTCCCTCGTGGAGGCCGGGTTCCCGGCTGTCGTCGGTCCGGCCGCATCGAACGTCAACTTCCAGGTGATCGATCAGGTGTTTGTTCCGAGCGGTGTCGTCGGAATTTCGCCGTCCTCGACGGCACCGGGCGTTACGGACGTCGAGGACAACGGGTACATTTTCCGAACAGCACCCTCGGACCTTCTACAGGGTCCGGCACTTGCGGACCTGGCGCGTGCCGAAGAGTTCGTCGGGGCCGACAGTTCCGGGACGCTGTTTCTCAACGACGACTACGGGCAGGCGCTCGAAGAGCAGTACGCCGCCGCCTTCGAGGAAGGTGGCGGTGAGATCTTCGAACGTGTCTCTTTCGAACCCGAACAGCCGACCTACTCCAGTCAGTGGAGCGACGTTCTCGGCATCTAGAGCCGACTGACACCCACTCGGTTTCGTGTCGGGTTATCGCCGCAGAGGACCGCGAACCCGTTATCCGCCGAGGAAATCCTGGCGGACGTCTTCGTCACCCAACAGAACCTCCCCGCGATCGGTGTAGCGGTTCCGTCCGTCCACGAGGACGTAGCCCCGATCGCAGCGACGGAGCGCCTCTTTCGCGTTCTGTTCGACCATCAGTACCGCGGTTCCGGATTCGTTTATCCGATCGATTCGATCGAACATATCGGCGACGAGATCGGGAGCGAGCCCGGCGGAGGGCTCGTCGAGGAGGAGGAGATCGGGATCGAGCATGAGCGCTCTCCCCATCGCGACCATCTGTCGTTGTCCGCCCGAAAGCGTCCCGGCTTTCTGCCCTTCGCGTTCTTCCAACACCGGGAATCGATCGTAAATTTCATCGATCCGGTCTTCGGGAACGTCGTCGAGAATGTAGGCCCCCATTTCGAGGTTTTCGCGAACACTCAGTCCGGCGAAGATGTTGTCGTTTTGCGGAACGAAGCTTATTCCACGCTGGATAATCCGTTCGGGGGCGAGCCCGTGGATGGGTTCACCGTCGAACTCGACGGTCCCGTTCATATACGTCGTCAGACCGAACACGGTTTTCATCACCGTCGATTTTCCGGCGCCGTTCGGTCCGACGATGGTGACGTATTCCCCGTCTGCGACGTCGAGATCGACATCCGAGAGGATCTGGAGGTCGCCGTATCCCGCGTCCAGACTGCGGATACGGAGTATCGCCTCGGTGTCCAGTTTGTGGTCCCTCCCGGCGCCGTGTTCGTGTTCCGGCTCGACGGTTTCGTTTGTGCTCATATATCCTCCCCGAGGTACGCATCGATCACTTGCTCGTTGTTTCGGATCTCGGCGGCGGTCCCCTCAGCCAGCACGCGTCCCTGATGCATGACGATGATATGCTCACAGTTGTTCATGATGACGTCCATATCGTGTTCGACGAGGAGGAACGTGTACCCGTCCTCGCGTAGCTCGTGGATCCGATCGAGGAGTTTCGCTTCCAGTGTCGGGTTGACGCCCGCGAGCGGCTCATCGAGAAGCACCATCTCGGGATCAGTCATGAGCGCTCGTGCCAACTCCAAGAGCTTCCGTTGTCCGCCCGAAAGGTTTCCCGCGTACTCGGTCGCGACGTGGTCTATCTCGAAAAGTTCGAGGGTCTCCCAGGCTCGCTCGCGGAGTTCGGTCTCCTCTTCGATGACCGCCCCTCTGAGTCCGGGCATCACTGATCTGAACGCCGACTCGCCGAGTTGGTTTTTCGGAGCCAACACGAGGTTTTCCAGAACAGTCATCTCTTTGAGTTCTCGGGTGATCTGAAAAGTCCTGACGAGCCCTTTCTGGGCGATCTCGTACGGTTTTAGTCCGGTGATCTCCTCGTTTTTGAAATAGATGTTTCCACCCGTCGGCTCGTGGACACCGGTAATGCAGTTGAACGTGGTCGACTTACCGGCACCGTTGGGTCCGATGAGACCGGTAAGCGAACCCTCTTCGACCTCGAAGGTCGCTCCGTCGATAGCCGTGATCCCTCCAAACCGTTTGACGAGACCGTTGACACGCAGCGGCAGGCCGGGGGGCGTCGTCCGTGCGGCCTCCTCGGTCGGCGAATCTTCCGTCTCTGGGAGTTCTTCGGGCGGTTTCGCATCAGGGCTGGGACTACTCACCGTCATCACCTCCGAGGGCGTCGGATCTATCCGAGAGGTCGACTGCGGCCGCGGTTTCGGTCCGGTGGCCAAGCAATCCGTCCGGTCGTCGGTGCATGATGAAAATCAACACCAGGCCGAGCAGAACGAACTGTAAT
The DNA here is from genome assembly GCA_964638655.1 of uncultured Natronomonas sp. Lineage (GTDB taxonomy): Archaea > Halobacteriota > Halobacteria > Halobacteriales > Haloarculaceae > Natronomonas. Next base: position 20,749 of record CAZWZX010000005.1, read on the forward strand.
GGAGCGACGTTATCCGTCGCGAACGCGAGAAACGCGACTGGGTCGAGCGAGATGACCGCATCGGCGAACGACGGTGGTGTCGGTGCGTCTATAGCGCCTCTGATCGTCGATCCGACACGACGGGGACCCTCGAAAAGAACCGTAGCGAACGTGATCCCGCCGAGAACGGCCCCCGTATTCGATCCGGATCCGCCGATCATAACGGCGACGAAGATATAAAAGGTCAAAAGCGGCATGAACTGCGGCGTCGGCGAGACGTTACCCTGACTGCCGAACCAGAGGATTCCCACAAGCCCCATCAGCCCACAGCCGATCATGAACACTTTTATTTTGATTAGGTTGACGTTTTTTCCCAGCGAATTGGCGACCAGTTCGTCCTCGCGAATGGCTTTGAGGTTTCGGCCGAACGGTGACCGACCGAGTCGCTCGAGCACTGTGTAGACTGCAATCAGGAAAACGACGAGTACGAAGACGTATCCCCAGCCGATGAGGATGTTGTTCGAGATCCCGAGACCGCTCTCACCGAGTGTTCCGAAAACCAGCTCACCCAGAGCAGTCGGCGCCCCGGCCTGCCCATCGACGAGGAACAGCTCCCGAACGGGATTGCTCGGCATTCCCATACCCCGTCCACCTCCGGTACCGACCGACAGTGTCTCACGCAGGAAGTTGTCGAACGTGTTCGACTGTAGCGTCAACCGAATGATCTCGGAAAACCCGAGCGTGACGATGGCTAAATAATCGGCTCGAAGCCGGAGTGCTGGAAGCGCTACGAGCAGACCGACGAGTGCCGCCATCGCCATCCCAGCGATGATACCGATCGGAAGCGGCAAGCCGAATCCAGGGGGACCGAAGGCTGGATCTGGCGGTCGAACGACGATCCCCATCGTGTAAACACCGACCGCCATGAAACCGGCAACACCGATATTGAAAAGACCCGTATATCCCCAGTGAAGATTGAGCGCGAGAGCGGACAGTGCATACACCAACCCGAGGAAAGTCAACGTCCGCATCAACCCGACGACGCTGTTGAGTCCGTCAGTGAAGGTGAGTGCGGTCGCGACGATGTATACCAGCCCAAAGGCTATAAGTACCATCCCGAGATCGCTCTTTTGTGCGGCGTCAAGAACGACCCGCGTAACGGTATCTGGCTCTGTATCCCTATCTGTCATGCCGTCGTAACACCTCCGAAGATCCCTTCGGGCCGGAAGAGCAACACGAGGATCATCACGGCAAATGCGGCTGCTTCGTTGAAATCGGACGATATCCAGATCGTCGACGTGGTAAACACGATTCCGATAACCAGTCCCCCAGCGATGGCGCCGTATATCGATCCGATCCCGCCGAGGATCACCGCAGCGAAGATGAGCAACAACAACAGCCAGCCGAAATCGAACTGGATCGTTCCACGGAGCAATACGTATAAATAACCCGAAGCACCGGCGAGTCCACCGCCGATAAGCCACGTTGCGGTCACGACTCGCTCCGCCGGGATCCCGGTAATAAGCGCGAGATCCTTGTTATCTGCCATCGCCCGCATGGCCGTTCCGAGCTTTGTGCTTTGCAATACGAAATGGAGCCCGAACATCAGTACGACGGCCGAAACAACGATCGTCAACTGGTGGGCATTGACCGACAGACCCAGCGGTGCAAAGGCAATGTTCGAGGCATCGAGACCGGCGGTGACACCACGAGGCCGGGAGCCGTAGACGAACTGAATGAGGTATCGAACGACCAACGCGACACCGATCGATGCGATCAGAAGTGAGATACCGCTCCGGTTTCGCATCGGCTTGTAGAACGCACGATCGAGGAGCAAAGAGACGAGTGCAGTAATGAGGAACGCCGCGAGCAACCCGATCAGTATTGCTCCTGGAGTGGCGAGGATATGTGCGCCGATATCCCCTGGCGATACATCACCCGTTCCGCGGACAGTTAAAAGTGCCCGGAGTGGTTCGTCGCCGGCGGCGGCAACGACAAACGCGATAGCCCAGCCCGTAAATGCGCCGGTAGTGACGAGATCGCCGTGCGAAAAGTTCGCAAAGGAAAGGATACTATACGTCATCGAGAGGCCGATTCCGGCCAGACCGATCACGAGTCCAATGACAAGACCGTTCCAGAGGTTCGAACCGAACCGGGTCGTAGAGAGGCTCCCACCGAACGGTCCAACCGAGATTCCGATCAACTTTGCAATGAGATCGGCGATCAAAAGCGCCCCGAACACCAGGACGACGAGTACGCCCGGTTTCCCACGTATCGAGTCGACGAACGTTGGTTCTGTTGTCCCCATGTGTTCGAATCACTTGGATGTGCTGAGACACCAAGGCATAAATAACTCTTCTGTCACAGTGTTTTTCTATTTGGTGTTTTCCACCGGTGGATCTTTCGCCGCAGTTTTCACATCCGAACGGAAAGGTCTTTGCTTGGGCCGTCGGGAGTTCCGGCCATGATACGGATGCTCGACGACCTGGACGCCGGGGGGGCCGCGCTCGGGGTTCGCGTTGACATCAACAGTCCGATGGACGGGGACGGACTCGACGACGACGCCCGACTGCGCGCACACATCGACACGATCGACGAACTGTGCGACCGGGGCGCCCGTGTCGCCCTGCTGGCACACCAGGGCCGGCCGGGAGGTGAGGAGTTCACCGACCTCGGACCTCACGCTCGGCGGCTCGATGACCTTCTCGATGCGCCCGTCGAGTACTGCGACTCGACGTTCTCGACGGATGCCCGTGACCGTATCGGCCGAACCGACGCCGGATCCGCGATACTGCTCGAAAACACCCGCTTTTATTCGGAGGAGTACATGTCGTTCGAACCCGCCCGTGCGGCTGAAACGCATCTCGTCAAGCGTCTTTCGACCGCTCTCGATGCGTACGTGAACGACGCCTTCGCCGCCTCACACCGGAGCCAACCGTCCATTATCGGCTTCCCGCAGCGGCTTCCCGCCTACGCCGGACGCGTCATGGAGCGTGAGATCGACGTCCTCGGCAACATCTCCGAGAGTCCCGAGCCGCGCGTGTACGTGCTCGGCGGTGCGAAAGTCGACGATTCGATCGGTGTCGCCAGATCGGTTCTCGAACGCGGGCTCGCTGACGCCGTTCTGACGGCCGGAATCGTCGGAAACGCGTTCCTTTTGGCGAACGGCGTTTCTCTCGGTGCCGCTTCGGCCGCCGTGGTCAACGAGCGGAGCCACAAGGCGGTGAAACAGGCTGGCGATCTCCTCGACGACTTCAGTCATCGGATCTACATGCCGCGGGACGTCGCCGTCGGAGCCGGGACGGATCGGGTCGAGTTGGATCTCGATGAGCTCCCGGCGGAGCAGCCGGCGATGGATGTCGGAGCTAGAACGGTCGCAGCCTACGCCGAGATTCTCGAGGAAGCCGGCACCGCGATACTCAACGGGCCGGCGGGCGTATTCGAGGACGATCGCTTCGAGACAGGAACGCTCGAACTGTACCGGGCGGCGACGCGGGCGAAAAAGAGCATCGTCGGCGGCGGAGACACGGCCTCCGCGCTCCGGAAACTCGGAATCTTGGACGGGTTTGACCACGTCTCGACCGGAGGCGGGGCCGCGCTGCAGATGCTGACCGGGGAAACGCTCGCCGGCATCGAAGCGCTCGATCAGTAGCCGTGTCCGAGAACCTCCCGGAAGACGTCAGGATCGAGCCCGCTGAAAACGGCGACGCCGGCGCGCTCGCCGATCTATGGGTCGATCTCGCGGCGGACCAACGGCGGTACGGATCACATCTCGTTCCGGACGAAAACCGTTCTGTGATCCGACGAACGATGGTCCAACACATCGTCGCCGGGACGGCGTTTCTCGCACGTCGGGGCGGGTCGGTCGTCGGATTCGTCACGTTCGGTCTCGAAGCCGGGGAGTATCGACAGGACGTCTCGCGGGGCGTCGTCCAGAACATATACGTTCGGGATAGCGACCGGAACGAGGGGATCGGAGACGGACTGTTGGACGCGGCCGAGACGGCGCTGGACTCGAGAGGGGCCGACATCGTCTCGCTGGAAGCGATGGCGGATAACCGATCGGCGCGTCGGTTTTACGAACGACACGGCTACGAGCCACACCGGATCGAACTCGAAAAACCCATCAATAGCGGCACCCAGCATTCAAACGCGGAGTAGTCATGCATCGTGCCAGGGGAGCTTGGGTGGTTCAAGCACCCGACTTGTAATCGGGAGTTCGTGGGTTCAAATCCCACCCCTGGCTCCTCTCTTTCGACCGTTATCATTAGATTGTCCCCCGGCCCTTACCGATCGAGGGCCGGTACGAGCCGATCTCCCGACCCCAGAAAGGAACCGACCCGATCAACCACCGACGAAAGCACTTATCAGCAGAAGGAGATTCCCGACAATACCGGATAGCACGAGCGCAGAGACCAGATCCGATCGGGACGGTGCCGGCGGTAGCTCCGAGGTGCGTCCATCGAGACGGTGTTTCTCGGCAGCGACGGCGAACCCGACCGCGCCGACGAACACGCCGATACCGACCGCACTGAGGATCTCGATGCCGAGACCACGAAGCGATCCCGAGAGCAGTTCCCCGCTGATCCGACCGGCGGCCGGAACGACGCCGGCGGCCCAACTGGCCAGGAGGCCACCGTTGAGATACCCGAAAACGAAAGAAAAGACGATCCCGATACAGAGCGCGAACGCTCCGTAGAGGATCGACTGAAGAAACGAAAGCTCTCCGGCTGCGACGAGCCTGATCGCGTTGATACCGACGGCAAGCAGCGCCAGCCCGAGCGAGAGTCCGCAGAAATACACGGTCAGGCGGGGCGTCCGTCCGAGGAGATATTCACCCATACCGGACAGTGCTACCGACGCTACACGACGGTTTCGGATGCGAGCAGGCGGCACACCTCCCACCGCGACCCGTGTGCCACACTCCCGCCGAGGCGAGTCGCGGACGCCGATCAGCGCACGGGACCGTTGGTTCCGTTCCGGTATATAAACTGTCGGCCGGAAATAAAAACGGAAGTGAGAGCGGCTGGCCGAGAGGGCTACAGCAACTCTTCGACGTAGTCCGCGACTTGGTTCGGCGTATCGCCGACCCGAGCACCGGCGTTGTTGAGAGCGTCGATCTTCGATTCGGCGGTGCCGGTGCCGGAGCCGGAGACGATCGCGCCCGCGTGACCCATCCGCTTGCCCGGCGGAGCGGTTCGACCGGCGATGAAGCCGACGACCGGCGTGTCCATGTATTCGCCGATATAGGCCGCGGCTTCCTCCTCGTCCTCGCCGCCGATCTCGCCGCACATCACGATCGCCTCGGTGTCTGGATCGTTCTCGTAGAGTTCGAGCACGTCGATGAAGTCGGTTCCGATGATCGGGTCGCCGCCGATACCGACCGCGGATGTCTGTCCGATCCCGCGTTTCGTGAGGTTGTCGACGACTTGGTAGGTGAGCGTTCCCGACCGGGAGACGAAACCGACGTTGCCCTCCGAGAAGATGTTTCCGGGGAGGATCCCCAGTTTGGCCACGCCGGGGGTGATGAGTCCGGGACAGTTCGGGCCGATCAGGTACGTGTCGGTCTCACCGAGTTTCCGGTAGATCTTCGCCGTGTCCTGCTGGGGAACCCCTTCGGTGATGGCGACAGCCAGATCGACCGAGGCGTCGAGCGCCTCGAAGATGGCGTCGGTCGCGAACGCCGGCGGCACGAAGATGACGGACGCGTTGGCGTCCTCCTCGCGGACGGCCCGTTCGACCGTATCGTATACGGGGACGCCTTCGACCTCCTGTCCGCCGCGTCCCGGCACCGCGCCGGCGACGACGTTCGTCCCGTATTCGATCATCTGACCGGCGTGGAACTTACCCTCTCCGCCGGTGATGCCCTGTACCACGACGCGCGTATCGCTGTCGACGAGAATGCTCATTTGTCTGCCTCCTCAGCGTATTGTACCGCACGCTGGACGGCGTCTTCGAGGGTCTTTTCGACCGTCACCAGATCCGTGTTCAGGATCTCCATGCCTTCCTCGGCGTTGGTTCCGGCGAGTCGGACGACGACCGGTTTCGGGATCTCATCGAACCGCTCGAGGGCCTCGTTGATCCCCTTCGCGACTTCGTCTCCGCGGGTGATACCGCCGAAGATGTTGAACACGACCGAGTCGACGTTCTCGTCGGAGAACACCATATCGAGGGCGTTGGCGACGCGGTCGGCCTTCGCACCGCCGCCGATATCGAGGAAGTTCGCCGGCGAACCGCCGTAGTAGTCGACGAGATCCAGCGTCGTCATCACGAGGCCGGCGCCGTTGCCGATGATACCGGTGTTGCCCGACAGTCGGACGTAATCGAAACCGTACTCGTTGGCCTTCGCCTCGAGTTCGTCGCTTGCGGCTTCCTCCTCCATGGCCTCGAGGTCGGGATGACGAAACAGCGCGTCCTCGTCGACGTTCATCACCGCGTCGGCGGCGATGACGTCACCGTCGCTCGTGACCATGAGCGGATTGACTTCGATCTCAGTGGCGTCTTTCTCGGCCCAGAGATCGTACAGCTGTGTGAGGATCGAAGCGGTCTCGAGGGCGACGTCGCGGTCGACGCCGGCCTCGAAGACCGCCTTCCGTGCCTGGAACGGATGCAGGCCGAAGGCCGGATCGATATGCTCGCGGACGATCGCATCGGGATCCTCAGCGGCGACCTCCTCGATGTTGACGCCGCCGCGGGTCGAGACCATCGCGACCGGTTTGCCCTCGGATCGGTCCATCGTGACGCCCACGTACAGTTCGTTCGTGAAATCGACCGCTGCTTCGACCAGCACGCGGTCGACGTGGAGCCCTTTGAGATCCATTCCGAGGATCGAATCGGCGGCCTCGCGGGCCTCCTCGGCGTCGTCGACCAGCTTGATACCGCCGGCTTTCCCCCGGCCACCGACCTGTACCTGGGCCTTGATCGCGACCGGATAGCCGATCCGGTCGGCCGCCTCGACTGCCTCGTCGACGGTGGAAGCCAGCGTCGAGTCCGGGACTGGGATCCCGGCGTCGGCGAATACGCCTTTCGCCTGATACTCGTGAAGTTTCATATCTGTCTCTGTTAGGGTCTCGAACGACCCGGAGTTAGTATTACCGAAACGGATCGCCGCTTACAGGACGTCGGGACGGTCCGCCATGACGCCGTCGACACCCGTCGAGGCGAGTCTCGTGGCCTCATCGGCCGAATCGACCGTCCAGACGTTGACCTGTATCCCCACGCTGTGGGCGGCTCCGACCGCCCGCTCGCTACAGCTCTCGACGCTGAGATGTAGATACTCACAGTCGAGCTCTGCCGCCGTTTCGATCCCTTCAGTGCCAGGCTCGTCGGTGATGTACGCCGTCGAAATATTCGGATCGATGTCCCGACAGGCGGCCAGCGCCTCCCGTGAAAACGAAGAAACGATCGAGTTCGGGTGGAGCGACGAAACGAGACCGAGCACATCCGCGGCGGTATGGGCTTCTTTGAGTTCGATGTTGATACCGACACGGGGAGGAAGGGTTCGAAGTATCTCCGCGAGTGTCGGGACCCCCTCCTCGGTGCCGAGCACCCGCATCGACCCGAGGTCCGATCTGGTGTACTCCGAAACGGACCCGTTCCGCTCCGTCACTCGATCGACAGTCGAATCGTGGATCACGACGAGCTCGCCGCTCGCACACCGCCGGACGTCGACTTCGACTTCATCCGCGACGGCGGACGCGCGTTCGATCGCCGAAAGCGTGTTCTCGGGGTAGACGGACGCGAACCCGCGGTGCGCGATGAGACGCATACCGGATCTCTTCGGCGGATGTCTAAGAGTGTACCGTCTCGACACTATCGTCGGTACCGAACTAGTATATAAAGATACGCCACCGAGAGGAAGTGAAACATCGGAGCGGTAGCTCGGGGCGTCCGAACGCCGACGTCTCGACCGTCCCGATAGCGGAACGCCTTTTTCATTGCTGCTCGTTCTCCGAGCAAGACGAATATATGACGAGTATGGATGACAAGATCGAGGAAGTCCGAGAGAAAAAGCGCGACGCCGAACTCGGCGGCGGCGAAGAGCGGATCGAAAAGCAACACGAGAAAGGAAAGCTGACCGCCCGCGAACGGATCAACTACTTCCTCGACGACGGGACGTTCGAGGAGTTCGACCAGCTCAAAACCCACCGGAGTACGAACTTCGACATGGACGACGATCACCCCTACGGCGACGGGGTCGTCACCGGCTACGGTGACGTCGACGGTCGGACCGTCTTCGTCTTCGCGCACGACTTCACCGTTTTCGGCGGCTCGCTGGGCGAGGCCTTCGCCGAGAAGGTCTGTAAGGTGATGGATCGAGCGCTCGAAACGGGCGCGCCGATCATCGGGTTGAACGACTCCGCCGGCGCGCGGATCCAGGAGGGGATCGATTCGCTCGCCGGCTACGCCGATATCTTCCATCGCAATCAGAAGGCCTCGGGCGTCGTCCCACAGATCTCGGCGATCATGGGGCCCTGCGCCGGCGGCGCGGTCTATTCGCCGGCAATAACCGACTTCATTTATATGGTACAGGACACGAGTCACATGTTCATCACCGGTCCCGACGTCATCGAGACCGTCACCGGCGAGGAGGTCGGGTTCGAGGAACTGGGCGGTGCGAGCACACACACCGGTGAATCCGGCGTTGCCCACTTCTCCGCGGCCGACGAGAAGGACGCACTCGACGACATCCGGTATCTGCTCTCGTATCTCCCCTCCAACAACGTCGAGGATCCCCCGAGGGTCGAACCGTGGGACGACCCCGAGCGTCGCGACGAGGAGCTGAAGAACATCGTTCCGAACCAGCCCCAGAAACCCTACGATATCGTGGACGTGATCGACCGGGTCGTCGACGAGGACTCCTTCTTCGAGGTCGCCGAATCGTACGCGAGAAATCTCGTGACCGGTTTCGGGCGGCTCGATGGACGTTCGGTCGGCGTCGTCGCGAACCAGCCCCGCGTCAACGCCGGGACTCTCGACATCGATTCCTCGCTGAAAGGCTCGCGGTTCGTCCGCTTCTGTGACGCGTTCAACATCCCGATCGTCACGTTCGTCGACGTTCCGGGGTTCATGCCGGGGACCGATCAGGAACACGGGGGGATCATCAAACACGGCGCGAAACTCCTCTATGCCTACAGCGAGGCGACGGTGCCGCTTTTGACCGTCATCACGCGGAAGGCGTACGGCGGCGCCTACGACGTGATGGCCTCGAAGCATCTCGAGGCCGACGTCAACTACGCGTGGCCGACCGCCGAGATCGCCGTCATGGGACCGAAGGGAGCCGTCAACGTCCTGTACCGTGACGAACTCGCCGACGCCGACGACGTCGAGGCGCGCCGCGAACAGCTCATCGACGAGTACCGGGACACGTTCGCGAACCCATATACGGCGGCCGAACGCGGCTTCGTCGACGACGTCATCGAGCCGAAAGAGACCCGACCGCGGTTGATAAGCGACCTCGAGATGCTCGAATCGAAACGCAAAGACCAGCCGGACCGAAAACACGGCAACATCCCCCTGTGAGAATGCAACTACACCTCCCCGAGGACGCCGACACCGACGAGGCGGCCGCGATCGCCGCGGTCATCCGGAACCTCCTTGCGGAGGCCCAGGCCGGATCGACAGAGGAAGGATCCGAAGAGCCGCGCGATCAGTGGCGGTTCGCCGGCCGGGTCGAATCCCTCCAGAGTCGCCGAGTCCGGGCACCGCGGGGAGCCCCCCGCGACGACTGGAGCGCAGCCGGCCGAACCGACCGGTTCTGAGACGCGGCGCTTTTTGAAGAGACCCGACCGCTCGCTGTCGACCGACAGAATAACGTACTCACCCCAACTGCCCTCGAACAACATGTTCGATAAGGTTCTCGTCGCCAACCGAGGCGAGATCGCCGTTCGCGTCATGCGTGCCTGCGACGATCTCGGTGTCGACACCGTCGCGGTGTACAGCGACGCCGACAAACACGGCGGCCACGTTCGATACGCCGACGAGGCGTACAACGTCGGTCCGGCCAGGGCCGCCGACTCGTATCTCGATCACGACGCCGTCATCGAGGCCGCCCGGAAGGCCGACGCGGACGCGATCCATCCCGGATACGGCTTCCTCGCGGAGAACGCCGATTTCGCCGCCGCGGTACAGTCGACCGAAGGTGTCACGTGGATCGGCCCGAGCCCGAAGTCGATGGAGCAGGCCGGAGAGAAGACCAAGGCTCGCAAGATAATGCAGGCGGCCGACGTCCCGATCGTCCCGGGGACGACCGATCCCGTCGAGGAGGAAGCCGAGGTCCGCGAGTTCGGCGAGGAGTACGGCTATCCGATAGCCATCAAAGCGGAGGGCGGCGGCGGCGGCCGTGGGATGAAGATCGTCCACGAACCGGAGGAGGCCGGCGACCAGCTCGCGGCCGCAAAGCGGGAGGGCGAGGCGTACTTCGACAACGATTCGGTCTATCTCGAGCGCTATCTGGAGTCCCCGCGACACATCGAGGTGCAGATCCTCGCGGACGAGCACGGCAACGTCAGACATCTCGGAGAACGGGACTGTTCGCTCCAGCGCCGCCACCAGAAGGTCATCGAGGAAGGCCCGTCCCCGGCGCTCTCGGCGGAGCTCAGAGAGAAGATCGGCGCCGCCGCCCGCCGCGGCGCCGACGAGGCGGACTATTACAACGCCGGAACGTTCGAGTTCCTCGTCGAGGAGGAAGAGCGCGGTGACGGCGAGTTGCTCGGTCCCGACGCGGACTTTTACTTCCTCGAGGTCAACACCCGGATCCAGGTCGAACACTGCGTCACCGAAGAGCTGACAGACATCGACATCGTCAAATGGCAGATCCGGATCGCCGCCGGCGAGGAGATCGACTTCGAACAGGACGACGTCGAACTCGAGGGCCACGCGATCGAGTTCCGGATCAACGCCGAGAACGCGGCCGACGACTTCTCCCCCGCGACCGGCGGGGAGTTGGCGACGTACGACCCGCCGGGAGGGATCGGTATTCGGGTCGACGACGCGCTCCGTCAGGGCGACGATCTCGTGACGGATTACGATTCGATGATCGCGAAGCTCATCGTCCACGGCGAGGACCGCGAGGAGTGTTTCGCCCGATCCGAACGAGCACTTGCCGAGTACGATATCGAGGGGATCCCGACGATCATCCCGTTCCACCGATTGATGCTCACGGACGAGGAGTTCACCGCCGGGACCCACACGACGAAGTACCTCGACGAAGAACTCGACC
>CAZWZX010000006.1:0-29343 GCA_964638655.1 uncultured Natronomonas sp.
CGTCGCTCGCATGTTTTCAGCCGCATTACAGTCGCTATTCGCAACCAACCCACACCCTTCACAAACGTACAAGCCACGTTCAACACGGTTCGAATCGGCTTTCATCCCACACTCACAGCACGTGATCGACGTAGCCAACTCGTATTCATCAACCCGCTCAATCTCAATCCCACGCTCTTCAGCCTTGTACTCGATGTGATTCAGAATGGTTTCAAACGCCCAGTCGTGCAGGCGTTTGTTGCCGTGCCGCCCCCAGTCTTCATCCTCAAGAATGTTCTTCGGGTGCCCGACTGCTATCTTCTTTACATCACGATCAGCACACTGCTCAACAATGTCTTTCGACACCGCGTGCAGGAAATGCTCTTGCCGCCGGGATTTCTTCCGCCGTGCCCACTCAGCATGGGTGCTGGGGCCGCTCTCACCTTCCGTGTCGTATTCTTCCTGTCGGAAGTAGTGAGCGTCTTCTTTCAGGGCGTTCCCCGGATACAGTATGGTTTCGTCACCGACAGAGACAGCCGCCGTGTTGCAGATGCCAAGGTCAACACCAGCCGTCTTTTCACCGGACGAGTCAGCAGCGTCAATGCTGACTTTGCAGACGAAATGAAGTTCCCAGTGGTCGCCGTTCCAGACTGCTCGGACCTGTTGGACGTCTTCCACGTCAGTCAGGTCTGCGTCTGGGCCGGTATCGTATTCGCAGAGAATGAAATCACTCCACCCGTCTTTCAGGTTCTTGCCCTTGGAGAGGCGGACCTGCTGGTGTTTCGTGTTGAGTTTGAACCCGTCTTCTTTGAATGTGATCGTTGAACGTGGTCGTTCATCGCCGTCTTTGCGGTAGCCCGGTGGGTTGGCGTCTGGGTCGTCTTGTTCGAACCACGACTGGAAAGCGCCAGCCAATTCTTCAACGATTGCCTGGCTTGATTGGGCGTTCAAATCTTTCCAGCACGGTTGGGTCTTCATGTAGGATTTGAGCGGTCCTTCCTCCGGGATGGTTCCGGTGTGGTCCCAGATACGGCTGATGGTCCACCGAGCAACGTTCCAGATTTTACTACCGGACCGAGCAAGTGAATCGAGGTCGCACACGACACCCTCACGGTCGTTCGTGAGTGCCGCTGTAACCGTGCGTGTCGTGACCAGATTCACTACACATAGCCTATGACAGTGTATTGATTTAATGATTGTGGCTCGGTGTTGAATATCCAGCAAACAGGGACGATGACGGCATGTTCCCGGAGTGTACGCGATTCACTCCTGCCCTGTTCGCTCCTCGGTTCCGACTGAGCGTCGGAACACTCCTCGCTCACGGGAAGGGCGGGATTCTCTCGCTGAATCAAGATAGAAAATGTAGTGGGACCGCCGTGATTCGAACACGGGTCCAACGGACCCCATCCGCAGAGGATACCACTACCCCACGGTCCCTTGCGTTTCGATGGACGACAGTCGAAGGTTTAACCTCTTCGTTTCGCCGGCTACACCAACACGCGCTCCAGTTCGACTGCGAGTCCCGTCTCGGCGCCGGGGTCACCGACCGGATAGCCGAGACAGACCGCCGCGCCGTCGGGCGTATAGCAGGCGACGAGGTCGCCGTCGTCGACGCTCGCAGGGTCGAAATCGAAATCGATCACGCCGGGGGCGTACACCGGTGCCCCCTCGGCGATCTCGCGGGCGGCCGAGGGCGCGACCGTCAGGCTCGAGAGCCCCTCCAGGGCTCGCTCGGCCGGCGAGACGACCTCGCGGAGAAGCTCCGGGTCGTCGTTCTCGCGCCAGAAGGCGAGGCCGTCGGCGAGATCCTCCATGGTCGACAGCGTCGCGTCGTCGAACCGGCCGGTCTTCGTCCGACGGAGATCGCCCATGTGACCGCCCGTCCCGAGCGCGAGGCCGAGATCGTGACAGAGCTTCCGAATGTAGGTGCCGCTGTCGCACTCGATATCGAGCAGGACGCGGCGGTTCTCCCGTTCGAGCGCCTCGAGACGGTGGATCTCGCGAACCCGCAGTCGTCGCGAGACGGCGGATTTCCGCGGCGGCTTCTGATAGAGCGGCGCCTCGAACGCCGACAGCGTCGACTCGAGATCGGCCGGCGCCGAGGCGTGCAACTCCAGGACGGCCACGTACCCCTTCCGGCTCTTATCGAACACCTGCGCCATCCGCGTCGCCGTTCCGGTCAACACCGGGAGACAGCCGGTCACCTTCGGGTCGAGGGTGCCGGCGTGGGCCGCCCGCTCGACGGCGGCCATATCGCGGACCCAGGCGGCGACCTGATGGGCGGAGGGACCGGGCGGCTTATCCAGGTTGACGACGCCGAACTCGAGCAGCGTTTCGGGCGTTCGATCGCCCGGCTGGCCTCGATCACGCATGGTCAAAACTCGTAGTTGACGCCGTCGACGGGCGCTTTCCCCTCGTCGCCAGCCGGGTTGTACGCCTTGATCGCCGTCTCGACGACGTCCAGCACCGATTCGGGCGAAAAGCGGGCGGTGTTGAGCGAGAGATCGTAGATGTCGAACCGCTCGATGTCGATGTTGTAGTACTCCTCGTAGCGGAGCGCCTCGCTGGCGGCGCGTTTGACGGTCTCGTCGCGGGCGGTTTCGGGCGGCTTGTCCTCGCGGTCGGCGATCCGGGCGACCCGGACGTCCAGCGGGGCGTCGAGCCAGACGCGGAAGTCGGCGTGATCGCCCGCCATCCAGCCGGCGAGCCGCGACTCCAAGACGAGATCCTCCCGCGTCGCCGCCAGCTCGCGCTGTCGTCGGTCGAGATCCCGATCGATCGATTCCTCCTCCTCGGCGAGTCGGTTCAGCTCCAGCGGCGTCAGCCCCCGCTCGTCGGCGAGATCGCGGAAAATGTCACCACCGCTGACGTGTTCGTAGCCGAGCGTCTCCGCGAGCCCGCTGGCAACGGTGCTCTTGCCGCTGCCGGCGGGTCCGGAGATGGTTATCAACATATCGAGACTCCGTCGCAGTGGGTAAAAGACGTTACCGTTCGCGTCCGACCGCGATCACGTCGGCGTCGTCTGGATGTTCAACGCTTTCCGAATGACCTGTGTGAAACACATCGAGCAGACGAAATACCAGACGATCCACGCCTGGATCGGGCCGAGGATGCCGTGGTTCCAATCGACCTCACCCATGAACGGCATCACCATCGGGGCGAGTTCGATCTCGGGGTACAGCGGCGCCCCGCGGAAGCCGACGATCGCGTACATCCACAGGAACACCGGGATGGTCAGCACCATGATCCACACCATGGGGCGGAACTGCTCTTTGAACATCCCGAGGTTGTCCGCCATCGCCTCCATCTGCTCGTCCTGAATCCGTTCGAGCGCCTCGTCGTCGCCGCGCTCTTTGGCCTCCTTGCGGCGTTTCTGGATCTCCTTCATCCGACCCTGATAGGCGCCCATCACCTCCATGTCCATGAGGTTCGACTGCAGGAGCGTCGAATAGAGCCCCGTAAAGAGCGCGAGCACCATCACGACGGCGAAAAACGGGAGGAGATTCAACAGCGGACCCAAAAACACGTTCAGCGCGTCCGCGAGCGGTTCGCGGACGGAACTGAACGTGTAGCCGGCGAACATCGCCACCGACCCGACCGCGGCCATCTTGTCCCACTTCGACCACGAGGAGTCCGTATCCGGCGCGTCCGGCAACTCGAACTCGACGTCGTCGTCTTCGAGCGCGTCCCGAACGCCCTCGGGATCGGCGACGTCGAACCCCTCGCCGTCGGAGTCGACGAGCAGTCCCTTCTCGATAAGCCGGCCCCACTGCCCGCTCGTCAGTTCCTCGGAGACGTCGCCCCAGGTGACGGTCCCCTCGTCGGCGCGTTCGAGGAGGTACTCGAGGGCGCTCTCCATCTCGGCGTCCTCGTTGACGAGTTCCTGTACTTTCGAGGCTGTGCGTGCCATTAGCCGTTCGTTATGCGTGGTGGGTAATCAACCTTTTACTCCGCCCCGGAGCCTTCGGCTACCGAAGTCGCTCTTTGATCCGCTCGATCCGGCCCTCGGATTCGTTCGCGGCTTCGGCCTCCGATTCGGCGATCCGTTCGGCCCGCCGTTCGAGTTCGACCTCGTCGATTTCGCCGCGAGCGTACCGCCGCCGCAGCGTCGCCATCGGATCCTCGTCGCTCGCCTTGCTGTAGAGCACCTTCCGCTCCGTGTGTTGAAGGTATTCATAGAGGGCGTACGCGAGGTTCCCCAGCCCGAAGGACCACCAGACGGTCGCCGCGCCCACGAGGAGATGGCCGAGCCGCGAGCCGTAGCTCGGCCGCTTGAGGGCGACCCGGTCGGGGCCCTCTTCGGTGACCCGCCAGCCGTCCTCGCGGGCGGCGTCGATCCGAGCCTGAAAATCGCGGGACTTCACGCCCGTACTCCGGTTGGCGTCGAAAAAAGCGTACCGTCTCAGACGGCGTCGTCGATCGCGGCCGCGAGGTCGGCCCACACGTCTTCGGGGGACTGCTCGCCGTCGATCCGGACGAGTTCGCCCGTCTCCTCGTAGTGTTCGATGACGGGCTGGGTGTTCTCCTCGAAGACGGTGAGTCGCTCGCGGACCGTCTCCTCGGTGTCATCGTCGCGCTGGACGAGCCGCGCTTCGATCGCCTCGTCGTCGGGCATGTTGAACTCGGTGTGATAGATCTCTCCCGTCTCGGGATCCATCCGCCGACCCGTGAGCCGTCGGACGAGTTCCTCCTTGCCGACGTCGAGCGAGACGACGACGTCGATCGACGTGATCTCGTCGAGATACTCCGCCTGCGAGAGGTTCCGCGGGTAGCCGTCGAGGACGAACCCGTCGGCCTCCTCGAGGGCGGCCCTGACGATCTCGTTGACGACCGGATCCGGAACGAGCTCGCCCGCGTCCATGTACTCCCGCGGCGTGCCGTGTTCGGTCTCCATGTCCTTGTTCGCGCGCAGCGCGTCGCCCGTCGTGACGTGGTCGACGCCGTACTCCTCGACGATGTTGCTCGACTGCGTTCCCTTTCCGGCCCCCGGCGCTCCGAGCAGCAGAATCTTCGGCTGACTCATATCCGTTCTTTCGACCCCCGCCTAAAAGACCTGTCTGAACGCGGCGAGCGCGGAGTTGATGTGCTTGGACCCACGAAGGGGAGGCAATGCCGGCCGAGACCCCCGACGACCGGAAGCGATCGTTCGTCCGTCGCGTAGTCGAGTCGAGACGGACGGACGAACCCGTCGTCTTCGAGGCCGAAGACGTGACGATCGAGTACGACGATCGACGCATCCGTCTCAGGGTCGAGACCGCCGAACGCGAGCGTCTCGAGACGCTCCTCGAGGCGTATCACGTCTTCAAGATCAAACAACCCGAGACGCGGAAGGCCGACGACGGCGTCGTCTATCTCTCGGCCGTCACCGACGCGAAACACGCCGCCGATTTCCTCGAGGCGCTGTTCTCGGACGTCTACCGGCTGGGGAACGGCTACGAACTCGCCGGCTCGGACGAAGCGTGATCGACCGGTAGCGCTCTGAGACCGGATCTGGCCACTTTTGGGGGCTACGGCGAGCTACAGTTCACAGCTGTCCCGATCGGCCGCGGCGGCCGTGTGCAGGACGGCGACGACGAGGATACCGATCGAGACCGCGAGCAGTTCGGCGCCGCCGAACGGGAACAACGGGATCCCGGTCGCCGTCCCGAGTCCGACGACGGCGAGGAGAACGGAGCCGCAGGCGCCGCAACCGCCGCCGATCGCGGCGAGGGTGACGCCGATCCCGCCGGCGCCGGCCGACCGGAACCCGCCGTCCGATCGGAGCCGATAGACGAGACCGGCGACGAGAAGTCCCGACAGCCCGCTTATAAGTAGTGCCGACGCTTCCCAGAGCGGGTCGATCGGCCCGCCGACCAGCGGAAGCAACGCGAGAAACACCTGTAATCGGGCGGTCGTAGACTGTGTTCCCCACAGGACGACGTCCCAGACGAGGCGGTAGTTCTCCAGCGTCGTCAAGGCGACGACCCAGACGGCGGCACTGAAAACGGCGAGGGCGACGTAGCCGCGTCCGGAGAGCACCGTCCGGAGTCCCGACCCGGCCCGTCGCCAGTCGGATCGGGACAACAGGAACGCGCTTTTGGGGTCGAGTCGGTTCATTCGATCGATCACCGCGGGAGGGCCGCCGAAGCTCCGGCGGTGATGGCGGGAAGCCGCTCCGGCGAGTTCCGGTGTGGTCCGGCGTCGGGGCGGATCGCTGTCCGGCTCATGACTCCAGTCATGGGTGGCTCACAGCTCCAGTGCCCCCTCGAAAACGTCGTACGGCTGTGCACCGACGACGGTCGAGACGAACTCGCCGTCGGCGAACAGCGCGAAGGAGGGTACCTGTTCGATCTCGCTGTCCTCGGCGAGCCGCTCGTGGCCCTCGACTCGATCGACGTGGGCGCGCTCCGCGATCGCCGAATCGACCGGGTCAGGGTCGACACCGATCTCCGAAAGCGTCTCTCCCGTGTACTCCCGCACCGAGTCGGTATCGAGGCGATCCTGTGCGTCGTAATAGTGACCTTTCAGCTCCCAGAACGCGTCCGGATCGCGGTCGTGGACCTCGAACAGCGCCTGCAGTGCCGGACCGCTCCACGGTTCGACCCACGGGAGTCCGCACCACCGATAGGCGAGTCGATCCTCCTCGGCGAGGGACCGGAGTCTCGGGAACGTCTGGTCGGCGAAGACCGAACAGGAGTCACACGAGGGGTCCTCGAAGGCGACGACCGTCGCTTCGGCCGCCTCCGGTTCCGGGCCGAGCGTCGGGAACGACTCGCCGACGGTCGGATGGGGTTCGTCGGTGCCACCCTCGTCGGATCGGGAGAGACAGCCCGCGATGGCGAAAAGCGCCGTCGAGAGTCCGCCCACGATCGCTCGCCGTCGGGTGCTCATCCGAACTCGAGATCGGCCGCGATCGCTTCGTACTCGGCGCGGACAGACTGATCGAGCGGCGAGTCGAACCGAAGTTCCCACTCGTCGGCGTCCCAGCCGGTTTCGGTTCCGGTTTTGAAATCAGCACCCCAATCGAGGAAGGCGGCGGCCGCGTTCGCGTTCTCGGCTCCGCTCGGGATCGCGAGGACGTTCTGTGAGTAGAGCACGCCGTCGTCGGGCGAGTCGTAGATGATCGGCGTCTCGTCCTGTGCACAGAGACACATCCTCGGCTGGGGGAGCGCTGCGGCGACGGTCTCGCCGTCGTCGAACCGCCGCCAGCAGTTGTACCAGTCGTTCCAGTACGAGCCGACGAGCGGGCGTTGCTCGGCCAGCGCATCCCGGATCGCTCCGACGTCGTCGGGGTCGTCGGGGTCCTCCCCGACGTGTAGGGCGGCGATCTTCGCCGCGAGGACGGGATCGGCGGGCATCTCGATCCGTCCCGAGTGGGCTTCGTTCCAGAGCGGATCCCAGGATCCATCGCGATCGATCTCGTGTGAGTGGATCGCGAGCGAGAAGGCGAGCGGCGTCTGGGGGAGACCGTAGTACTCGCCGTCGGACTCATAAAACGACAGTTCGTGGGAGCGCAGTCGGTTCTCTGGGGGCCAACTCGGCATCACGTCGGTCGGAAGCGGCTGTAACAGATCCGCCTCCATGGCTCTGTGGAACTGTCGGGTCGGGAGATGGATCGCGTCTGGCGTCTCGCCTCCCTCGAGGCGTCGAAGCTGCTCGGGGGCCCCGACCGTGTCCCGATCGATCTCCTCGATACCGAACGTGTGCTGGAAGGCGATCGCCTGCCCGCCCCAGTAGTGTTGCCAGGTCCAAAACGAGAGTTCGTCGTCGGTCTCCGGCGGCGGCCACCCGTCGAGGTCGAGCTCGGTCGCCGAACCGCGCGTCAGACACCCGGCGGCCCCGAGGACGCCGCCCGAACCGACCGCCGCCAGGAACCCGCGTCGGCTCGGTCGTGACATAGTGTAGCAAAGTACAGGGCAGAGTGACTTATATGTTGGTATCAGGGCACAACGGGCGCGTTTCTCCGCTCTCTCCGGGGCCGGCCGATCACGGATCGGCTCGGTTCACTCGTCGCCCTCGTCGTGTTCGTACTTCACGACGACCGTCGGGCGGTCCGCCTTCAGGATGACGGACTGAGAGACCGAGCCGACCAACGCCTTGCCGACCGGGGACCGTTTCCGACCGCCCACGACGAAGTAGCGGGCGTCGACGTCGCGGCCGTACTCGAGGATCTCGTCGGCGACGTCCGTTCCGAGCCGGGTCTCGACCTCGTACTCGGCCGAGAGCCCCTCGGTGGCCGTTTCGATGGCCTCGGCGGCCAGATCGTCGATCACGCTCTCGTCGACGGTCTCGTGTTTGGCCGCCGATCCCTCGATGACGTCTTGGTATCTCGCCCGCTTGACGACGTGAAAGAGATGCAACGGAACGTCGAACGCCTCGGCGAGTTCGGACGCCTCTTCGGCGACGGCTCTGCTCGTCGGCGACGAGTCGATGGCTGCGACAACTACCATGATTGTACATTTCAAAGGGGCGTATTAAACGTTGTGCGGAGGGCCGCACACAGTCTTATGCAACCGGGCGATGAACACGGCACATGGAGATAACCGACGTGTCGGTTCGAACCTTCGAGGCCGAACTCGAATCGCCGAAAGGGATCTCCGGCGGCCGGACGACGACGAAAAGACCGGCGGCGCTCGTCGTCGTCGAGACGGACACGGGCCTCCGGGGGATCGGCGAGGGATACGGGCCGGAGCCGTACATCGTCGAAACGATCGTCGAGGAGAAGTTCCGCCCCCGACTGCTCGGCGAGAACCCGCTCGATACCGAGCGGCTCTGGCACTCGATGGTCACGGACGACACGTATTGGGATCGGAAAGGGCAGGGCATCTCGGCGGCCAGCGGCGTGGACATGGCGCTGTGGGATATCGCCGGGAAACGCCACGGCGTGCCGGTGTACGAGCTGCTCGGCGGCGACGCCGACGGGGACGGAACCCTTCGGGCATACGCCTCGGACCTGTTCTGGGACGATCCCGAAACGATGGCGAAGAAGGCGGCGGGATACGTCGATGAGGGCTTCGGGGCGGTGAAGGCCCATCTCGGGAGAGGGCTCGAAGCCGACCGCGAGCGCGTCCGGGCGATCAACGACACCATCGGGGACGCCCACCTGATGGTGGATATGAACTGCGGCTACGACCGGGTCGAGGCGACCCGCGTCGGCCGGATGCTCGAATCCGAGGGCGTCTACTGGTACGAGGAGCCGCTGTCGCCGTACGACGTCGACGGGTACGTCGAACTCCGCGAGGAGCTCTCGGTTCCGATCGCGACCGGCGAAAACGAGTACACGAAATGGGGATTCCTCGAACTCATCCGCCGCGGCGCGGCGGACTACGTCATGCCCGACGCGATGCGCTGTGGCGGGATCACGGAGACGAAAAAGATCTGTACGCTCGGGGAGGCGTTCAACACGACGGTGACGCCACACAGCTACACGACGGGGGTCGGACTCGCCGCCACCATCCACACCATGGCCTCCTCCCGAAGCTGTGAGTGGCTCGAGTACGACGTCACCGACTTCCCGCTGTACGAGACGTTCCTCAGTTCACCGCTCGAGTTCGACGACGAGGGGCGCGTGAGGCTGCCGAGTGATCCCGGCCTCGGCGTCGAGATCCCCGACTCGCTGATCGAGGAGTACGGGACGAACTGAGGGAAGCGGTCCTCGATCGGTCGCGACCGTTCGCGATCGGAACGCGGTTCATCGGGATCACTCCGGGTCGGGGAGCACCTTCCCGGGATTCATCGTCCCGGCCGGATCGATCGCGTCCTTGATCTTGGCCATCACATCGATCGCGTTGGCGTGCTCTTGGTTCATGAACTTCCGTTTCCCGATGCCGACGCCGTGTTCGCCGGTCGCGGAGCCGCCGAGTTCGATCGCCCGGCGGACGACCCGGTCGTTCAACTCGAAGGCGCGTTCGACGGCGTCCTCGTCGTCGGGATCGATGATGGGAGTGTAATGGAGGTTCCCGTCGCCGGCGTGTCCGATGGAGGGGACGAGGAGATCCAGATCGGCCGCGGCGTCGCCGACGGCCTCCACGATGTCGGGATACCGCGAGATGGGAACGACGACGTCGCCGATGATCGCGGGTTCGGTCTCCTCGCTGTAGCTCTTATACGAAGCGAGCGCGTCGTCGCGAGCGGCCCAGATCTCGTCCATTTCGTCGCCGGAGCGATCGGTCCACTCGACCGAACCGTTGTCCGCACAGATCGAGCGGACGAACTCGACGTCCTCCTCGATGCCGCTGTTGTTCGCGTGCATCTCGATGACGAGGAGGGGCTGGTCCGGCAGCACGGACGCGCCGCGATACTGGTTGATGAGCCGGATCGACTCCCGATCGACGAACTCGATCGCGCCGGGGCGGATCCCGAAGCGAATGATCTCTGAGACCGCGTTGCTGGCGTCACGACGGCTCGGAAAGGTGACGAGCGCGGCGTGTTTCTCCTGTGGGATTCCGGCCAGCGACAGCGTCGCCTCGGTGATCACGCCGAGCGTCCCCTCGCTGCCGACGAACAGATCCTTGAGACTGTACCCGGCGGAGGTCTTGATCACGTCGCGACCGCACTGTATCACCTCGCCGTCGGGGAGGACGACCTCGAGTCGGAGGACGTGATCCCGCGTCTCGCCGTAGCCGACCGCGTTGATCCCGCTCGCGTTGTTGGCGATCATCCCGCCGATCGTCGCGGCGTCCGCCGAGGAGATCCCCGGCGGGAACCGCAGCCCGTGGGCGGCCAACTTGTCGTTGAGGTCGTCGTAGACGATCCCCGGGCCGACCACGACCTGTAGGTCTTCGGGACGGACCTCGACGGAGTCCATCTCGAAGGTGTTGAGGACGATCCCGCCCGCGACCGGGATCGCGTTCCCCTCGAGGCTCGATCCGCCGCTCCACGGCGTGATCGGCACGCCCCGCTCGTTGGCCGCCTCGAGGATCGCCGACACCTCGGCCGTCGTGTGAGGCCACACGACCGCGTCCGGGAGCCGGCCGTCGTGTGGGCTCGCGTCGGCGGCGTACTGCGCTCTGACGCTCCGCTCGTAGGCGATCCGGTCCTCCGGGACGAACTCCGAGAGGAACCCACAGTCGTATCCCGACGGCTCGGCTGTTGTCATAGCACCCAATTGTGAATCGATAACCCTGACAGTTTCGGTCACCGACATCGGCGTTCGGGGGATTTGCCGGCAGATATCGCTCTCTGTGTGTATGTACAATCGCTGTTTGAGTCCACAGAAGCTACTTATCAGTCAAAGGCGGTAGGTCGACGTATGCGTCGGAGATCCCTCCTCCTCGCGGCGACTACCGGAGCCGTGACCACGTTGACCGGCTGTTTCGGTGGGTTTCAACCCCCCGGCGATGACGACGACGGCGTCGCGAACGACGGGTCCCGGGACGACGCCGACGATAGCCGGAGTGAACCGACCGATGAATGGTCCCAGTTCCAAACAGACGCCGCACACACCGGAGAGACGACCGCAACCGGCCCGGACGGTGGCGGGCACGTGCGCTGGTCGAGCGACACGTCCGGACTGGCTACCGGTCCCGTCATCGAGGGCGAAACTGTATACATCGGCAGCGGCCTTCGGAACCAGTCCGTCTTCGCGTTCGATCGGACCACCGGCGACCGGCTGTGGCGAGCGCCGATCGGCGACGAGATCGAGCGGGCTCTGGTGGTCGACGATGGAACCGTCTACGTGTCGGCGAGCGGCGTGTACGCGCTCGACGCCGAGACGGGCGATGCGGAGTGGACGGATCGTGTCGATACCTCGTGGGGGCTTGCCTTCGCCGACGGAACCGTCTTCGCCGCTTCGGGCGGAGGCGGCCCCCTCGTCGCACTGGACGCGAAGACCGGCGAGGAGCGCTGGAGGCGTGAAATCCATACGATCACGACGCCGTCGGTGGCCGATGGACACGTCTTCGCCGTCGGAAACGACGATCTGATCGCACTCGACGTCGAGAGCGGGGACACTGACTGGACGGAGACTATCGACCGCGCCGGCGGGCCCCCGACCGTCGCGGACGGCAGAGTCTTTGTCGGCACGCGCGGCGATCTGTTCGCCCACGACGGGGCGACCGGCGAACGCGAGTGGAGGCTCGAAGGGGAGTTCCGCGACACAGATATCGCGACGGCCGACGGAACGCTCTATCTCGCGGGGCGACAGCGGGAGGACGGTGAGTGGCTCTCGCGGGCACTCGCGGTTGACGCGGCGACCGGCGACGTGAAGTGGACCCGAGACGACCGGAGCCTCGGGGGCGGGAGTACCGTCGTTACCGAGGACACCGTCTACGTCGCCACCCGCCATCGCGTGTACGCGCTCGATCGCGAGACGGGCGACACCGAGTGGTGGCTTCGGTTCCAGTGGCCGGTGGAAAGTCCCGCCGTCGCCGACGGAACGCTGTACGTGAGCGTGGGGGGCCGACTGCTGGCGGTCGAATCGGGGGACGGCCGTGCCGGCGTGTGGAAGTCGGATGCGGAACCGATCCCGAATCGTGACGCCACACCTCCCCAGCCGAGTTACGTCGGAACCGACTTCTCGTTCGGTATGGCCGGCTTCGACGCCAGTTCGGAATGGGAGATCACTGTCGGCGAGGACGCCCCGATAGACGTTTCGTTCGCTATCGAAGGCGATCGCGTCGACGAGGACGAGGCCGTCTCGATCACGCTCGCCGTGACGAACGAGAGTGAGGAGACCCTGCGATCTACGACCGGGGCTCCGGAGCCGTTCGGTGTTTTCACGCTCCGTGACGAGGAGCAGGATCGTCACGTCGTCGCGTGGACACCGGCTTATGGGGAAAGCGATCACGTGCATACGGCCCCGCATCGTGGCGTAACGAGTGTGAATAGCATCGCCCTCTCGACGGAGATCCCCCCGGGAGAGACGGTGAGCGAAACGTACACCATCTCGGACGAGACGCACGGCATTCGGTCGGGAGTCTACGAATTCTCCATCGAGATCGGCCTGTCGCCGGGCGATCTCGGGGATGATCGCGACGGCTGGGCGTTCGAAGTATCGGGGTCCGTCGAACTCACAGCGCGTGAAACGGACGACGGCAACGTCGTCCACGATCTCGTGGTCGCGGACGAAATGGAGCTTCCGGAGGCGTTCATGGGCCGGTTCACCGTCGACGTCCTCGAACCGATCACCGACACACATCCGGGGATACTCGAGGTAACGTTCGAGAACGTCACGGACGAGCGGTCGCTGATCGCGTCGATGCGACGCTGGCCGTTCGGTTCCTACGTCGGCCTCGGTCCCAGCGGTCGACGGCTCGTTCTCCTGCCTGCGGACTCGTACGCGCCGGGGTTCGTCGAGCGAACCGACGCCGGCTGGTGGGAGCCCACAGTTCTCCCCCACGAGTCGATCTCCCGGGGTCGGAGCACGACGGCGTACGATCCCGGCGAAACGAGCACGAGGCGATTTATCGTCACCGCCCATCCCGAAACGGACGACCCGCAGGACGGTGATGGGTACGCGTTCGAACAGGGGTTCGGAGACGACGACGTCGACGTGCGCTGGGGGTTCACGCTCACGACGCTCGATCCGGGCCGATAATGGATTCACGATCGGTTCGGTACGGCCCGACCCCTCCGCTTCGGAGGATGAGTTTTTATCACTGGCGGCGACGTTGCCAGCACGAACGATGAACGAAAGCGACGAGGTCGAAGGGAACGACAGCACGGGAGGCGAGCCGTACCGACGGGAGCCGGAGGCGAACTCGCCGTGAAGATCGAAAACAGGGCGACGCTGCTGGCGGGCGAAGAGCCCGAACTCAGGGCGGACGCGGTCGGGATAATCGAGACGGCGCTCGAAGCGGTCGAGCCCGAACGACTGCTCGAAGGGGTCTTTGAGCGATCCGGAGGGACGGTGAGGATAGACGGCCGGACGTACGACCTCGATGCGCTCGACGACGTATTCGTCGTCGGTGCCGGGAAGGGAGCCGGAGCGCTGACCGCGGCGGTGCTCGACCGGCTCGGCCAGTACGTCTCCGAGTCGATCGTCGTCGAAAAGGACGCCTCGACGATCGACCCGACCGAACTCGAAACCGCCGGGAACGTCACCGTCCTCGAAGCCGGCCACCCGATCCCGACGCGGGCGAGCCGCGAGTCGGCCGACCGAGTGCTGGAACTCGCCGACGGGGCCGGGGCCGACGATCTGGCGATCTGCTGTATCACCGGCGGTGCGTCGGCGCTGCTCACCGCGCCCGACGGTCTCGACCTCGGAGCGATCGTCGAGATCACGGACGCGCTCCTGCGTTCCGGGGCGCCGATAGAGGACGTAAACGCCGTCCGCAAACACCTCTCGGAAATAAAGGGCGGACGGCTTGTCGAGCGGTTCGCGCCGGCCGAGACGGTGAGCCTGATCGTCGTCGACGAGGTCGCCGGCGAGCCGTGGGGCCCGACGGCACCCGACGCGACGACGTACGCGGACGCCCTCGACGTGCTGGAGCGCCACGGGCTGACCGAGTCGGTTCCGACGACGGTCGGAGACCGGCTCCGGCGGGGCGCGGAGGGAGAACGCCCCGAAACGCTCGATCGCGACGCGATCGACGCGCTCCCCGT
Organism: uncultured Natronomonas sp.; assembly: GCA_964638655.1. Lineage (GTDB taxonomy): Archaea > Halobacteriota > Halobacteria > Halobacteriales > Haloarculaceae > Natronomonas. Next base: position 14,503 of record CAZWZX010000006.1, read on the forward strand.
TCGGAACGTCGTCCTCGCGGACGCGAGCGCGGTCTGTCAGCCCGCGGCCGACGCGGCGCGAGCCCGCGGCTACGAGCCGCTCTTTCTGTCGGCGCGTTTAGAGGGCGAAGCCAGCGAGGTCGGGCTCGTCCATGCGGGCATCGCGACCGACGCCGTCGAGGCCGGACGGCCGATCGAGCCGCCGACGGCGATCGTCACCGGCGGCGAGACGACCGTGACGGTCGGCGAGAACGCGGGAAACGGCGGGCCGAACCAGGAGACTGCACTCGGGTTCGCGAGGGGGATCGACGGCTGGGAGGGGATCGTGGGCGCGTTCGTCGGGACCGACGGCACCGACGGGCCGACGGAGCTGGCCGGCGCGATGGCGACGGGACGGACGGCCCAGCGCGCGACGGCGGCGGCGGTTCCGATCAGCGAGGCGCTCGATCGGAACGACGCCGCGGCGACCGTGAAAGAGATCGGGGAGGCGGTCGTCACCGGGGCGACGGCGACCAACCTCATGGATCTCAGGGTCGTTCTGGTCGGCGAGGAGGGGAGCGATCGGAACGACCGTGGAGAGGGGTAAATTCATTTGTTCCCCGTCGGTAGCCCGGCCATGACGGACCACACGATCGAATCGGTCTCCGCGCTCGAGATCGTCGACTGCCGGCTGGAACCGACGCTTCGCGTGACTGTCAGGACCGAAAGCGGCGCGACCGGACGCGCCGACGTCCCCTGCGGTCGATCGACCGGCGCCCACGAGGCGATCGAACGCCGCGACGGCGGCGACCGCTTCGGCGGGCGAGGCGTCCGGGACGCCGTCGAAACCGTCGAGTCGGAGATCGAGTCCGAACTCGCCGGACGGGCGGTCACCGACCAGCGCGGGATCGACCGGGCGCTCGTCGAACTCGACGGGACGGGTGATCGGTCGCGACTGGGCGCCAACGCGACCACCGGCGTCTCGCTGGCGACGGCGGTTGCGGGGGCGGCCGCCGCCGGGCTGCCGCTGTATCGGTATCTCGGGCGGACCGACGTCGGGACGCTTCCGCTCCCGCTTTTCGACGTCATCGAGGGCGGAGAACTCGCCGAGAGCGGACTGGCGTTTCAGGAACACCAGCTGCTCCCCGTCGGCGCCGACTCCTTCTCCGAGGCGCTGGAGATGAGCGCCGAGACGTACGCGGCCCTAGGCGATCTCCTGGAGGAGCGATACGACGCCAGATCCCGGAACGTCGGCGTCGAGGGGGGCTACACGCCGCCGCTTTCGGACCCGCGTGAGGCGTTCGATGCGGCGCTCGAGGCGGCCGAGCGGGCCGGATACGGGGACGACTTCGCGCTCGGGATCGACGCCGCCGCGACGCACTTCTACGACGACGAGACGGAGACGTACGCCGTCCTCGACGAGCCGTTCGATCGGGGCGAACTCATCGAGTTCTATCGGGAGCTCGCCGACGCCTATCCGCTGGTGTCGATCGAGGATCCGCTCGACGAGAACGACTTCGAGGGGACGGCCGAACTCACCGACGCCGTGGACGCGCAGATCGTCGGCGACGACCTGTTCACGACGAACCCGGATCGGCTCCGGGAGGGGATCGAGACGGGCGCCGGCGACGCCCTGCTGTTGAAGGTCAACCAGATCGGGACGCTCACCGAAGCGCTCGAGGCGGCCGACCTCGCCCGTCGGAACGGCTACAACGTGCAGGTGTCGGAGCGCTCCGGACAGACGCCAGACACGTGGCTCGCCGAGTTGACCGTCGGGCTGGCCGCGACACAGATCAAGACGGGCGTGACCCGCGGCGAACGGACCGAACAGTACAACCGACTGCTGGAGATCGAAGCCGAGTTGGGGGCGGGCGCCGACCTGTCGGCGCCGTCGTGGTCCAGATAGACCGAATCTGCTACCGAACGAGCGGCTGGTTGTACGCCGTCTCCTCGCGCATGACGTACGCCCACGTCGTCTCACACGCACAGGAGACCTCCTCGAAGACGCTCGCGTCCTGCCGGAGATCGAAGTCCTTGATCGCTCGCTGGACGAGGTCGTCGCACTCGCCGCAGTTGTGGGGCCCCCGATCGGAGCCGTGACCGACGGGGTCGGAGACGACGAGGGCGTCGACGTCGACGGTCGACTCGAGGACGTCACAGATCGACCACAGCCACGGCGGTCGGTAGCCGCCGTCGTGATACAGCTCCTCGACCATCGTGTGTCGCTGGACGTTACAGGGGTTCATCGAGACGGTGTGACAGCCATCGACCGCGGCACATCGCCGGATCGACCGTTTCATGTCCGCGACGGCGTCGGGTTCGGCGAGGAAGGGCGGCTTCATGAGGAGATACGCCTTCACGCCCGCGTCGGCCGCCCGCGCTTCCGCACAGGCCGCCTCGAACTCCGAGAAGTCGAAGTACTTGTTGACGGCGTCGTGTCGGACCCGATCCATCGCCGTCTCGAGGCCGATCGCGACGTCGGTCTCGAGGCCGCGTTCGGTGAACTCGGCGAGCTTTTCGCGGTCGACGAAATCCGGCAGCGACTCGACGACGATCCGCTCTCTGTCGGCGAACTCGGCGGCGATGCCATTGCGCGTCTCCGCCGGCACTTCCCGCTCGTCGAGGAAGGAGCCGGAGGTGTAGATCTTGATGAGCGCCGCCGGCTCGTCGGCGTTTTCGGCCTCGTGCTCCAGACAGCGCTCGATCTGGGTCATCAGGTTATCGTGGCCGACGCTGCCGCCCTCGACCGATTCCGCGACGTAGCCGCACATCGTACAGCCGCCGGCCCGAGCCCACCGACAGCCGCCGGTGTTGAGGATGATCGTCAGCGACCGTCGAACGCCGTCGGGAGTGTTGTCCTCGTCGAGCCACACCCGCGTCGGTTCCGTTGGGTCGTAGCTCTCGTCGTTGCGCGCCCGGATCTCGCGCATCACCTCGTTGTGGGCGTCCATCCCCCGCCCGGTCTCGTATACCTCCGGCGTCGGCTGACTCATTGGTTTCTGTAGCCGATCGCTGCCTAAATCCGTGTCGGAACGCGACCTCACGCCGACGATCCGTCGGGGATCCCGTCGAGCCGGACAGCCAGCGTCCGCCAGAGGGCCGCCCCGATCGTCGCCCCGACGGCGTTGAGCAGGACACCGAGCCAGCCATCGTCCGGTACGGGAGCCGTCCCTGTATCAACTCGATCATCGCCCCGTACAGCGTGGCGAGGGCGGCGGCGGCGAGAAGCGTCCGGCGATCGGCCGAAAGGGCTGCATAGCCGATCGTGGCGGCGAGGACGGCATACGCGAGGAGGTGGAGATAGACGGTGAAGCCGATCCCGAACAGCGTCCGTGGCGTCCCTTCGCCCGGTTCGACGACCGACGCCAGAAGGATCGCGAGCGCACAGCAGAGCACGATCCCGTATCGGATCGGACACGGTGTGACCGGAGCGGGAACCTACATGGGGGGAGTTACGGCCGCTATTACTTCAGGTCTCCCGATCCGTTGCCCGGCATCGTCCTCGTGGGAGTAATTGATTTCGGTTACGCTTCGGTGAGAACTATTACGACGATAGAGACCAACTAGCTAGTGTTGTAATTTACTATGACAGATTTAGGCGGATTCCAAGACCACGTCGCTCGGGTCGATCTCTCGAGCGAGGACGTACAGTACGAGTCAGTCGACGACGAGGACGCGAGGAAGTACATCGGCGCCCGCGGTCTCGGAGTGAAATACGTCTTCGATCAGGGGCCGGACGTCGATCCGGAGGGCCCGGAGAACCTGCTCGCGTTCATGAACGGTCCGCTCACCGGGAGCCAGGTCACCATGAGCGGCCGGATCGCCGTCTGCACCAAATCGCCGCTGACGGGAACGGTAACCGATTCCCACCACGGCGGCTGGTCCGGTGCCCGCCTCAAGTGGGCCGGCTTCGACGGCTTACTCTTCGAGGGGAAAGCCGACTCGCCGGTGTACGCCGTCGTCGAGGACGGTGAGGTCGAACTCCGCGACGCTTCACACCTGTGGGGCCAGGGCTTTCACGACACCCGTGAGACGCTCGAAGAAGAGGTCGACGGTTCCTACGGCAAGAACCTCTCGGTGATGGGTATCGGCGAGGGCGGCGAGAACGGCGTCAAATACGCCTGTATCATGAACGAGGACGACCGGGCCTCCGGCCGTGGCGGCACCGGTTGTGTCATGGGTTCGAAAAACCTCAAGGCGGTCGTCGTCAAGTCCTCGACGAAGATGCCGAAGCCGGCGGACCCGGAGACGTTCAAGAAGGGCCACAAGCAGGCGATGGAGCTCATCCAGGAGTCGGACGTCACCGCGCCCAACGAGGGCGGGCTCTCGGTGTACGGGACGAACGTCCTCATGAACGCCACCGAGGAGATGTCGGGGCTGCCGGCGAAGAACGGCAAGTACACCTCGACCGGCGACGCCCGCGACGGCGGCTACCGCGACGAGGCGACGTTCGACGCCGAACAGGTTTCTGGGGAGAACGTCAGAGAGAACATCCTCGTCGACGAGCCGACCTGTCACTCCTGTCCGGTCGCCTGCAAGAAGGAAGTCGAAGTCGACGTGATGCACAAAGGCGAGGAGATGAACGTCCGGACCGAATCCTACGAGTACGAATCGGCGTGGGCGCTCGGACCGAACTCCGGACACACCGACCGCGACGAGATCGCGCTCATGCTCCAGCGGTGTAACGATCACGGGATCGACACCATCGAGGCCGGCAACATGATGGCGATGGCCATGGAGATGACCGAGGAGGGCAAACTCGACGAGTACGGCGAGGGGATCGAGTGGGGCGACTCCGAGGAGATCATCGAGATGCTCACGAAGATCGCCAACCGCGAGGGCGAACTCGCCGACCTCCTGGCGGAGGGGCCGCGCCGCGTCGCCGATCGGATGGAAGCCCACGACAACTCCCTGGCGGTGAAAGGCCAGACGATCGCCGCCTACGATCCGCGGTGTATGAAGGGGATGGGCATCGCCTTCGCGACCTCGAACCGGGGAGCATGTCACCTCCGCGGGTACACGCCGGCCGCCGAGATCCTCGGCATCCCGGAGAAGGTCGACCCCGTCGAGTGGGAGGGCAAAGGCGAGCTCACGGCGACGTTCCAGGACATGCACGCGATCTCCGATAGCTTCGACATCTGCAAGTTCAACGCCTTCGCGGAGGGCGTCGAGGAGTACGTCCTGCAGTACAACGGGATGACCGGTCTCGACGTGACCGAGGAGGAGTTGATGACCGCCGGCGAGCGGATCTACGCGCTCGAACGCTACTACAACAACCTGGTCGGCTTCGATGGGACCGACGACGACCTGCCGGAGCGGTTCGTCGACGGGGCCGAGGGCGCGATGCCCGGACAGGGCGGCGTCGAGGGGAGCCTCGTCGAACTCGAGGAGATGAAAGCCGAGTACTACGACGTCCGCGGCTGGGTCGACGGCGTCGTCCCCGACGAGAAACTCGACGAGCTCGATATCGACGTCGGGCCGGGAACCGGCGTCTCCAGCGGCGACTCGGCGGCGCCCGCCGACGACTGAGACGTACCGCGCTTGGTTTTTTATCGGCGCAAGTCGAAGCCGACAGCCACCGCGCCGTCGACGCCCCAGAAGGCGAACCGGTACCGCCCCGAAGCGAGATCCGGACAGACCTCGGCGTGTTCGTGAAACGTTCCCTCGACGAGCCCCGATTCGGTCAGCTCGAAGGACCACTCGAACCCCTCGCCGGGCGAGTGGGCGAGCGCCTCGTCCGTGTACTCGAAGTATCGATCACCGTCGCGGACCCGGACGTCCTGCCAGCCGGCGTCGGTGTACGCCTGGAGGTTGTACTTGGCGCTGTTGCCGGTGTGTATCGTTTCGTCGGAGACGTTCGTCAGTCGGATCCGAGCCGTGTCACCGTAGTCGTGCTCGGTGCCCTCGATCCGGAGGCCGAACGCCACGTCGCCGTCGCCTTCGAGGTCGCCCCAGGCCAGGTCCAGTTCCTCGAAGCCCTGGTAGTGCCGTTCGGTGTCCTCGCGGTCGCAATCGAGCGCTTCGATCGGATCGGGCTCCGTTTCGGGTCGAATCGCCCCCTCGAGCGAACTGACGTCGGGACCGATCGGATCGTCGACCGTCGCCGTGATCGTCGCCGTTTCGTCCCAGCCGTCGGTCACCTCGACGTCGACCGAATCGAGCGGTTCGCCCTCGAACGCGATACGAGCCAGCGCCGAGGGGTACGAGACGACGGCCGGACAGGCGACGTCCCCCTCGCTCGTGTCCAAGACGGACGAGGACGCCCGCAGCAGGCCGTCGTCGAGCCGGATATCCGCGATTTCGAGCCGGTCGTGACAGCCGTCCGGGCCGCCGGATTCGACGAAGAGCAGCCGCTCGCGGTCGTAATCGATATCCGCCATGAACTCCCGGAGCGATTCCGCGCGTTCCTCGGGGACGTCGTAGGAACCGAGCGCCGCACGCTCGCGATCCGTGCTATCGATGAGCACGGCTTGGCCGACCGCATCCTCGGCGTCCCACTCCGGCCGGTTCCCACGGGTGACGAAGGGGTGGGTCGCACTCGTGATGGCCTCGTCCCCAGGTCCGTTCGTCGATCCGTTACCGGGACCCTCTTCGACCGGGCCGAGACAGCCGGCGAGCGTCACACCGAAACCGACTCCGGCGAGCCGGAGGAGCGTTCGTCTATCTGGGGACATAGGCGAAGGGAGGGTCCGAAAGGGTGAGTCGCTTGTGGAACGTCAAACGGCCCTTTGACACATATCCGACCGTCGAGAGAGTATCGACGTCGCTCAGCCGCCGCTGACCGGCGGGAACATCGCCAGTTCGTCGCCTTCCTGTAGTTCGGTGTCGAAGCCCTCGTCGGCGACGAAGGGGTTCTGGTCGTTTCTGAGCACCCGGACGTGATCCTGGAGCGATCCGTCCTCGTCGAGCACTACCGATTCGAGATCCGGATGGGCCTCTAAAAGCTGTTCGAAGGCGTCGCCGAAGGTGTCGCCCGCCCCCGCCTCGACCGTGACACGTTTGGTGCCCGCGGCCTCGGCGAGATTGGCGAACAGTCGCCATTCCATACCCGACGGTGGGGAGCGATCGACTTATCGGTTACGTCAAAAGACGGATGGGTCCCGTTGAAATTATGTGAATGATCCGTATTCGGATAGTGAACGGACACTATCAGTTCGGATCTTCTAACCTAGTTCGGCCCCATACCGCCAGTATTGCGTCTATAACTAAGTCGTGGACGGGGATGCGGTCCCTATGAACCGGAGAGAGTACGTCAGTGGAATGACCGGTATGACAGCTGTATTGTTGTCGGGCTGTAACAGTCTGTCCCCGGCTGGGATCGCGGAGGCTAGCACCTCGGTAGACGATTCGGTCCTCGAGGTGACGACATCGGACGGCGTGATCGACGAGGTGATCATGTACGTCGAGGTAGCGTTCGAATACTCCGGGTGGCACGACGATGAGATCACCCATATCGGGTTCGAATCCGAAATCGACGGCGAAACGATAAAGCGGCGCGATTTCGGTCTCAACCACCCCGACTGGATGTGGGACGGCGAACGCGGCGACGGGGAGTCGGGATCCGGGACGTACCGTGTCTTCATGAGTCGAACGGGTGACCACGACCGGATCTTTCTGTTCGAAGACGCGCCGAACTACGAACAGTCAGATCTGGAGATCGGAGAGCCCGGCGAGACGGAGACGTTCGAACTCGATTTCGACATCGGGATGCGGTTGATCGCTGACGACGACGATGTCGTATGGACCAGCTCGGATTCGGCCACTATCGAGATAATACATACCTATCGAAGCGACGATACTGACGGGGAGGCCTCGATGACTACGACCGTTGATGTCTGGGCGGAGGTCGATGGAGAATACGTCGGACCGTCGTGAACCGCCTCGGCCTGCTCCGCCTGTAGACGACCGTGTTTCGACGGAGAACGGCGGTCGGCATCCAATCGGCTTATCACTCCCCGCGCCGTCGATTCGGCCCGATGCGTGAGATCTTCGAACTTCGCGACGGCGACGGCGCGGGCCGGATCGGCGAGTTGACTGTCCCGCGAGCCGGCGTGACCGTCGAGACGCCGGCGCTGTTGCCGGTCATAAACCCCCACATCCGGACGGTCGAGCCCGCGACGCTCGAGTCGACCTTCGGCGCGGAGATCCTCATCACGAACGGCTACATCCTCTATCAGAGCGACGAGTTCCGAGAGCGGGCGCTCTCGGAAGGACTGGCGGAGCTGTACGATTTCTCCGGCGCGATCATGACCGATTCGGGCTCGTTTCAGCTCTCGGAGTACGGCGAGATCTCCGTGACGAACGCCGAGATACTCGAGTTCCAGCGCGACATCGGCGCGGACATCGGGACGCCGATCGACATCCCGACGCCGCCCGACACCGCCCGCGAACGCGCCGAGAAGGAACTGGAGACGACGCAGTCCCGTCTCGAGGCCGCCGAATCCGTCGACGTCGGCGAGATGCTGCTCAACGCGCCGATTCAGGGGTCGACCTATCCGGATCTGCGTACCGAGGCCGCCCGCCACGCCTACGGGACCGAGCTCGACGTGTTTCCGATCGGGGCGGTCGTTCCCTTGATGAACGGCTACCGGTACGCCGAAATGATCGAGGTCGTCCGAGCCGCAAAGCGCGGGCTCGGCGCCGACGCGCCGGTCCATCTCTTCGGGGCGGGACACCCGATGATGTTCGCGTTGGCCGTCGCCGCCGGCTGTGACCTGTTCGATTCGGCCGCCTACGCGCTGTACGCCCGGGACGGCCGGTATCTGACCGTCGCCGGGACCGACCACCTCGAGGATCTCGATTACTTCCCCTGCTCCTGTCCGGTCTGTGCGGAACACACCCCGGAGACGCTGCGGGAGTGTCCGGAGCGGCGACGCGAGGAGCTACTCGCCAGACACAACCTCCACGCCAGCTACCGGGAGCTCCGGACGGTCAAACAGGCGATCCGGGAGGGGGACCTCCTCGAGTTGGTCGAACGGCGCGCCCGAAGCCACCCGTCGATGGTGGACGGCTACCGGGCGCTTCTGGACGATGCGGAGGGGCTCGAACGCCACGACCCCGTCTCGAAGGGGACCTTCTTTCATCTCTCGGCGGAGTCGGCCCGTCGCCCGGAAGTCCTGCGGTACCACGACCGGCTCGAGCGGCTGTCGGTTTCCGGCGACCGGGTGTTGCTGTCGGCTGGCGAGAACAACAGCCGTTTCGACGAAACCTGGCGGCTCAGACCGCCGTTCGGTCCCGTGCCGCCGGCGCTGTCGGATAGCTACCCCCTGACTGCCGAACGGCCCGAGCGGCTCGATCGGGCCGCCTACGAGGCCGCGGCAGCGGGCGTGTCCCGGCTCGTCGAGGCGAACCCGGGCGTCGAGTTCGCCCTCGCTCACTGGCGGTGGCCGGACGCGGCGCTTTCGGCACTTCCCGAGGAAATAGAGGTACGGCGGCTCGGCGAGGAGCGGTAACGCGCACATTAATAAATATCTCCCAGCCGTAGCGCCAACAATGAACAGGGCCAACGAGCTCCGGGAACTCCTCACCGAGGGCAACGAGCTGACGATCGTCTGTCACAACAACCCCGATCCGGACTGTCTCGCGAGCGCGCTCGGCCTGGGTCGGATCGCGGCTACCGCCGGCATCGACGAGCGGCGGATCCTCTACAGCGGCGAGATCTCCCACCAGCAAAACCGGGCGTTCGTCAACCTGCTCGACATCGACCTCCAGCCGTTCGACGCCGAAACTGTCCGCGATCGGGATCCGGGATCGCTGCTCGCGTTCGTCGATCACTCGATACCCGGCGCGAACAACCGCGTCCCGGAGGGCACGGCGGTCGATATCGTGATCGATCACCACCCAGCGGAGAACGTCGACGCCCGGTTCGTCGACCACCGCGAGGAGATCGGCGCGGCCGCGACGATGCTCACCGAATACGTCCGTGAACTCGAGATCGAACCCGATAGCGTGCTCGCGACGGCTTTGCTTTTCGCCATCCGCCGGGAGACGCTCAACTTCCTCCGCGGGGCGACCCGCACGGAGTACGACGCGGCGGGGTACCTTCACGATCACGCGGACGGCGAGATACTGCATCGGCTGTCGACGCCGTCCATCACCGGGAAAACCCTCGACGCGATCGCGACCGCGATCAGAAACCGTCAGACGAGATCGGCGGTGCTCATCTCACACGTCGGTCGGACGAGCGAGCGCGATGCGCTCCCGCAGGCCGCCGATTATCTCGCGACACTCGAGGGCGTCGAGACCGTCATCGTCTTCGGTATCGTCAAGGACGCCGTCCATCTCAGCGCCCGATCGCCAGACCCGCGGGTCCACATCGGGAACGTGCTCAAAGAAACGTTCGAGGACGTCGGGAGCGCCGGCGGTCACCACGACATGGCCGGCGGCGAGATCCCGCTCGGGATCTTCGCCGACTACGTGAGCGACGACGCGGCGTTGCTGGATATCGTCGAGGGGATCGTCACCACCCGCCTCACGGAAGCGCTCGGGCTCGACGACGGGGCGAAAACGGAGTGAGTCGGTCGTTCGGCTCTCGCTGTGAACCGACGAACAGTTACCCGCCGGGCGAGCAAGGGCGGGTATGACGGAGTATTTCGAGATCGACGACCGTGACGGGGCCGCCCGCCGGGGGAGACTTCGGCTCACGGGGCCCCGCCGGACGCCGGCCGCCGTCGACGATATCGTGGTCGATTCGGGCAGCCGATGGCACGAGCCGCAGTCGGTTCCGGACGGCGACGAGTCGGCGCTGACGGTGTTGCCCCATCGGGCGCTCCCGCCGGGGACCGAACCGCCGGTCGAGGAGGCTTTCGCCGTCGAGTACCCCGATGTCGATTTTCCGAGCGCCGCCGTCGTCTCGCCGGGGACGGCCGACGACTACGGGACCGACGCGTACGTCGTCTCGAACGCCGGCGGCTACGCGGGCCACGCCGAGGCGTTCGTCGACGCCCTGTTGTCGGTCCGGGAGGCGATCCCGGACGACACCGCGCTGTACTGTCCGGGGACCGCGACGCCGGCGAACGTCGCGACGCTCGTCTATGCGGGCGTCGATCTCGTCGACGAGAAGCGGGCACGGGCGCGGGGGCTCGAGGGGTTCTATCTCACGACCGACGGCGAGGCGTTCCTCGAGGACCTCGAGGAGCTTCCCTGTCCCTGTTCGGCCTGCCAGGGGTCGATCGAAACGTTCGATCGGACCGACTGTGCCGAACACAACGCCAACGCGCTCGAGGCGGAACTGGCCCGCGTTCGCGGCCGGATCGCCGAGGGGCGGCTCCGGGATTACATCGAGGGGCAGGCCAGACACGAGGCGTGGCTGACCGCGACCGTTCGTCTGCTCGACCAGCAGTACGGCTACATCGAAGAGCGGACACCGGTCTTTCGCCGTAACGAACTGCTCGCGGCGACGGATGACTCGCTCCGTCGACCCGAAATTCAGCGCTTTGCCGATCGGGTGACGAGCCGGTACCGTCGTCGGCTCGAGGCCCCGCTCGTGTTGGTGCCGTGTTCGGCCCGGAAACCCTACAGCGAGTCCCAGAGCCACGAACAGTTCACCCGCGCGATCGGCTATCGGGGCCACATCGTCTCGATGACCTCGCCGATCGGCGTCGTGCCGAACGAACTCGAGACGACCTATCCGGCCCAACACTACGACAGCGTCGTGACCGGGCGGTGGACGGCGACGGAGATCGAGTTCGTTTCGAACGTCCTCGAGCGGTATCTCGAGCGGGCCGACTACGACCGCCACATCGCACACGTGGCGGGCGAGGGCTATCGGGACATCTGCGAACGGGTCGAGGACTCACTCGGCATCGAGTTCGAGTACACCGCCGCCGATCACCCGACGACCGACGAGTCACTGGCGGCGCTCGAGGACGCACTCGAGGGGGAACCGAGCTACTACAAGAGCGAGCGCGAGTCCGCGACGGTGCGGGCGATCGCCGACTTCCAGTTCGGCGACGGCGCGGGCGATTCGGTGTTCGGGCCCGAAATAACGACCGAAGGCGTCTATCCGAAGCTCCGAGTCCGCAACGGCGAGGGCGAGCATCTCGCCACGATGGTGCCCCAGTACGGGACGCTCTCGTTGACGCTTGCTGGCGCCCGGGCGTGGCTCGGAAGCGACGCCGCGACGAAACGGGTCGAAATAGATGGTTTCGTGCCCAGCGGGAGCGTCCTCGCCCCGGGGATCCTCGACGCCGACGAATCGATCCGGCCGGGCGACGAGGTCGTCTTCGAGGGACCGAAGGCGTTCGGCGTCGGACGGGCGGCCTGTCACGGGCGGGCGATGGTTGAGGGCACGCGCGGGATCGCGGTCGACGTCCGGCACAGCGAAAATCGGTAATTCGTCGGGTTCCACGGATATCCGTGCCGACCACCTTTTTGTTCGTGGCGCGCCACTCGGTCGTATGGACGAAATCGAACTCGGTGTCCCGAGACCCCTCATCGAATCGTTGCCCGACGACGATGGGGGCGCTCGAACGGACATGCAGCGCGCCGTCGAGGGGTACAACGCTCGGTTGGCCCGGGCCCTGGAGACGGCCGAGGACGACGGCGAGGCCGCCGCCGGGGTGCTCGATCTGATCGAACACTTCGAGGACCGAGTCGAGCGGTTCCACGGCTTCGTTCCGGAGCTTCGCGCGTGGGGCCAATCCCCGATCTTCGCGATCGCCTGGCGGAACCTCTATGCGGACCTGATCGAACAGTGCTACGAACACGAGTGGTTGGCCACCCGACTGGACCGCGAGCGCAACGCTCGGCTCGTCGAGGACGGCATCCGGCTCTCGGACGTATGACGGAAAGCGACGGGATCGAGCTCGAACTCCGGTTTTTCGCGAACTTCCGGGCGGCGGTCGGACAGAAGTCGATCTACCGATCCTTCGAGCCGGGAACCACCGTCGGCGAGGTCCTGGCGGCGCTGGAATCGGAGTTCCCCGAACTCGCGGGCGACATCCTCGACGAGAACGACGACATCAAACCACAGCTGTCGGTGTTGAAGAACGGCCGGGAGGTCATCCACATCGACGGGACGGCGACGGCGCTCGAGGACGGCGACAAGTTGAGCGTCTTCCCGCCGGTCGCGGGCGGATGATGGAGGAAACCCGCGAGTTCCGCGGTATTTCCAAGCGGCTGGCCGCGAACTATCTGGAGAACCTCGGCGGCGAGCGACTCGACGAGACCGGCGGCAGGATCGAGGGCGATGGCTGGTCGGCCGAGCTGAGCGAGCGGAAGGTGAAACCGATCCCCGGAGCCAGTATCACGCTCAACGAGGTCAGAGTCGAGTTCCGCGGCGAGGAGACACAGCTACGGCCCCTGATCGATCGCTTCGCACAGAAAGCGATGCGTGCCGGTGGCTGACGTGCCCGGCGGACCGCTCGACGGCAACGCCCTGGTGCTCGCCGCCGCCCAGGCGTCGGTCTCCGGCGAGCGGCTTCCCGAACTCGTCGACCGAGCGCAGGCGTTTCTCGAAGCGCGTACCGAAGAGTACAGACGACGCTACGAGCGGGTCCACGGCGACGAGAGCCAGACGGTGTTCTTCGTCGAGGAGGGCCACTGGGCCGAACTCGGCGACGAACTCGGCCTCGAACCGCGCGAGTGGAAGGCGCTCCGGCGCGTCCACGGCGAGCACCTCAAGCGGCTCGGGACCGACCTCGATCGGCGCGAGGAGTTCGAGACCGCGCTCGAACTCCGCGAGGTCGTCGTCATCGGAGGCGAGTAGGGCCGAAATGGGGGGCCGGATGCCGCCGTCCGCCGATAGAACGCCAAAGGGTATACCCGAGGCGCACCGAAGAGCGGTGTGAACCTTCGATGACGACCAGCCCCTGTGTGAACATCTGTCGTCTCGAGGACGACGAGTGTATCGCCTGCGGGCGAACGATCGAACAGATCGCCGCCTGGTCCTCGATGACCGAAGCGGAGCGACGAGAGATCGCGGACTCGCTGGATTGATCGAGGCTCGAAGCCGTACTCGGCCCGCGGGTGTGTTTCGCCGTCGGCCCGCACCCGACGGTCAGAGGAATTCTCCCATGCGTTCGAAGTTTTATCGCGAGAAACTGGGACACGACACCGAAAGAAGAGTTCGAAACGCCCCGGCTGGCGACGATACCCCCTATCAGGTCCAGGGGACCGAGCGGTCCTGGAGTTCGCCCGCAAGCGATCGGCGCATGGTGTCGGCGGGGTTTTCGGTGTTCTCCAGCGCCCACATCAGTTTGACGTACGCCGTCGCGGGCAGGGTGTCGCCGGCCTCGACGACGCCCGCCTCGAGCAGATCGCGGCCGGTGTCGTAGACCCGATCGCAGACGCGGCCCTCGAGACACTGGCTCGTCATGACGACCGTCGTGCCGTCCTCGACGAGCCCCTCGAGTCTGTCGATCCACTCGGTGTTGACGTGACCGAGACCGGTCCCCTCGAGGACGAGTCCCGAGGCGTCAGCCGCGACATCCAGAAACGAGGCGTCGGTTCCGGGGACGAACTTGACGAGTTCGACGTCGGTCGCGAGGGCGGGGGCGATGCCGTCGCCGCCCTCGCCGCGGGCCGAAACGGGGCGCCGGAAGGAGACGTCCCCGCTTTTCCACGCGACGCGGCCGAGGGGTTCGGCGCCGACCGTCTCGAAGGCGTCCCGCCGGGAGGTGTGGTTCTTCCGAACGCGGGTGCCGCGATGCAGCGCACAGACGTCGTCCGACTCCGATCCGTGCATACACACGAGGATTTCGGAGTGATCGGCCGTCGCCGCCTCGACGGCGCAGACGGCGTTCATCACGTTGTCCGAGGAGGGACGGTCGGCCGAGCGCTGGCTGCCGGTGAGCACGACCGGGACGGACGGATCGAGCATGAACGAGAGCGCGGCGGCGGTGTACTGCATCGTGTCGGTGCCGTGCATCACGACGACGCCGT
>CAZWZX010000007.1:0-25773 GCA_964638655.1 uncultured Natronomonas sp.
ATCCGTCGAATCGGCTTTCCCTCGAAGTACTATATAAGATATGTTTACTGAGAATATATCGGTACAACTCGCTGCCAGGAACGGTTATTCCACGCGAGTAAGAGACCCCTACCGACATCCGAGAGGGGGTTATGAGAGATATAACAATGTCTACAATCCTGTTACGGC
Source organism: uncultured Natronomonas sp. (assembly GCA_964638655.1). GTDB lineage: Archaea > Halobacteriota > Halobacteria > Halobacteriales > Haloarculaceae > Natronomonas. Next base: position 169 of record CAZWZX010000007.1, read on the forward strand.
AAACAAGTTGGATGGTTTGGGATAAATGATGGATCGATGCGATATCGGCCGACACGGGAGAAACGGAAATCGTAATCTCGATCCACAAATCCGGAGGATTGGACCGTCGTGAAACGACCGTTCGGGGAAATATGAGCTATCAGGGCAAACTCCAGCGGTGTCTGTCGGCCGACCGCGTCGATATCACGCTCGCGAAGATCGGTGTCGTAGCCTGTGTACTTCTATTGGGCCTTCGACTGCTGACGGCACAGGTCCTTCTCGTTATTATCCCGACCGCAACGGGAGCCGCGTGTGTCCTCTATCTCAGCGTACAGAACCGGCACTCGGCGCCTTTATCAGGGATTCGGACGGGGCTTGAATCCCCGCCGCTTCTCCGGGTAATGCGCGGGTATTTTCCCCCGATCGTGTTCGCGATCCTCACCGGAACCGTACTCCTGACACATCTCGGGGGTGGACGAACGGTACCGGTTCATCTTCTGATCGGTGTGATCGGAGTGCTCATCCTCGCGCAGATCTTGCTGGTCGACGACGACAGCTTCACTCCGGGAGCGGTGCTGGTTCAGATCGTCGTTGCCACGGTCGTAATCCGGATGAGTACGCTCTTTTTCACCCCCGGATTTATCGGCGTCGACATCTGGACGCACGTCCCGACGTTCATAGAGGGAATTGCCGAAGCGGGATCGCTGGCTGCAATCTCGGAGAGCAAGTACATTATGGCCCCGATCTATCACACTATCGGGGCGATCGCGGCGCTCGTGTTCGACTCGGCCCGCACCGGCGTCTATCTGACGGTCGGATTGTTGATGCCCTTATCGGTACTTTTCGTCTACGCCACGGCGAAGCTGCTAGTGCCGGTGCGCTGGGCGCTGCTCGCGACGGCGCTGTACGCGTTCGCGGATCAGTTCGTTCTGTGGGGACTTCACGTCATTCCAACGAGTCTCGGGCTGGTGTTCTTCCTTGGGGCACTGTACTGTGTGACCAAGCTGTTCTATACGGATGATCTGTGGGCGATCGGCTTGTTGTTCACATTCAGTCTGGCAACCGTCTTTACCCATCAGGTATCGACAGCGATCGTGCTCGTGTTTCTCCTGATCGGATCGGTCTCCGTCCTCCTGGTCCGTCTATCCGGAGAGGCGAGTGACAAGGCCCCCCTCAGGAGTGTGATCGGGCTGGTCAGTGCGTCCGTCGTGACCCTTCTGGTTACGATCGTCTCGTGGATGAACACGCCGTGGTTCGGTAATAGCCCCTTCCTTTGGCAGATGGTCGAGATTCTCGAGGGGACGTTAGCCAGTGAAGCCGGGTTTCTCAACCTCGCCGGTGGAAACGGGGCGGGAGGTGGAGCCGGAGGGGAGATGGCAGGAGACGCGAGCGGTGAAGACGTGGGGCTCTTGGCCGAGTTCGTTCCGTTTATCGACTGGTTGGGCTTTGCGCTGTTACTTTTGATCGCTGTTGTGGGTGGATTGGCCATGCTCCGCACGAGAGACACGAGTACGATTCACAGCCGTGGGTACGGAACCGACAGCGTGCTCACTTACCTCGCCACGGCGGCAACGCTTTTCGTGATCGTGTTCGGGTTCTCCCTGTTCGGAATCCGTGATATTCTTCCCGGACGCTGGATGGGGTTCATGTACGCGCTGTTCGCCATCATCGGCGCGATCGGGCTGTATCACATCTCACGGAACGCGTCTTCCCGGGTGGTTCTGGTCGTCTTCATCGTCGTGGCAGTCGGCTATCCGATGACGATGGTCGTCGCCGAGAAGGCGACAATCGACAGCCCGGCGTTCGAAGAGGAACATCCGCGGTTCTCCTACACGGATTCGGAGATCACCGCCGTCGAAACCATCAATACGATCTATTCGCCAGAAACCGACAGAGGGGTTGTCAGCGATCACCCTTATCAGTCGCTCTTCGGACGATACGGCGGGTACTCCTCGAGTACCGTGGAGTTAGACGAGGTCGGTGTAACGGAGCCGGAACCGGTCATATACCGCGACTACCAGACGCAGGGAGCAACGGTTTTTTACGGGGCCGGGGAGCCTCCGTATCGGATCTCCAGTCGGACTGTCGCTTCTGAACGGGTGTGTTCGCCCCTCCGGAACCACGTCTATGCGAACGATGCGGTCAGGATGTGCTCGTCTTCAGCGGTCGAACCGGGGGTGAACGCATGAAGTCCGCCGCCCCTAGCCGAATCGAGTGGACGGCCGATCTCCTGATCGCTACTGTGCTGACCGCAGCGGCCGCCGGAGTGCTCCTCGGTCCGGATATCGGGTGGCCGATAGAGGAGATCGCGGGCGTTTTACTCCTGGTGGTTCTCCCCGGATACGCGGTTGTCTCTGCGCTGTTTCCCGAGCAACCGTCGGAGGACCTGCACAACGTGTCTGTAGACTCTCGGGCGAGCAGTCCGGACTGGACGGTTCGGCTTATCCTCTCGTTCGTGGGGAGCCTTATCATCGTCGCCGCGGTCGGCATACTGCTGAACTTCCGGGGCGCGATCCGTCTCGCCCCTGTGATCGGTGCCCTTGCGGGCGTCACGTTCGTCGGCATCGTAATCACCGCTTTGAGACGGAGCCTGTTGCCCGGACGACGTCGTGCAAGGCCGTTCGCTGGGAGAAGGATTCGAGTCTTTCCGACGGAGACAAGGATACAGAGCGTCGTACTCGTGTTGTCGCTACTCGCACTCGTCAGTACGATCGCCGTCATCGGTGTGGCCCCATCGCAGGGGGAGACCTTTTCGGAGACGTATCTCCTGACCGAAGCGGAGAGCGGAGAACTCGTCGCCGAGGAGTATCCGACGACGTTCGTCACCGGTGAGGGCCACTCGCTAACCGTCGGTATCGAAAACCACGAGCACCGAACCGTATCCTACGAAGTGGCCGTCGTCGTACAGGAGATCGGCCCGGACGGGTCGATCGAGAACCAACAGCCGGTCGACCAGTTTAACGCAACGGTCGCTCACGATGAACGCGCTCTCTTGGACCGGCAAATAGACCCGACTGTGACCGGAGAGGGGCTCAGATTACAGTTTCTCGTGTATAAGGATACCGACCCAGAGGAGATCGATCCCAGCGAACCCGATAGCGCAGATCAGACACTACACATCTGGATCGACGTCGTCGAGCGTGGAGGCGTATGATTCGAGGCGTCCTACACACCGCCCGGAAGACGATCGATAAATACCGAGCCGACGGATTCATACCGTTACTGCGGACCGGGCTCCGGTATGGCCGATACAGGATACGGAGCAAGGCGCTACGCGGGAAACGACAGTTCAAGTGCCTGACGTCGCTTCGATATCGTGTTCACAAACGCCGATACAACGCTCCGGCCGATCCATACGAACCGATCTGGATTGACGTCGCGAACGTTGATCGTTTCGCGAACATGTCACCCGAATACGGATTAGGTCAGATACGTACCGAAGACTGGGATCTGTCAAAACACCACACCCTCCTGGAAGATCAGCCGGTGTATGAGGGCCTGAGGCAGCGGTTCGAAGACGGTCGGGATTGGGAAGAGACGGTGTATTATCAGAGCGCGAAAGAGGAGTTCGAGAGGGGCGGATCGAAGTGGGGGTATCACGATCTCGAACAGTTCCGGAACGTCCGGTGTGCGTTCGTCGACACGCTGTTTGAAACGATCCGAGACGAGGGGTACCGTCCGAACTCCGAGTTAGAGCACGAAGTTCCCGAAAACGATGTCAGGGGTAGAGGGGCGTCCTACCACAGCACGCTGGAGCCTCTCGTGACTATCGGAGGGGACGGCGAATTGTACCTATGCAGCGGTAGACACCGATATTCGATCGCGAAGATCCTCGAGATCACCTCGATCCCGGTTAACGTGTTAGCCAGACATCGCGAGTGGCAACGGGTTCGTGACGAAGTCGACCGGGCAGATAACCCATCGGAGCTGCGGCCCGGTCTCCAAGGCTACCTCGATCATCCGGACTTGGAGGACGTCGTACCTGACTCGTGGGCGTGTGGCTCGCGGGACGGATCTAGCGATAACCGATCGCTTTCGGAGGGGTATTACAATTCATTTACCCGAGATACCATCGGATAGAGTACGTTACGGATCGGATCCGGCAACCTTTCGAGGACCGGATCGAGATCCGTTTCGTCGATAGCTCCCGTCGCCAGCGCCGCGAACCCGAAGGCAATTGCACCGACCACCGGAACCACGATGAACGCGACGATATCGTATGCGATCAACCGGTTGGTAAACCAGATGACTGGCGCCGCAAGTATCGCGGTCACGGCGATTCGAGGGGCTCGGAAGTCATCGAGCGGATCGTATCCGATCTGCCAGGCCGCCCAGACGAAGAGGAAAAACATCGATCCGTAGCTGATGCTCGTCGCGACAGCAGCGCCGTTCATGCCGAAAAGTGGGATCAAGGTCGCGTTCAAAATCAGGTTGGCCGCGGCCGCGACCGCGGTCGCAACTATCAGGACCTTCATCTTCCCGGACCCCTGGCTTATCGATTTGAGCGGGCGGGCGCCGGCGAACCCGATCGCACCGGGGAGCAACAACAGCAATGGAGTCACAGCAACACTGAACGGTTCACCGTAGTACAGCGGAACGAATCGGGTAGAAAGCACCGCAAGACCGATACCCATCAACACGGTGAGAAGGATCGTATAACGAGTGACACGCGCCGACAGTTTCGTGATCGTTTCGGAACGGTTGTTGCTCCACAGCGTCGAACTCGAGTGAAGGAGAACGGTTTTGAGTGCGATCGGAGCGATCCAGAGATATTCGGCAAGCCCGATGGCCGCCTTATAAAACCCGGTCGTCTCCGAATCCGACAGGATCCGAAGCATGATAATATCGACGTGGTACAATGAACTAACGAGCACTACGAGAACGATGTTGAAACCGTTATAGAACAGGATCGTCCTGTGGGGAAACGAGTCGGGGACCGACTCGAGCAGCGCTTTCAGCGAGATCCGTTTGGCGATCCAGTACGTCGCCAAACAGACGACCAGCAGATTGGCGATGATATGGCCGGCGATCATCCCCTCGACGTGCAGACCGGAGAGGACGAAGAGGATACCGAGAGCGACCGTGAAGAACTTCAATATCACGGAGAGCGGTCCCGAAAGCAGTTCGAGGCTCATTCCGAGCAGGATTCGATCGCTGAGACCACGGAACTGTGCAACGACGACCAGACCACTCAACAGGTACAGATAGAGCGTGAACTCTTCGCTGAAAAAATACGCCGCCCCACCCAGAGCCGTAAAGCCGACCATCACGACAACCCCGACGAGGACGGTGGCGAACGCGAGCAGTGTATAGAACCGTATCACGTGCTCCCGCCAGTGTGGATTGTCCCGGTCCTCGGAGACGTACTTCTGGACACCCAGGGTGATCCCGGAGCTCACCGGGATCATGTACAGCGAAAAGATAGACAACACGACGGCGTAATCACCGTACCCGCTGGGATCTAGCAGGCGAACGATTATCGGTGTCGCGATGAACGCGATCACCATGGTGAGAACCCCTGCGCCGAGAATGGAGAGAAACCGCCTGTAGATGTTCTGTAGGCCCTTCATTTATTAGCAATTATATTTCATAAATGTTCGAACTATCTCGGCTTCAAGCATCGAACAGAAGATCCGAAGTTTCGGCTGTGTTTTTGAGAGCGGTCGCCTCGAAAGCCGATCGCTCCCATGATCGTGATACAACGGCCCAAAGAGCGTATGCAACGGGAAAACACTCTATGCTGTACGAATCACGAACAGTCTCGGAAACCGTACGTATCGGGTGGAAGCGATCGAATCCCATCTCTTTGATAGATCCTGCAAGTGCGAAGACATTGTTATCGTTCTCCTACTGGGAAGAATCACCGCACGGGTCCATCGAGATATCTTGCCGCCCCGCTCAGTTCGAGGTGGATACGACACTCCCAAAGGCGCGAAAATAACGAAGCGCCGGTCCCGGAAAGTCGATGTTGACACAACCTCGTCGATCACGAGGGCATCATAAACGGATCAGCAAGGATACAGCTTGACGTTCGTGACGTGCATTTCGGGATCATCCGTGAAGATGAGTAGATTGTCAGTCGAGCCACCGTCCGGATCACCCACATCAGCTCTCGGATGGCCGAACGGTGTACGGATAGTCGTCCATTCGTCCCCTACCTCGAATGTACGGGTTATCTCTTCGTCCGTACTTTCTAGGCCTGATAGGTCGTATCTGATCGATGCCGTCACCGCTGTGTCGGCCGGTGCTCTGACGTCGGCTTGCGTCATGAAGACGGGAAACATCGGGCCCGTCCGAACTCGTCGACCGCGCATTCCGCCGGCCCCGGAGCCGCCGAAATCAGCACCCATTCGCCAGTATTCCTGTGTATCGCTCACGACAGGGGTATTGCCGATGTCCGTCCAAAAGCAGTCGTCGAAATCATCGTAGTGTGGTACGCTTTCGTTGACGATATCACCGTCTTCGAGGTCCCACGGGAGTAACAGACCACCGGTCGCACTCGCGATATCGAGGTCACCGCGCTCCCGCATTTCGACGGCGTAATCCAGTATCTCCTCGATCGCGTTCCAGTCCTGAACTGAATGGGAGTGGAAAAAGAACATGGCTCGGTCGGTCGTGTGGAGCAAAGCATCGATAATCCCTTTCACTTCCTCGATTTCCGCGTCGCTCGTGACGTCATCGAGTATCGTAGCGGCGTGGGTATGCGGGGACGTAGTCGCAAACACGGAGCGTGAGGAGGCGCCTCTGAAACTACCCTGTGCGCTCCCGTGGCCGCTCCCCTGGAACAACGAGCGGATCATATACGACTTCGCCATATCCAACTCGCCGTAATTAATCGAGGAACCCTTCCGGGCGGTCATAAACGAGACCGGCGCTCCGACCGCCTGTTCGACGTGACGTTTCTGGCCGAGTAAGATCCGTTCCAAGCGCTCCAGTGTCGTCCCGTCGCCCTCCGGGTCGAGCTGTCCGGGGCCGTCACTGAGGTCCCACTCTTCGTCCTCGAGAGCGTGGTCCGACAGCTCCTGAGACAACGCTTCGACCTCGCCCGTATAGATCCCGATTTCCCCGCCGTTGAACATGATCTCACGGGCCTGTTCGGGACTGAGACGGTTCGTATCGAGTTCTGCCTGGAACGCTGTACTGTCGCCGATCCCCAACTCCCACGGAAGGTTGCGCTCGGCCATCCGGGGCATGGCCTCGTCGTACTCTTCCGGACGGCCGCCCTCCGAGTGGAAGATCAATGTGGGTTTCGTCTTATGGATCGGAAAGGATGCGATCGTCTGTTCCATCATCATCGTCCAGCTCGCATAGCGCGAATCGGCGATCCGCCCCGCCGCGAAGTCGTCGAGTTCGGTACCGTGTATAAATCCATCCCTGCTTCGCGATCGCTCGACGGTCGTCGTTTCAGCGTCAACCGGGCCGAGCCGTATCGGGACGGTCTCGTTCGTTTCCGTATCGATCGCGATCAGTTTGCCGTCCTCGTTGATAAGCCGTATTTCACCCGTCATGCGTTGTTGATATCCATCATACCGAGCGACCCTCCCCGTTCGATTCTGAGCATTCCCTGGTCCTCCCACCGGATCAGGTGATACGACTCGTGATCGTCAGCCGCGATGAGGTGTTCGTCTCCCGAAGCGATATGAAGCTCGGTGAGATCCGGTGGTAACTGCCGCTCGAGTTCCTCGTCGTCGAGTCCTCCCGAGAAGATATACGCCCCGGCAAGGACGCCGCCGCCCACGGCTCCGGAGGCGAGTATGAGCTTCCTACGGCTGACTGACCTCTCGCCTCGTTGTGTGAGCGGAGAGCTATTTGTGACCACGTCGGTCAGTACTAGCCAGTCAGATATTGTAATGAATGGCCTACTTGTTCGAGCCGTTATCGGGGACGGGGTATCGTCACTCCCGGGGCCTTTGTGGGTATTTCGACGCCGTGCCTCCGGTTCGCCATGGGGAGCCGACAACCGTCTATAGACGAACGACGTTATCGCGTTCGTATTGGCGGGTCGCGTTTCGCGTATCGAACACGAGGGGTGCGTTGTCGACGATCTCGGGGATATCAAAACAGGAGTGGTCCGTCACGAGAACCACACAGTCAGTATCGGCCAGTGTCTCGGCTGTCAGGGGAACAGACTCATAAGTCCCACCGGGTACACTCATTTCGGGGACGTGAGGGTCGTGATACGCCACAGTCGCGTCCCACTCATCGAGCCGGTCGATGATATCGATCGCGGGTGACTCACGCGTGTCCGAAACGTCACGTTTGTAGGCCACCCCGAGCACCAGTACGTCCGCGTTCGACAGCGCGGTTCCGTGGCGGTTCAGCTGTTCGACGACCCGCTGGACGACGTGGTTCGGCATCTCTCGGTTGACGGTATCGGCGAGGTCGATAAACCGGGTCTCGATCCCCTGCTCGTTGGCTTTCCAGGACAGATAGAACGGGTCGATCGGGATACAGTGTCCGCCGAGTCCCGGACCGGGGTAGAACGGCATGAACCCGAAGGGTTTGGTCGCCGCCGCATCGATCACGTTCCAGATGTTCACGTCGAGTTCGTGGGCGACCTGTGCGAGTTCGTTTATCAGCCCGATGTTGACCGCCCGAAACGTGTTCTCTAAGAGCTTCACGAGTTCGGCCTCGGTCGCGGAGTCGACGCGAACGACCTCGTCGAACACCTGCTCGTAGAGGGCGGTCGCGTGATCCCCACACGCATCCGTGACTCCGCCGACGACTTTCGGGATTTCGGTCGGACCGAACTCCGTGTTGCCCGGATCGATCCGTTCCGGCGAAAAGGCCAGATAGATGTCTTCGCCGATCACCATTCCGTTGCTGGTGAGCGTTTCACCGATGATCTCCTGTGTCGCCCCCGGATAGACCGTGCTCTCGAGGACGACCGTACAGCCGTCCGGAGTGATGGGAGCGAGCCGTTCGGCGGCGTCGACGACGAAAGAGAGGTCCGGAGTATCGGTCTTTCGAAGCGGCGTCGGAACACAGATAGAGACGGCATCGACGGCGCCCAGAGCCTCGTAGTCGGTCGTGAACGTGATTCCCTCCTCGAGTGCCGATGCAACGTCGTCGTTCGATACGTCACTTATCGTCGTGTGCCCGCTCGTTAGCTGTTCGACCGTCCGATCGTCGACATCGACGCCGATCACCCGATAGCCGGCCCGGTGCATCGCAAGTGCGAGCGGCAGACCGACATAGCCCAACCCGACGACACCGACGCGTGTCGGTCCGGAGAACGTATCGGTAGCGTCCGCTGTTTCGTGACGCTGAGTCGAAAGATCGATCGGGTGGGCGGGCTCCGCGTCCGGGGTTCGGTGATGTTCCCGGTCGGTCACAGCCGAATCACTCCTGTGGATATCGACCTGCCGATCTCGATACCCACGGTACGCTCTCTCGTCGTCTCGAAGCTCTCATCGGGGCTGACAACGTCCCGAGGGAGGCACAGTAGACAGCAGTTCATTCCAGTTCCAGCTAATCACGTCCGTATGATTAGTATGCGCTCGTTAACGACCGAAAGCTCCGAAATCCGAAGAATGCCGTCTCAAACCGATCGAGATCTATCGCCGTCTCAAACCGATCGAGACCCATACGTGTCACGCACGAACCGAACCAGCTCTTTGAGGGACTGTGTGATAAATCGGATCGGTCCGTCGACGGAGATCGCTCGATATAGATGCCTGAAAAACCCAAGCAAGCCGAACGAAAGGAGATACCGTCCGGACGTCCGCAACTCGAGGATCCGTATCCTGTATTCGATCACCTGATCCGCCGCCTCGGGGACCCGTTCTTCGACGAGGGAAATGAACTCCTTTCGGGTCGTATACGACGACCGTATGTCCCCGCTAGAAGAGAGTCCATCGGGGTGCTTTCTGATTTCGGTTACCTTGCCACAGAAACACACTCCCGCATCGGATGCAGTCTCCAATATAAACAGATGATCCTCGAGCGCCCGAAGCGACTGCTCGAACACGACATCCGTTTTTGCGGTGTCGATCACGATCGAGGGGGTCATCGATCCCGCAGATCCCAACAGCAGACCCCACATCAACTCGTCGAAGGACGATCCGTCGTATTCGACACAGAGACCGGCGCCGGTTCGTTCCATCTCCCGCAGCTGTGTTTCCAGTTTGTTATCCAGCCATAGATCGTCCGCGTCCAAAAAGGCGATAAATCGATTGGACGCGCGCTTTATCCCTTCGTTTCGCGCCCAGGCGGGGCCCCTCCGTTCAGTATCCCTGACGACGATGAGCTCCGTTTCGATACTCTGTTTTTCGACGGACGCTATCGCCTCGTCTAACATCTCTTCCGGAGTGTACTCGGAACTGTACGGGATTACCACGCTGACGGTCGTGTCGGTGTATCCGTTCATGATTTAAAATTGATCGACGGCTACGCCAGGGCCTGTTTATACACACGTATTATCCGTTTCGCGATGCGGTCCAGACGCAGGTCCTGAATACTTTCGCGGCCGTTGGATCTCTCATCGGACGAAAGAACGGAGATCAGACCGTCCACGAGCTCGGGCGTCGTCCGACCGACCTTCGAGTGGGTAACCCCATCGAGTCGCTCTCGAACGTCACCGACGTCCGTCGAAACGATCGGGGTGTTACACGCCATCGCTTCCTTGATCGTGTTCGGGGACCCCTCTCGATCGGACGTCAAGACGAGGGCGTCAGCGGCGTTCATATAGATGGGGATGCGGTCATGGGAAACACCGGAAACGACCTGAAGGTTTACCGGGACCTCGAAACGTTTCTCCGCAGCGGAGACGACGTCTTCGGCGAGCGGATAGTTCTTGACGTCCCGATCCCGGGAGTACGGAAAGAGGACGTGCTTTTGTTCGTGGCTCCAGGAAACCGCCTCGAGTGCCTGCCCCTGTGGCATCGGTCTGAATAGCTCGAAGTCGACCCCTCCGGGAACGACGTGCGCGTCACTTCCGAGCGCTTCTCTCATTTCCCGCGATCGGACGAGGACCTCGTCACATCGCTTTGCGCATGCTTTCGACAGGCTGCCGTACGGCCCCATCAGATCCGAACCCCACAGAGTGACCACGACCGGTCGTGATGGTTGGGCGAGCGCAAACGGGGTGGTCAACCCGTAGTTCGAATGTATGACGTCGTAATCGAGCGGGTTTTTTTCGAGTATCCTCTTGTAAAACAACGCGTAGTGTCGAAGAGTTCGCTCCCCGGCAGTCCCGGGGACAGTGACGGTCTCCGTTTGAACCCCCTGATCCTCCAACGAGGCGATCTGTTGAGTGAAAAACGGCGTCCGGGTCGTAACGACGTTCAGCACTCGCATCGGTTCCCCGTAGATGCAAAGCGTACATACCCCGCGTTCGGGTCCGTAACCGGATCGGTGTTCACTGGGGGTGTCACGTCATACGCTCGGCGTGGAGACGCGTCGTTCCCCATAGTACGCCGGGTGGGGACGGAGTGACGACCTGTGTCCTGGGCTCTGGACGTTTCAATCGCCATCTTCCGGGGAACCCACCCCCAGTACGTCGACGGTGTGTGCGGACAGATTCATGTAAGACCGTATCGGGTAAAACGCGCTTGAACAGTTTGTTATGGGGCACTTTCTACCTGATATGCGAGTATTATGTCGACGATACTATCAGAGTGATCGACACGTTTTGCTGTCTGTCGAGGGTCCACCAGGTACGGAGGCGATCGATCGAACGGGAGATGTGGCTCGTACCGTCCGGAAACGAAACCGCACAAAGGGATCGGTATCGGTTCAACAGCGACGGCGGCCGGAGCGTGCGTCACGACTTCGGGTATCGCCGGATACGGATCAGCCCGAGCCGAAGGTGGTGCATACTTAATTATCCGTCTGAAGTATTCCGAACTGAAATGACAGTATTACGACTCGCGGGAGTGGTTCGACGGTGTGCTGTCGGATCTGACCGTGTTGTTCACGTATGAGAGTATTCTTCACCGTACAACACCCGGCGCACGTCCACTTCTTTCGAAACACGATCGAGAAACTGCAAGCGGACGGCCACGCTACACACGTTTTCGTTCGTGAGAGGCCGATGGCGCTTGTACTACTGGAGCACTACGGCATCGACTACGAAGTCCTGGCGGGGCGATTCGATTCGAATGTCAAGATGCTGTTTGGCCAGCTGAAATACGAAATCAACCTGTTCAGGAAAGTTCGCCGCCTCGATCCGGACCTCATCGCCACGATCGGGGAGCCGGCAGCCGCACACGCCTCGAAGCTGTTCGACGTCGAATCCCTCATATTCACCGACACGGAGCATGCGACGTTGACGAACACGTTCGCGTTCCCGTTCGCCGACCGGATCTACACGCCCGAGTGTTACGAGGACGACGTCGGACCGAAACAGATACGCTACCCGGGGTATCACGAACTCGCATACTTACATCCCGATCGGTTCGAACCGGATCCGAGTATCCTCTCGGAGGTCGGCATCGATCCGGAGGAACGGTTCGTCATTCTGCGGTTGGTGGACTGGAACGCCGTCCACGATATCGGGGATAGCGGTTTTACCGATGTTGCCAGTGTCGTCGAATCGCTCGAAGGGACGGGCGTCCGCGTTTTCATCACCGCGGAAGGTGAGTTGCCGGAAGCCGTCGAACGCTATCAGGTCCCCGTCGAGCCGCATCGGATCCACCACCTGATGTATTATGCGGACCTATTTATCGGGGAGAGTGCGACGATGGCAACCGAAAGTGCGGTACTCGGTACCCCCGGAATCTTCGTCGCGACAGGCCATCTCGGATACACCACCGAACTGGAAGAAAAGTACGAACTGCTGTATAACTTTCCGGGCCCGAAGCGTCAGACACAGGGCATAGAGAAGGCCATTTCGATCCTCGAAAACTACGATCAGAGTCTGTGGGACCGTCGTCGAGAGCGGATGCTGGACGACAAAATCGACACGACTGAGTTCATCATGTCGGAGATACTGAGCCACGAAGCGCGTAGCTGATATCCCTCAGGGCGTGAGCGGGGCAGGACCGGAGATCTCTCGGGCAGTCGAACTACGGCGACGGCCGTTGATTCAATGAATTCTGTCGGGCAGTTCCGGATCAGCGGGGTTCCAGGTTTGCCGTATTTCGGGCGCACCGGCGTCGTTCGAGGGTTTGCCGTTTCCGTAGTGGTTGCCCGACCACTCGACGTTGGTCCACTCGTCCACACCGACCTGAATAATGGCGTGTCGAGTCGTCCACCCGTCGGGGGTATCGAGTGGTTCGTCCGAGTTGTAAAACCAGTTATTGTTGATCGTCGCGACATCCCGGGGGGTGCCACGAATGGCGACCGCGGGCCTTTGATCCCCGTTTTGGGCGCTCTCTACGGCCTCGACGGTATTGTTGTAGATCTCTATCCGGGTACCACCGGGGCTGTGGACGTCCATCACGTGACTGTAAGTGATCGGGCCGAAGTGGTTGTACCGAGCGACGTAACCACCCTCGCCACTGCAGGCGACCGAGTGTCGGTTGGCGTCGAAGTAGTTCCGCTCGATGAGTGGATTACCGCCGTAATTCGCCACACCGTATCCGAGACCGTCCCACGCATTGTGGTGGATATAGTTACTGTGTATATGTGCGTTAGCTTTAGTGTAGACGCCCGTGAACGGCCATCCCGAGATTTCGTTGTTGTCGACGATTGACTCTTCTTTCGCAGTTACTCCACCGCCCGCCCGGTGTGCATGGTAGTCCCCGTCGTGTTCTTCCTCCGGATCCACGTACGCGTGATGGTGGCCCCTGAGTCGAAACCCGGTCAGTCGCGCGCCTTCATTCAGGGTGAGTTTTCGTATAAACGTCTCGGATTCAGGGGTTTTGTCGCCCTCCGGAGATCGCAACAATGCGCCGGGGACTCCCGCTCTGCGCCCTCCGGAAAGCGTTACGCCCGGAGGGACGGGGATTTCCCAGTGATCGGTGAGATCTATCGTGACGTCCGGTGGCACGGTGATGACGTCGCCTTCCGTGGCCGACTCGAGCTGTTCGATCAACCGATCGACGGAATCGATCGGCTGGCTTTCTTGCTCTGTCCCCGTTCGTCCCGGGGGGTCATCGTCTTCGTCGGTTGGAGGGTCATCGTCCGCTGTAGAACAGCCGGCTACTGCTACAGCTGTGGCAACCGCCAAATACGTCCGCCGCTTCATGGCCCACTCAACGGGCCTGGTACGGATTAGTATGCATTGCCTATCGAGTGGCGAAAAGCCGTCCGGGAGGGATACTTCGTTCCCTCCAGTTCCGAGTCGGTTCCTCGATGTTTCTTATCTTCCGTTAGATACCCCGGAGACGGTCACCTCCGCCGATCCGCGTATATCCGCGAGATCGGGATGAGAGTGATCGGTCTCGGATCCTGTCCTGACCCGATCACGTTTTCGTTGCCAACTCTCGTGTCGAACCATCACGAGTACCGGGACTTTGGAAATATTGAGCACTTTCGCCAGTGCGAGCCGGTGTCGTCCGTTCGTGTGATGTAATAACTCGCCCCCACGTCCGATATTGACCGTTATTTCATCGAGGGAAGCCGCACTGTCGCGTCCGACACCGACGCCCGGCGACGAACCGGTGTCAGTCCGCCGATATCCGTCCGACGCCATCGACTCCTTGAGTGTCGAGAGATACTCGAACCGTTCGTGGAGTTCCTCGACCGTCGAACAGCCGTATACGTTATTCCCGCGGTCGATACGGGCCACGAGATCCCCGTAGACTGACGTCTCCTCCCAGGGGATCCCCTTTCCGAAGCGTTCGTTGATAAGCGTCCACTCGGACAGCTCGGTGAACTTTACCCTGGGCACGTCCCAGTCCCCCCCGATGACGTCGCCGTAATCCGCAAATCGGAGATACCACGGCCACCGTACGTATTCCAGATGCCTTCCCGTGCCCCTCCGCTCTAGGCAAACACCGGAGACGTATTCGATGTCGTGGGGATCGACCAAAAGGAGTTTGTACGGGGACGAATCCGTCTTCGCCGTGTGCGTGCGATCATAATAGAACTGCAGTGCCCTTCTTTCGAGGACGCGATAGCTGCTCGAGACGATCCCGGAAACACCCTCGGAGCCGTACCTGTCACGTACCCGAGAGACGATATCCATCGAACGGTCCGAGAGTGAACCTATCGAAATCCGTTCCATACTACGGGTCTACGTTCCGCTGAGAACGAGTGCCGGCTTAGTAATGGAGATGATACCGGGCGGGGATCCCTAACGGGACCTTCGGGTTACCGTGGGTGACCGATGCCGTTCGCGGGTTCGCTGCTCCCGTAATGGTTGCCCGACCACTCGACGTTGGTCCACTCGTCTACACCGACCTGAATAATGGCGTGTCGGGTCGACCAGCCATCCGGGGTGTCGAGCGGTTCGTCCGGGTTGTAAAACCAGTTGTCGTAGATGGCCGCGACGTCGTCGGGAGCGCCGCGGATTGCGACCGCGGGCCTTTGATCCCCATCGTGATCACCGTCAACGGCCTCGACGGTATTGTTGTAGATCTCCACCCGAGTCCCGCCGGGGCTGTGGACGTCCATCACGTGACTGTAAGTGATCGGGCCGAAGTGGTTGTACCGAGCGACGTAGCCACCCTGGCCATCGCAGGCGACCGAGTGTCGGTTGGCGTCGAAGTAGTTCCACTCGATGAGTGGATTACCGCCGTAATTCACCACACCGTATCCGAGACCGCGGCGGGGGTTGTGATGGATGTCGTTGTGGTGGATATGCGGCTCTCCTGTACCGACGTGGACGGACGCGAGCGCGAAGCCCCACATCTCACAGTTGTCTATTTCGACGCTGTCGCCGCGAACGGTTACGCCGGCGCCGGTGGCATAAAAGTCCGGATCGAAGAAGTCGTAGTAGGGTCCCTGAACGCGAACACCGCACAGGCGAGCACCCCGGGACAGTTCGATGTAGTACATCGACGAGTCCGGCTGGTGGTCGGTGTAGAGGTGACCGCCCGGTGCGTTGTCGATTCCTCGGTCCGACGCGAGCGTGACACCCCGTGGAACGGTGTAGGTGTTCGAACCGAGATCGATGCTGGCGTCACCCGCCACGTACACGACGTCACCGGAGGATGCCGACGATAGCGCGCTGTTGAACTCGCTGCGGCTACTCACGACGACGTCGGCCTCGTCGGGGCTGATCGTGTTCTCGTACCCCTGCCCGCCACCGATGGGGCCCCCCTCGACGATCCCGTCGCCGGGGGCCTCGTGGTCGTCGTCCTGCCACGGGAATCCGGTTTTCCAGTGGTCGCCGGAGGCCATGCTGCGTGGGTAGTACTCGAGGTTCGAGTCGCTGTCGTCGACTGTCGGATTGGCCTCGCCCTCGATCGTGACGTCCGCGACCAGCGTATCGAACGCGTAGGCGTGGGTTTCACCGGGGAAGACGCGCCCCGCCGCCTTCGTCCCGTCGTCACCGATCCAGAAGTACTCGTAATCGATCACCGCATCGTCTACCAGCGATGGGATTATCTCGCCGCCGTCCTCGACTTCGAGGTAGTAGTCGGCGTATTCGTCGCCGGTCGCCTCGAAGGAGTACCAGTGTTCGCGCTGTTCGCCCTCCAGATGCCACGGGAAGTACCCCTTCCAGTGGTCGCCGGAGGCCATGCTGCGTGGGTAGTACTCGAGGTTCGAGTCGCTGTCGTCGACTGTCGGATTGGCCTCGCCCTCGATCGTGACGTCCGCGACCAGCGTATCGAACGCGTAGGCGTGGGTTTCACCGGGGAAGACGCGCCCCGCCGCCTTCGTCCCGTCGTCACCGATCCAGAAGTACTCGTAATCGATCACCGCATCGTCTACCAGCGATGGGATTATCTCGCCGCCGTCCTCGACTTCGAGGTAGTAGTCGGCGTATTCGTCGCCGGTCGCCTCGAAGGAGTACCAGTGCTCACGTTCGATTGTGGCCTCCTCCTCGTCGGCGGGTTCCTCCTGTCCGGTCAACTCGGGGACCGTCGTTTCCACCCCATTGAAAAAGAGCGTAAACTCTCCCGTAACGGGATCGAAGCGCTCGATGTCGCCGTGGAAGTCGTACGTGTCGCCGTAGCCGTTCGCGGTCGACCCGACGACAGTCCACGTGCCGTCGTCGTTCTCCGCGACGGTGTCTTCCCCCTCGTTGGCGGAGCGGTCGCCGTTGTCCAGCACCTTCTCGACGGTGCCGGAGCTCGTGATCTCGTAATCGACGCTCCCGTCGCTGGAGGCGACGATCTCGAGTCGGTCGGTATCCGAGGTACCGCTATCCCCGTAGTTGAGCGTTAATTCGGCATTACCGTCGACATCGAGGTACGACAGCGTCCCGCTAAACCGGTAAGCGTGTATTTCGTTCCCGACGGAACCGTTCACGTGTCCGTCCTGGATGCTCCCGGAGTCGTCGTTGGACCCGACGTCGGGATGAAGCGCCACGTCCCCGGAGGTAAAGAACTCATAGGTCGCCGTTTCCGGCGAAACCGTGCCGTCGATGACGATACTGTTGGCCAGTCGAGTGTTTGCCCCTGCCGAACCGACCGTCGTGAGCGCACCGAGAGCGATCCCGGCTCCGCCAATCTTGAGCAGCCGGCGCCGACCGATCGATCCGTTCACTGTGTTCTGTTCGTCCCGTTCGTCCGCAGTAAGCTTTCCATGCCTATCGGGCATGGCCGAGTATGATCTACTTACTCGTATAACCCTATTTACCGGATACGACACGGATTAGCTCCAGATGATTTCGGACTAATAAGGGATTGATACGGATGTATACTAGATCGTTACCGCATTACTTCCGCCGTTTCATATCTGCCCGAGCGACAGTAAGATCCACATATCGGAGGTATGATCTCCCTATCGGCCTATTTTAGCGCTATATCGGGGCTGGAAAGCGAAACGTGACTCTCTCGCCCGCGCTCGTCGGAAAGATGGACCGCGAGATGGGACTTGGTGGACTCCGGAGAACGGAGAAATTGGATCATACAGTGCTGTAAGAGAACCTTACAGGGTCGAAAGCTGTTGTCATAGCAACCGAGTCTGTGTATCATCGGTCGTACAGCCGTCGTTCGACCGGGTGCGCATTGAGCTATAGTGGCAACGATGGAGACAGCCAAGCGCTTTCGGTTTGTCCGCGAACCGTCGGTAAGCGATTCATACCTTTGGAAACGGTGGCTCAAGCGACACCCGATGACGTGGGACGTAACGTCGATGATGGATCGCTACGTCGACAGCGTCGATCGGCTCCGGTCCGGCGGAACCGAGCGACGGTATCGGCGAGTTCCCCCCGCGGTTACGCCGCTTCGGGCCACGGACATCGCCGCCGGAATCGCCGGTCAGGTCTCGGGTACCGGCCTCGAAGCGTTCCGAAACGATGTCGGCACGTTTCTCGACGCGACGGCGGTCGGCACCTACACCTCCTTTCGCCGGGCCCTCGGTGCATGTCTGTTCGAGTTGGCCGAAAAGATGGACGAGGATCGAACCGAGGTGTTCGTTCCCGCGTTCTGCAGTTCGGACTACCCCGACGCTATCGAGGGAGCGGGGCTGGAGACCGTCCGGTACGATGTCGATCCTAACACGCTGGCGCTGGATACGGACTCTCTCGAAACGCTTCCGATGGAGAACGCGGCCGCAGTCGTCGTGGTCAACGTGCTGGGTTACGGCTCGCCGATGGACCGGATCGAAACGTACTGCCGGGAGAACGATACGTATCTGATCGAAGCGCTGGGCTACGCGCTCGGCGCCGAGTACGACGGCCGGCCACTCGGCACGTTCGGGGACTGTTCGGTGTTGAACTTCCAGCAGGGAAAGCCGATCCCGGTCGGCGGCGGGATGGTCGTCTCCCGGAACGGAGAACTGAACTTCGACGACGAGCGACGCTCGCCCGTGACACCGAATATCGGGGTCCTGTCCGGATACGCGGCCTTCGGCCACCCGCGACTGTACTACGTCTATTCGGAAGCCACCGAGTGGATCGAACGATACAGCGCCACCGAAAGCCGGATCAGCACGCATCCGGAATCCAAGTTCGGCGTCCCCTACGAACCCCCGTTCAAGACCCTCTCGGACTTTCAGGGGGCAGTCGCCGGTCGCGTGTTCGACCGTCTCGAAACGGATCGGCGACAGCGGGAGTCGACGGCCCACATGTACGCGACAGAACTGGCCGACTGTCGGGGCGTTCGACACCTCCGCCCCGTCGAGGGACTCTCGAAACACCAACACGTCAGATATCCGCTCCTGGTCGAGGACATCGAGCGCCGGAAAGAGCTGAAAAGCGCCCTCTCGAAGGCCGGCATCGGGACGGCGATGATGTACGACTGGCCGCCGCTGGACGACGGGAAGTTCCCCGGGGCCGCACGGGTTCAAAACGAGATTCTCACGCTGCCGACACACCCCTACGTCGACGAGGACGACCGTCAACGGATCGTCCGGATCGTTCGGGACGTCCTGAGTGGATCCAAGCGTTGATACCGGCGAAGGGAACCGAACGAGCTCGACTCAGTGCAGACGATCCCGGACAGCCGTTGGGAAATCAGTGCCAGACCACGCTCGGTGGAAGGCCGTCCCTGATCGATCGTAGACGGAACTTATCCGATGCAAGGTGGGTATAACAATGCCTGTTCCGCCGCGATAGGGACCTGTGTTTCAACGAGTAGACGAATACCGTAGCCGTCCCCGGCGGCATCGATCGGAACGGCCGGGAGTAACACCGGCTTACGGGAGCGGTACCGACCGGATATCCCCGGATACGGAAGGTCGGACCCGATCATGACCGAGACGAGACCCACTTGTCGGCGGCTCGATGCCGGTGTGATCGGCGTCGGATCGATGGGGCAGAACCACGCGCGGGTGTACAGCGAGCTCTGTGATGTCGATCTGGTCGGCGTGACGGACGTCGACGCCGACCGAGCCGAGTCGATCGCCTCGGACTACAACACGCGGGCGATGAGCCAATCCGAGCTTCTCGCCGACATCGACGTCGTTTCCGTCGCCGTCCCGACGCAGTATCACTACGAAACGGTGCTCGAATGCATCGATCGGGGCGTCGACATCCTCGTCGAGAAGCCGTTCGTAGACGATCTGGAGAAGGGAAAAGAGATCGCCGAGCGAGCTCGAAAGGCCGGCGTCACGCTGCAGGTCGGCCACATCGAGCGGTTCAACCCCGCGACGCGCGTGCTCGCGGATATCGTTCCCGACCTCGACGTCGTCGCGATCGACATCGATCGGCTCGGTCCGCCGCTGAAGCGGGCAAACGAAGATAGCGTCATCATGGACCTGATGGTCCACGACATCGACATCCTGTTGTCGCTGATCGGAAGCGATATCGAATCGATATCGGCCGCCGCCCGCGACGAGCGTCACGCGACGGCTCAGTTTCGGTTCGAAGACCGAAGCGTCGCCGCGCTGACCGCGAGCCGACTCACCCAAGAGAAGGTCCGGAAGCTGTCAGTCACCGCGATCTCGTGCCGAGTGAACGTCGATTTCATCGCCCAGACCGTCGAGATTCACCGACGGTCGCTCCCCGAGTACATCGAAAACGACGGGGAAATCCGGTATCGCCACGAGAGCGTCGTCGAACGGCCCATGGTGGAGAACGGCGAGCCCCTGAAGGCGGAGCTGGAGGCGTTCGTCTCGGCCGCCCGCGAGGGAACGGACCCCCTCGTGACCGCCGAGGACGCGCTGCGCGTCCTCGAGATCGCCACGCGAATCGAGGAGATGGCGCTGAAGCCGGAACGGGTGGTGAACGCCCGATGAACCAGCGGATGGACGAGCACGAAGGGCTGTACGGAGCCGGCGAGAGCGAGACCCTGCAGCGAACCGCGTTCACCCGGGGTGAGGTCCCGGTCGCCGTCTACGGTCTCGGGAAGATGGGCCTCCCGTTGGCGGCGGTCTACGCCGCCGTCACCGGAAACACGGTCGGCGTCGACATCGATGAAGACGTGGTTCGAACCGTCAACGGCGGTGGATGTCACATCAAGCGCGAACCCGGACTCTCGGAACTGGTCGCCGACATGGTCGATGACGGGGCGTTTCGAGCGACCTCGGATTCGGCCGGGGCCGCCGAAGACGCTTCCGTCCACGTTCTCATGGTCCCGACGCTACTGACGGACGATCGAGAACCCGACCTTTCGATCCTCCTCTCGGCGGTTCGGGACGTGGGTGCGGGACTCTCCGCCGGCGATCTCGTCGTTATCGAGTCGACAGTGCCGCCGCGAACGGCGACGGACCTCGTCGTTCCGCTCTTGACCGAAACGAGCGGACTCCCCCCGGAGGCGTTCGGTGTGGCTGCCTGTCCCGAGCGGACCGTCAGCGGACAGGCGATCTCGGATATCCGAGGGACACATCCCAAAGTGGTCGGCGGGGTCGACGAGGAGAGCACGCGCGCTGCGGCGCTCATCTACGACGAGATCAGCGACAACGAGATCATCGAGACCACCGACGCGACGACGGCGGAGGCGGTCAAGGTCCTCGAGGGCGTCTATCGGGACGTCAACATCGCGCTCGCGAACCAGCTCGCGATGTACTCCCGGCCGATGGATATCGACGTCAACGAGGCCATCGACGTGGCCAATACACAGCCGTTCTGTGATATCCACGCGCCCGGACCCGGCGTCGGCGGTCACTGCATCCCGGTGTACCCGTACTTTCTCACCGGCGCCTTCGACGTCGACGATCGGCTCTTGCCGACCGCTCGCGAGATCAACGACGGGATGGCGGAGTACACCGTTTCGATGCTCCGGCGAATTTTGGACGCCCACGGTACCGACGTAAACGGTTCACGTGTCCTCCTGCTCGGCCTGACATACAAGGCGAACATCGAGGAACTGCGGAACGCGCCGTCGCTTCCCATCGCCCGGACGCTCCGAGAGGCCGGTGCGGCGGTCCTCGCGGTCGACCCGATGGTGGACGATTGGAGCGACCTCGAAGACATAGACCGCGTCGATCCTTCGAGGATCTACGAACGGGAAGTCGACGCCGTGGTCTTGGTGACGCCGCACGACGAGTTCGCCGACCTCGAGTGGGCGGCTTTCGACGCGCCGATTCTCGACGGGCGCCGGGCGGTCGATGTCGGGGAGGTGGGCGATACCGAAGACGGGAGCACGGCGGGGATACCGATCTACTCGATCGGAGGGCGGTGGCCGTGATGGTGGATCCGATGGCTACCCCCCGGCAGGAAGCCGACGCGCCGGATCCCGCCACCCCGACGCTCCTGGGAACGGATGTCGGAGACGCACCGACTGAAACGGGCATCGACGGGGGCGGAGATCGCTCGGAACACGAGGGTCCTGTCGGCGGAGCGCCGAGCGTGACCGACCGACCGGCCGCCGCGGCCCCCGATACGATCACAGACTCATGACCGACAGAGCTCAACGATCCAACGATGAAACCGACGCGGAAAGACCCGACGAACCACGGCGCGTCTATCTCCCCGATCACGTCGGGGAGAGAATAGAAGAGCGACTCCCACAGACGGACTTCGAGTCCGTCGATGGGTACGTCACGTTCGTCCTGGAGTCGCTCCTTCGAGAACTCGATGAGGGAGAGAAGACCGCCGAGGACGTCCCCGAACACACCGTCGGCGGATCCGAAGACTCCGAAGCGGTTCAGGACCGTCTGGAATCGCTCGGTTATCTGTAGTCACTCGAAGCCGTGGTCTCACAGGTCGAGACGTAGTGAGCCACCGAGTACCGTCCAACGTGGACAGTCTGGCGCAGGCCAACGGCTGAACTCGCGTCGTGTGCGGTTTTTTGGAAAATCAACTGGGCGGAGTAGAGTTGGGACGGTAGTGAACTACCCTACTCGCTCACGAATGACGCCGTTCGTTTCTCGAGTAGGGAATCCTGCTTCCACGAGGTTGTCAGACCCGTCTGACTGCCCGTCGGGGTTCCCTCGACAAACGCGCTTTGCAGGTACGGACGTATCCACAGGGAGCGCAGTCTCTGTAGACGTTGACGAATCACATAAATATCCGTTCCCACATCGGAGATCGAAGAGATCCGAGAACGGTGTATCCCTCCCTGCTCGCGCCTCCCGTTCGGTCGGCACTCGTTGAGAAAGGGGGGGCTTAGCGCCTCAATTCAGCTAAGCGCGAAGCCGGTACGCCACGAGCGACCCGACACTTACTGTTCCGATCAGCAGGACGGCGGGCACGAACCAGGGGGTCCCCTGCTCGTCGATCTCTGCCGGTGACTCCGAGTCGGACTGTGACGCCGGCGGCTCCGAATCGTCCGACGACCCCAACTCGGTTGACGGGGTCGACGTCTCCGTGTCGGCACTCGACGTCGGCGGCTCCGAATCGGAGCCGGACGTCTCGGTGCCGTTGCCGGCGTCGGCCGAACCGGTCTGTTCGTTCGAACCCGTCGACGAAGCGGCGGTTTCGATCGTGATCTGTCGCTCCTCGTGGTGGCCAGCCGTGCTGACGGTGAGCGTCCGCTCGCCTGCGTACTCCTTGTCACTTACCCAGGTCAGTTCGACCCGATCCGTTTCGTCGTACAGCAGGACGGATCGGTTTTCGTCCTTGGTTTCCCCGTCGATCGCGAGCCGGACGCGTTTCGTCTCGAGCGTCTCTCTCGGGGTCGACACATCGACGGCGACGTTCAGTCTCTCGCCGGCCGTGATCGGGAGGTTCGTCCCGTTGATCGTGACCTCCGCACCCCGTTCAATGGAGATCGATTGACGGGGGAACTCGTCGTTACTCTGGACGCTGAATTCCCCGTCTCCGGCGTCACCCAGCTCTGTCTCCCAGGTGAGCGTCACGTTCTCTCGCTCGCCCGGATCGAGCGTTAGTGGGGGCTGTGCGACCGAGTCGACGATCCCTCCGTCAAAGCCTTTCAGATGGATCTGTTGATGGTCGGTCGTGTTCCCCGTGTTCGTAATCGTCGCGTTAACGACGAGCGTTTCACCTTCGGCGACCGGCGCGTTCGTCCCCGTTATCTCGACTTCGAAAAGAGAGTCCTCCTCGTTCGGTTCAGCCGTTCCTACCCCGATAGCGAGCGCGGTAACCGTAGCCAAGAGGAGGACGACGACGAGTACGTTTCCTGTACGGTCTCGAAACATGAGTGAGGAAACGGCATGATACGGCTAAAGAATGGACAGCTTATCGGGAGCCGCCGCACCGACTCGACCCCGGGTCCGATCGGTAAGTGGTTGTTAACGGCGGTGCGGAGCGGGACCGACTGTCACGCGTTTGCAGTTCCACGCGACAGCGGCACTCCCAGTGCGTTCATCGAACAGTGCTTTTCGACGAATCGGGCGTCCCCGTTCTCCAGCCGATCGGGTGTACGGCCGGTTCAGACGCCGATCCACTCGTCGTTTCGCACCTCGTAGCCGTTCGCGCGACAGAACTTTGCTGCCTCTCGCCGGACGTCCCGCGAGCTCGGAAGCTGCCCGTCCTCGTTGATCCGCTCGACGATCCACTCACGAATGACCTCGATCCCCTCGTCGTCGTCATCGGCGTCGATCGCCCTGAGCGCCAGAAACGTCCGCTCGTAGGCGTTCCGCTGAGACGTACCGTAATCGACGTTCGAGAGGCTCCCGATGGCTTCGACGACACGTTTCATCGCTTCGGCGACCGTCGGTCGCTGTATCCGCACTCGAACGTCCTTGGGTGTCTCGAACGTTTCGACGTCCGTCTCGGGCAGCAGTGCCCTTATTTCGTATGTCCCCTCGTCCGATTCGATCTCGGCTTCGCCGAGAGCGTCGACGATGTCGGCTCCGGTCGCCGGGAAGGACACCGATTCGAGTTCCGTTTCGAAGTACGCGAGTTCCGACGGATCGATCTCGGGTTCGGGTTCGTCGCCCCGTTCGAGTTCCATTTCGATCTCCCGTTTCCGTTGACGCCTCTCGGCGTTGGCGGCCTGTTTTTCTCGTCCGCTCTTGTCGTCTGCCATTGGAGTGTACAGGTGTTCGAGACGGAAAGCTCTGTTCGTGGTTACCAAAGAACGAATCGCTCCGGCGGACATCCTCACTCTCGAGGACGGCACGCGGGGACGACGTGGGTACCGAAAAACGAAGATAGAGCGGTGAGCGCCGGGATTTCACTCGACTGTGACGCTTTTGGCGAGGTTTCGGGGTTTGTCGATGGAACGCTCCAGCTCGTCGGCCGCGTGATAGGCGATGAGCTGAAGTTGGACGTTCGCCAGGATCGCCACGAGGTCCGGATGCGTTGCGGGCACCGAGAGGAACTCGTCGGCGGTATCGGTGAGGTCGGTTGCCGTCCGTGGGGCGATCGCGATGACGGGCGCGCCCCGGGTCTGGATCTCCCGCACGTTGCTCTCGAGGCGTTTCGGATGTCGGCCCGTGCCGATAGCGAAGACTGGCGTATCGGAGGTCACGAGCGCCAGCGGGCCGTGTTTCAGCTCGCCGGCGGCAAACCCCTCGGCGTGCTCGTAGGTTATCTCTTTGAACTTCAGCGCACCTTCGAGTGCGACGGAGTAGGCGTTTCCGCGACCGATGAAGAAGTGACCGTTGTCACCCAGCCAGCGGTGACTTATCGAGGCGGCCCGGGAGTTCTCTATCACCCCTTCGACGTGTTCGGGGAGCGATTCGAGCGACTCCAGCCGCTCGCGACACTCCGCCGTCGGTTCGCCGGTGATATCCCGGGCGAGTCGCTCGCCGAGGAGAACGAGCGTGGCGACCTGTGAGGAGAACGTCTTGGTCGCCGCCACGCCGATCTCGGGACCGGCACGGATGAAAAGCGCGTCG
>CAZWZX010000007.1:25783-28793 GCA_964638655.1 uncultured Natronomonas sp.
TCGACCCGATCACGTTCGTCAACGCGAGCGTCCGCGCACCGCGCTCCCGAGCGCTCTGAAGTGCCTCCAGCGTGTCGGCGGTCTCGCCGCTCTGAGTGACGCCGATCACCAGCGTCTCTTCGTCGACCGGTGCCGGATAGGCGGCGTACTCGCTGGCGATGAACGTATCGGCATCGAGTCCCCACTTCGAGAGGAGCCACTCGCCGTACATCCCGGCGTGATACGAAGTGCCACACGCGACGAACTGCACGTGGGAGATCCCATCGAACGTCCCGGGCGGGAACTCCTCGAGAACGACGTCCTCCCCCTCGATACGCCCGTGAATCGTCTGTCGAAGCGCTACGGGCTGTTCGTGGATCTCTTTGAGCATGTAGTGATCGAAGCCGCCTTTCTCGGCGTCTCCGGGTTCCCATTCGACGGTTTCGATCGGACGGGAAACCGGACGTCCCGCCCCGTCGGTTATGCGATGGTCGTCGGGAGTGACGACGATGTCGTCGCCGTCCTCCAGGTAGATGACCCGGTCGGTGAACTCCAAAAAGGCCGGGACGTCGCTGGCAAGGTAGTTCGCGTCCTCGCCGATGCCGACCACCAGCGGCGATCCCGAACGGCTCGCGTAGACGGCCGGATCGCCGTCTATCATCATCGCGACGGCGTAACTCCCCTCGAGTTCGCCGATGGCATCCCGGAAAGCGGCTTCGGAGTCGAGACCCGCGTTCAGTCGCTCCTCGACGAGGTGGGGGATGACTTCCGTATCGGTGTCGCTCGTGAACTCGTGACCGCTGTCCTGAAGCGATTCACGGAGCGCGGTGTGGTTCTCGATAATGCCGTTGTGGACGGCGGTAACCCGCCCTTTACAGCCGGTGTGAGGATGGGCGTTCTCGTCCGTCGGCGGACCGTGGGTACTCCAGCGCGTGTGACCGATCCCGATGGGGCCGTCGTGTTCGTTCGCGGCGAGTTCGGCCTTCAGCTCCGAGACCTCTCCTCCACATTTGCTGACCTCGATTCCGGCGCCGTTCTGGACGGCGATACCGGCCGAATCGTACCCCCGGTACTCGAGGTTTTCGAGGCTGACGAGCAGGTCATCCAGAGAGTCGTCGTTTCCGATCCGAGCAGTGATACCACACATCAATCCGACACCCCCGGCTCACCGACAGTCGTTTCGACTCCTTTCGAGGGGAGGGTCCGCGGGACTGGCATATAAGATGGTATTACAGTATCGGATCGACGTTCGCCCACGCGTCGAACGGGGCCACACGGGTGGCGGAAATCGGAGTATACCGCCGCGGATTCTTCGTTACGGGTCGTTTCTATCGAGCGCATACCGCTATCGAATGTCAGAGACGGGCTTTGTTATGAACGGACTGTGAGACATCGGCGCGGGACGGCGGGCAGTAAGGAACGTATACCCGATCGGTCCGAACTGGACCGCTCGAACCGCTCGAAACCCCCGGCGGGAGCGACGGTTCGCGGCGGAACGTAGCGTCGAACCGGATTCGACCGTCGAGTCGGAGCGCTCGTCGTCCGGGACTGTTTCCGTAGCTCCGTCGGACGCGGTTGTGGATTGGCGGTGAACGTCGGTCCGATCTTCGGCGGCCACGTCATCACTCGTGTCGATATGCGCGGTCGCGGCGAGCGTGTTTCACTGCGGCCTGTCGGTTATACGACGTTCAGCGAGCCACAGCGTGTTCCGTCCCGCTACGCTCCGGCAGCCGAGTCGAGCCGCCAGGTGAAGATCGCTTTCAGGACCACGACGAGGCTGTTTTTCTCGCCTTCGCCCCAGATCGAAGTTTCCGACCGTGGATCGGAGAGGTCCGCGTCCTCGCCGTTGACGAGGGCGCTCACGAGCGTTTTCCGTCCGTCCACCATCATGAGCCGTCCGGCCGGCGTATCCGACCAGACCCAAAGCGATTCGAAGAGCTTCGCGCCGGGGATCTCCTCGCGAATGCGATCGTGGACGTCCGCGGAGACCCCGCCGAGTTGGATCGAGACGCCCCGGTCGGCAGCCTCCCCCAACGCGTCGATGAGGTCCTGAGTGAGGAGATCCTCGACCGTCATGTAAACGATTTCCTCCTCCGCGTCGGCGAAAAACTCCAGGACTCGGTCGGTGGTCGGTGCCTGTCCATCGACCGTCCAGACGCCCCGCTGTTCCGCTCGTCGCTGGACAGGTTCGAGATCGTCGAGCGCGGTCCGCAGTGTCTCGGTGCGTCGTTGGAGCTCGCGCTCGAACGTTCGGCTAGCGGTTTCGGCGGAGATCACCCAGAACCGTTTCGGCGAGGACTGCTGGACGTCGACGAGCCCCCGTTCTTTCAGTTCGTCGATGGCGTCGTACACCCGGGTCCGTGGCACCTCCGAGACCTGGCTTACGTCTCTGGCCGTTCCGGACCCGAGACTCGCCAGCGCGACGAACGTCCGCGCGGCGTAACCGCTCAACCCGAACCGTTCGAGCTGTTCGATAGCGGCCGACTGTGGGTCATCGTGTGGTTTATTACTCATTGTCAGTACGAAAGGTCCGGACACGTGACGTGTCCGGATCGGTACGCAGCAGTACGTGGTTGGGACACAGACTGAACTGCGTACCAGTAAATGCGTTAGCTCCGACTCTGTATAGTTCTTTTGTGATTAAACGGGTTACAATAATGTATAGAGACGTAGCGCCCGTACGGTTATTTTACCGGAGAACTACAGTTAATTTTTCAGAGCGTAGATAGTCACTGAAAGCGTTACAACACGACAGGAGATCTTTGATTTCGGATCGAAAAACGGTCCTCAAGAGGGATTGGTGTCTTTGAGACGGCTGTCGGTCACGGTAAAAGTGACAAGACGTATCCTTCCCGAAAGCTAATCACTACCGGATGCCTGGAACTTTCCAGAAGGTTGGGACACATGGATACACGTGAAAACATGGAGGAAGCGATCGAGGTCCTCCAGCAACTCGGTTTGAAGGAGTACGAGGCTCGATGCTTCGCCGGATTGACCCGGCTCGACACGGGAACCGCGAAGAAACTCAGCG
>CAZWZX010000008.1:0-27859 GCA_964638655.1 uncultured Natronomonas sp.
TCCGGTAGCGAAGAATCGATCTCGACGCTATCGGTGCTCTTTTCGGACAACAGCGGTTCGTAGGTCGTGTCGTCTTCGCTCCAGCGAGCCTGATCGTATTCGAGCGGTTCCGTATCGGCCCCCTCGTCGGAACCGGTCATCGTGCCGCCTCCCGAAGCGCCTCGACGAACGCATCGATCGAGTCCTCGTTCGTCTCCGTAGTACAGATCTGGATCGCGTGTTCGCCGACGACGTGAACCGCGTAGCCACGGTCCTCGAGGTCTGACGCGACGGCCGTCGCGGGCTGATCCGTCCGGGCGACGAACTCACGGAAGTGGTGTCGGTCGTCGACGGGCGCTTTGATTCCTTGGATCTCGTTCACTCGATCGGCAAAATCTCGGGTCCGAATGACGCAACGTTCGGCGAGATCGACCAGTCCGTCGGGGCCGAGCCACGCGAGATGCATCGCCGTCCGGAGTGCGACCCACGCCTGATTCGTACAGATGTTCGACGTCGCCCGTTCACGACGGATGTGCTGTTCGCGGGTCTGAAGCGTAAGCGTGTACGCCCGGCGGTCGTCCCCGTCCTCCCCGGCTCCGACGAGTCGGCCGGGGACCTGCCTGAGGAACGCCTCCCGACAGGCGAACAGGCCGGTTCCCATCCCGTAGGCTGTCGGAAGGCCGAGCGATGCGGCTTCCCCGATGACGACGTCGGCGCCGACGTCGGCCGGCCGTTCGAGCAACGCGAGCGCGACCGGATCGGAGCCGACGACGAACAGCGCGTCGCTTTCCGTCGCTACGTCACCGACGGTGCCGAGCCGTTCCTCGATAGTTCCCCTAGTAGTCGGCGTCTCGGCGTAGACGAGCAGCGTGTCTTCGTCGACCTGCTCGGAGAGCGCGTCGGTGTCGACGTTTCCGTCCGACATCGGGTACGTCTCGATCGAGACGTCGTGACCGATCAGGTAGTTCTTGAGGGTCCGATGACGGCCCTCCTGGATCCCTTCCGGGACGAGAACTCGATCGCCGTCGACCGCCCGGACGCGGATCGCCAGCGTCGCGGCCTCACCGAGCGCGGTCGCCGCGTCGTACATCGAGCAGTTGGCGATCTCGAGTCCGGTGAGTTCGACGACCATCGATTGGTACTCGAAAAGCGCCTGGAGAAATCCCTGCGCGATCTCCGGTTGGTACTGGGTGTAGCTCGTCAGAAATTCCGAGCGGGCCGACAGCCGATCGACCATCGACGGGATGTAGTGGTCGTAGTGACCGCGGCCGAGGAACTCGACGACGCCTTCGTTCCCTTCGAGCGTCCGGTCGACGAGAGATCTGACCGTCCGCTCGCTTTTCGGCTCGATCCCGAGCGATCCGTCGAACCGGACGTGCTCCGGGATATCGAAGAGTTCGGCTTCGCTTTCGACGCCGATCTCCGAGAGCATCCGCTCCGTCTCGGCGTCGGTGTGTGACGCGTATGGACTGCCGTTTGTTGTCATGAGAGATACCGTTGACTCAGTGTTGCGGTCGGCGGGTAATAGTGGTGCCGAAGGTGGAAGCTCGAGTCGTCGCTCGTCGTCGAAAACAAACGATTGGGGAGTTCAGTCCGTGCGACGGAGCACGTCCCACTCGGTTTCGGCGGTTTCGAGCAGCCGCTCGTAGAACGCTCTCAGTCCGGCGGGTTCGGTCGTGGGCAGAACGTATAGCTCCACGGCCCCGTCGCGGATCCCCACCCGGAACGTGTCCCCGGTGTGATCGTCGTGAACCAGATACAACGGCATCGGAAGATCGAACCAATCGCCGTACCGATACCCTGACCGACCGAGGACCTCCTTCACGAGCCGCGTGAGTGACTCGTCGCTTTTGGCCGGGTCGGGACGCAAAGAGAACACCGTTCCGCCGTCGTACTCGACACCGCCGCCTCGCGGATACTGGCGGGTGGGTCGCTCCGCGATCGCAAAGGTCGGCGCGTTCTCGTCGGCCACACCGGGTGTACGTCCGGATATCGTTTAAATTCGCGGTCGGAAACCTCGCGTCTTTGGGAGCGGCCGGCGTGTGCTCTCCGAGCGCGTGATCTCGCCGGTCCGCCGCTCGGCTACCCACTTTTTAGTATAGCGACGATGACAGGGCGGTATGAAGTTGTCTCTGCAGGACGGATGGACGTTTCTGTATCATTACGGTATCGTGTTGTCCGGGGCCTACGTCGTCTGGTTCTACGGGATCGAAGACCGAACCAGGATACTCTGGATCACCCTCGTGCTCGCGATCGTCTGGAGCGTCTATTTCCGGTTTCGGATGGCCCCGAGGTTCGCCGAGACGGACGACAGTAATGGCGGCGGACTGTGAGCGTTTCGCGGACGGCCCGTCGACCGTAACGAAGACTCACCGGACGATGGCGCCGTCTCGAACCACGACCGACGGTGTTTCCGTCACGGTGATCTCCGAGAGCGGGTCGGCGTCGAACCCGACCAGATCGGCCGGCGTTCCCGCAGCGATCGCGCCCAGTTCGGGACGGCCGATCTCGCGCGCCGGCGTCAGTGTCGCGGCTTCGAGTGCGGCCGCCTCTTCGGCGCCGACCTCGACCAAATCGGCCAGTTCCCGGTGCAGGCTCGGATGCGGCGTCCCCGGTGATCCCGCGTCGCTTCCGGCGAGAACGCGCGCGTCGCTATCGAGAGCCGCCGCCGCGACCGTCCGGTGGTTGTCGACGATCCCGCGAGCGTTCTTCCGGGCGTAAGAGGGGATGTCCGCGTCGCTCTCGGCGATCTCCCGATAGACGAAAAGCGTCGGGTCGTACGCGATGTCCTTCTCTCTCAGCGACGACAGCGTCTCCTCGTCCATCAGATTGCCGTGCTCGATCGTATCGACACCCGCCTCGACCGCGTTCGCGATCCCGTCCCGACCGACGGCGTGGGCGGCGACCGGAAGGTCGAACCGGTCCGCTTCGTCGACGATCGCCGACAGTTCGGAGGCCGACAGTTCGGACGTCCCGGGCTCTTCACCGACCGCCTGCCCGTAGACGCCGCCGGTCGCACTGACCTTGATGAGATCCGCGCCGGCGGCTCGGAGCCGCCGGACCGCTTGCCGGCAGGCTCTCTCCCCGTCGCTTTCGATCCCCCAAAAGGGGTCGTGGCCGCCGGAGATAATGATCGTCCGTCCGCTCGCGTACACTCGCGGTCCCTCGATCCGTCCGGCTCTGATCGCGCGGGCGACGGTGATCGCGACGTCACCGACGCTTCCCAGATCGCGAACGGTCGTCACGCCGCCCCGGAGCTGTTCGTCGGCGTTCTCGACGGCGCGAACGGTCAGTTCCTGTTCGGACTCGCCGCGGAGCGTCGCGACCGGATCGCCACTCCCGTCCCAGACGAGATGGACGTGCATGTCGATCAGCCCCGGCGTCACGAGGGCGACGTCGTGGACCGCCGCTGCCTCGCCGGGTTCGTTCTCGTAAACGCCTTCGATCTCTCCGTCGGTCACTGCGACCCATCGATCGGACCGGCGCCCCGACGCGGCGTCCCAAACGTCGCCGTGAATCAGCAGGTCGTATTCGTTCATTACGACCTCACCGCCGGACGGTCATCGGCCGGATCGAACATCGGACGACATCGCGTGTCTGTGTTCATCGAGAGAGCTTACGGAAAGCGGCGTAAAGAATCTGCCGCGAGGGGGCCGAATCGGGAACAACGCGCCCCTCCCGTGCTCCGTCGAGAGACTCTCGACGGTGGTCGGCACCTACGGGTTTTTGTTCTTCGACGCCCGATGGAGACCGTATGACCGTACGCACCGTCGATCGTGGTCTCCCGCGTACAGTAGCGGCCGTTAACCCGCCTGAAAGGGGGTTCCCTTGATCGAGTATCTCATCCTCGAGTGTCCGAACTGTGAGGCACGCCGGGCCGTTCCGGTCGTCGAGGTGGACTCCGAGGAGACGGTTCGAACCATCGCGAAGCACCTGCTCTCGGCACATCCAGAGATCGGCCCGGCGGGGAGGGACCCGGATATCGACCGGACGATCGAAGAGGCGACGATCGTCGAGAGCAACCAGCGGCTCGGTGAGCGGGGATGGACGACAGAGCCGTTGACACCGGACGGGGGCGGTGAGAGCCCCGGCGGGAACCGGAACTGAGACCCGGTCGGAAAACGCATCCCGTCGGACTCGAAAGCCGGACGATCGATCCGGTGACTCTTTCGCTCGGAGACGAAACCGGTCATCCAGACGGTTATCTCCCGAGCGTCGGTGACGGGGGCAGAGAGTATATATACCAGACTGCCGACCACTCGGACGATGATACACGACGAACCATTATCGGAGGCTGCCGACGAACTCCGCAGAGGGAAGACGGACGTCGTTTCCTACGTCGATTCGTTGCAGGCGCGTGCCGAGGACGTCGAACCGACGATCGAATCGTTCGTTCCCGAGGAGGGACGCTGGGACCGCGTTCACGAGGAAGCGGCGGCGCTCGACGCCGACGATACGGACGTCGCCGATCGGCCCCCGCTGTACGGGGTTCCGATCGGTGTCAAGGACATCTTCCACGTCGACGGGCTCCCGACCCGCGGCGGCTCGAAGGTACCGCCGGAGGCGCTCGCCGGGCCGGAATCGACGGCCGTGAGCCGGCTCCGGGACGCGGGCGCGATCGTGCTCGGCAAGACCGTCACGACCGAGTTCGCGTATTTCGAGCCCGGACCGACCCGGAACCCCCACGACCCGGATCACACGCCCGGTGGATCCTCGAGCGGATCGGCGGCCGCGGTCGCCGCCGGTCTCACCCCGTTGGCCTTCGGCTCACAGACGGTCGGCTCGGTGATTCGACCGGCAGCGTTCTGTGGGATCGTCGGTTTCAAACCGACGTACGGCCGAATCCCGATAGCCGGCGTGTTGCCGTTTTCGACGTCCGTCGACACCGTCGGGTACTTCACCCAAGACGTCTCCGGCGCGGCGCTCGCCGCATCGCTTCTCTGTGACGACTGGCGGCCGCTCCCCCGATCCGACGAACGCCCAACTCTGGGTGTCCCAGAGGGGCCATACCTGCAGCAAGCTTCCGAAACAGCATTGAACGCTTTCGAGTCACAACTCTCCCATCTAGAGGGGGCCGGGTACGCGGTCGAGCACGTCGAAGCGTTCGAAAATATCGACGACGTGAACGAGCGCCACGACGACCTCATCGCCGCCGAGATGGCGCTCGATCACGACGAGTGGTACCGTCAGTATGGTGACGACTACCGGAAGACGACCGCCGATCTTATCGAGAAGGGACTCGACGTCTCGACGGCTGAACTCGCCGAAGGCCGACGTGGACGCTCCCAGTTGCGGGACGAACTCGAAGGGCTGATGAACGACCACGGGATCGACGTCTGGATCGCACCTGCAGCGCCCGGCCCTGCCCCCGAAGGGATCGACTCGACCGGTGACCCGGCCATGAACCTGCCGTGGACGCAGTCGGGACTTCCGACGATCGCGCTACCGACGGAGGAAACGGCGGACGGACTCCCCCTTGGCGTGCAGTGTGCTGCTGCCTACGGTGCCGACGAGGATCTCATGCAGTGGGCGGAGGACCTCGCCGACGCGCTCTAGAGGTACTCTTTCGAGATCGACGCGCCGACGCTGTAGTTGGGATCGACCATGTTCGCGACCCGCACGCCGCCGACCTGCGTGAGGAACAGATACGCGTCATACTTGTCGAAGCCGTGATCCGCGACGAGCCAGTCGATGAGGTCGGCGTACGCCACGCGCAGAGCGTCCTCCATCGGACGGGAGCTACCGACGCTCATGATGAACTCCTCTGTCTCGACGCGGGGCCACTCGATTGACCAATCGTCGACGACGTCGACGGTGATCGTCGTGGTCGTCGCCTGTTCTATGGCGACCCCACAGAGCTCCGCATCCCCCTGTGCGGCGTGACAGTCACCGAGATAGAGATGGCCGCCGTCGGTGTTGACGGGGAGATACAGCGTCGCGCCCGGTCCGACGTCCGGGAGGTCCATGTTCCCGCCGTGTTTATACGGCGTCAGTGACTGGACCGATTCGATCTCCGGGGCGGTTCCGATGGTCCCGATGAACGGTTCGTACGGGATCGTGATGTCGTCGTCCCACTCGACGCCCGCTTCGGTGACGTCCATCTTCTTGACGATCTCGGGGAGCGGGTCGTGTAACATCGCCGTCCGTTCGGTCGCGGTGAGGCCGCCGAAGTACGGGACGAGACAGGTCGTTCCGCGCGGCTGTTCGCCCCGCGGCTCGATCGATTCGATATGGACCGCGAGCGCGTCGCCCTTCTCGGCGCCGTCGACCGCGATCGGTCCGCTAACCGGGTTGATATGCGGCATGTCGAGGGCCTCGCTCGGCTTGTCGTCTTCGCTCTCGATCCGGCCGCCGAACGCGTCGACCGTTTCGACCTCGACGGTGTCGCCGGGGTCGATCTCGACGGCCGGGTCGGCGTGTGGGCCGATGGTGTGTTCGTAATCGCTCGGGTCGTCCCGTTCCGGTAGCCGGTGGGTCGGCATAACGTGTGACATCACTCCGGTAACTCCCATCAAACTGTCGCCGCCGTAGTGTGCTTCCGGTTTTTTGAGCGTGGAACCGGGACCGTCGTCGGCTTCGGGCGGACACGCTCGGAACCTATTTGACGGTCGGAGCGTTAGCGCCGTTGAATGAGACCTGTGAGTTCCCGTCGGCGTTTTCTCGGGGCGGTCGGGGTGGTCGGGGCCACGGGGTTGGCCGGCTGCAGCGCCGACCGAGAGGAGAGTGATCCGGAGGGGCCGCCACCGGACGTGACAGTTCGGATGACGGAGAGCCTGCGGTTCGATCCCGAGACGGTCGAAGTCGGGGTCGGCGACACCGTCGAGTGGGTGAACACGGCGGCACCGCGACAGAGCGTTACCGCCTACGAGGAGCGGATACCCGCCCACACCGAGTACTTCGCCAGCGCCGGCGTGGGTCGCGAGGTCGTCGCGCGGGTCATATACCCGTTCGCGGGAGGACTCAACGAAGGTGATCGGTACCGGAACACGTTCGAGATGGCGGGAAGCTACGATTACTTCTCGATCCCGTCCGAAGGGGACGGGATGACTGGCACGGTCGTCGTTTCGGGGTAGTGCGGGACGGTCGGGAGCGTTCAGGCCGACGGAAGCGTCCGCTCGCGGATCCTGTTCACCTCGCTTTCGAGCGTCCCGGACGCCGGTTTGCCGAGCAATCGCGCGTCGACTGTGCCCTCGAGAGTGAACACCGTCGTCGGCGCGAGAACGATGTCGTACTCGTCTTCGAGCAACTCGGCGCAGTCGGGGCCGTACACGGACAACAGCATGACGTCGTCCGGCGTTCCGTCGGCGAACAGTTCGTCGAAGTCGGATCTGACGACGTCACAGGAGGGACAGTCCTCGCGCCAGGCGTAGACCACACACCGCTCGTAGGCCGAGACGAGTCGGACGAGGTCCTCGCCGCGAACCGGAAAGAACGCCTCCGGGGACCCCTCCGAGCGAGGGAGACCGGTTTCGAGTTGGTCGACGAGCACCGAGAGGGCGAGCGCCTGGGCCGGGGCGAGATCCGTCGCGCGCTCACTGACGGCGACGTACCGCGCCAGGAAGGTCGGATCGTACTCGGCCCCCGCACAGAGCGCCGCGGCAGCCTCGGGATCGTCGGTCAACTCCGAGACGGCGTCGCGGATTCCGTCGGTATCCGACTCGGCCAACGTCGCCTCGTGTGCGGCGACAGCATCGGTGAAGGACTCCGTCATCCGCAGCTGTGAACTCTCTCCGGCGGATTCGAACACGCCGCACTCGATCAACCGATCGGCAGGGTCGGATGCCATACGGGATCCAGTCGGTTCCGGAGTATAAGGGCTTTGTCCGCGCCGATACTTACCCCGTACGGGAAGTTCGTACGACATCGAGAGCGCACTGCGGGCAGTTCACCCGAGCAGCGATTCGACGGTGTCGGCGACCGCGAGCAGTTCGTCGTCGCGGAACGCCTCCCCGACGAGCTGGAGGCCGACCGGTAGCCCGGACGCGGTGATACCGGGGAGCGTCACGGCCGGCAGCCGAGTGACGTTCGCGGGCCGAGTGTTGTGCGCGTAATCGTATTCCCACTCCCCGACCGACTCGATCCGCGGTGCGACGTCCGGCATCGTCGGTGTCAAGAGCGCGTCTACACCGTCGAGTGCGGACTCGAACGACTCGCGGAGCGCCTCGCGGGCCGCCTGCGCTCGCGCGTACGGGCGACCGTCGTGTGCCTCGACGAGCCACGCGCCGGCGAGCAGTTTGCTCTTATAGAACTCGTCGAGCTCACCGCTCGCCGCCCGCCTGCTGTGAGCGAACGCGGCCTGATATCGCTCGTCGACGCCCCCGCGGCGGTAGGGGGCGGCGCCGTCACGCCAGTGGGTCGCCAACTCGACGAAACTCAGCGCGTTCTTGATCGCGAGCGAGCGGTGATACCCGTCGACTGAGAGCCGGACGATCTCGACATCGGCGTCTTCGAGGCGCTCCGCGGTGGCTTCGATCCGATCGACGACCCGGGGAGCGACGCCGTCGCCGATTCCTTCACGGAGCAGGCCGAGACGGAGTTCGGCGGGGTCGGGCGAGTCTGCGACCGCCCCGACGGGATCACCGCGCCGGTAGTCCCCGCGACCGACGGCCTGCATGCTCGCCGGATCGCCGTCGTCGGGACCGGCGAGGACATCGAGCAACGCCGCGGCGTCTTCGACGCTACTCGTCATCGGGCCGACGTGATCCTGCGTGTAGGTGTTCTCGACGACTCCGGTGAGCGGGATCCGGCCGTAGGTCGGCTTGAGTCCGACGACCCCACAGAACGAGGCGGGGATGCGAACCGAGCCGCCGGTGTCGGTGCCGAGTGCGGCGTCGACGGCACCCGCCGCGACCGCGGCTGCGCTCCCGCCGGATGAGCCGCCGGCGGTCCGATCCCCGTCGTGCGGGTTCGTGATCGGTGCGCCCACGCCGGTCGTCCCGCGAGCGCTACCCGCGAACTCGTCGAGGTTCGTCTTCGCGGTGATCGTCGCGCCGGCCGCCCGGAGACGGTCGACGACGACGGCATCGCGGGCGGGGACGTAACCGCGCATGACCGCGGAGCCGCACTCCATGGGGACGCCGGCGACGGGGATGATGTCCTTGAGTCCGATTTCCGTCCCCGCCAGACGTCCGTCCGACCCGTCGATCGGCGGAACGTTGCAGGCGACACAGAGGGCGTTGTTCGGGTTCGATTCGGGATCGCGCCAGGATCGCTCACCGGGATCGTATCCCCCAGGGGAGGGACCGCTCGTGGTGGGCGGGTCGGTCTCGAGCGGCTCGAGGCCCGCGAGCATCCCGTTGACCTGTTCGGCCAGCCCCGCGGCCTCCCGATCGTCGACGTCGATACCGAACCGATCGCCAGTCTCGACCAGCTCGGTCGGTGAGAGTTCGCGCATACTGAGAACTCACACGGCGACGGTTTGAGCGTGCCGATCAGCGGTTCCGGGAGCGTTAGCCGGTCGATGGGTCGCGAAAAAAGGGCGTTTCGGGTACGTCTACGGGTTGATGTTGTCGTTGTCGTCGATGCAGGGGAAATCGTCCGCGGACGGGACCTCACCTTCGGGCCACAGCGGTTCGAGATCGGCGTCCTGCGGGTAATGCAGGTTGCCGTCCTCGTCGAAGCCCCAGCCGGCGTCCTGCAGGAGCTGTTGGGCGCGCTCGGGCTCGCCGGTCGCCGTCGCCTGCTGGTACATCGTGTCCTCGTCCGGAGTCTGCGGATGGTCCGCCGCGATGTTCGTCGCGTACAGCTCGGGCTCGATCTCGCCGTCGAAGGCGATGTCGACCATCTCCTGGCGGTCGACCGCCGCGGCGGCGGCCTTGCGGAACTCGACGAACTTGGCGGGGGCGATATGGCAGTTGTACCACAGAGCGTACGTCGTGTGTGCGCCGCGGAACTCCGCCTGGGCGTTGTCGATCGTCTCGTTGATCCGCTCCGCGTTCGACGGGGAGAGCTCCGGGGCGATGTGACACTGGCCGGATTCGAGTGCGGTGACCATCGTCTCTTCGTTGCGGTAGGCCTCGAAGATGACGTCGTTGTCGGGGGTGTACACCGGATGTCCCTCGTTGGGCGTACAGATGACACGCTCGCCGGTGTCCACGTCTTCGACGCCCAACGGTCCGGACGTCGGGAGGGGCATATCGAAGGAGACGTCCGCCGGTGCCTCCTCCGCGCCGGCCTCGATGAACGATTCGCGGTGCCAGATCCCCCACCGCATGAGGGTGGTGTTGGCGAAGGGGATGTACGGCTCGGTGAACGTAAACCGGACCGTCTTCTCGTCTTCGGCGACGATCTCGTCGTACGGAACCGCTATCGCACCGGGGTAGGCGCCGACGTCCCCGCCGCGGAGGATCTGTTCGAAGGTCCACTTCACGTCCTCGGCGGTGACCGGGTCACCGTTCGAGAAGTCGGCGTCGTCGAAGATTTCGACGACGACCTCCTGGGAGTCGACGACGTCGACGGATCCGAGCAGCTCCTCGATCTCGTAGTTCGCGTCGTACTTGTGGATCGGCGAGTGCATCATATGCTGCCACTGCGCCTCCGGCATCGACGCCGAGAGCGTCGGGAAGTTCGTCGTCTCCGTCGCGATCGGGTCGGTTCCGATAATCAGTTCGTCGACGTCGTCGGCAGTCAGGCTCGATTTGTAGGCCCATTCGGCGTTCGCTCGGGCCATGCCGGCGTCCCCGAGGCCGTCCATGTCGACCATATCGGTCCGCCATCCGCCGATGTTCGCCACCGGCGTGAGATCGGCACTCGGGACCTGGTCGGCGACGCGGCGGATCGCGTCGTGGAGCATCTCCTCGCGCTCTTCGGGAGTCGCGGCCCGCTCCTGCTCGATGATCCTCTCGGTGAAATCACAGTCTGCCCAGTTATTGTAGTTCGCTCGGCCGTTGGCGCCGGCCCAATCGAGTCGAAGGCTGCTGTATAACTCCTGTGCGTCGATCCGGTCGGCGTTGGGGCTCCACCAGCCGAAGGTGATGTTGTTGTCGCGGTTCTCGTCGTTGGCCATCTGGCCGAGCTGGCTCGAGAGATCGACCGGGACGATGTCGACTTCGAGGCCGAGGTGGTCCTCGAGACCCCGTCGGATCACCGGCGCCATCTGCTCTTGGGTCGTCGTGAATCCGCCGTAATCGGACCAGTACTCGATCTGGACCGTTTCGACGCG
The DNA here is from genome assembly GCA_964638655.1 of uncultured Natronomonas sp. Lineage (GTDB taxonomy): Archaea > Halobacteriota > Halobacteria > Halobacteriales > Haloarculaceae > Natronomonas. The sequence goes on from CAZWZX010000008.1 coordinate 11,141, forward strand.
TTCGCCGAGGTCGGCCTCGTCCGTCGCCTCCGGTGTGGTACCGTTGCCGTTGCCGTTGCCGTTACCGCCACAGCCCGCGAGTCCGACCGCGGAGGCTGCACCCACGGTTTTCAGCACCGTTCGTCTGTCGATCGTCGATCCGTTTTTCGTTTCTCGGGTCGCCATGCCGTGAGGTTACACCGGTCGGTTATAAACCTTTGACATCGTGCAATGTAAACGATAAGTCGAATACAGTGCCATATTATTCCTTGGATGCCCTCATATTCTTCCGGCCTGGCGATTATTATTCTATGGGATAACTTTTTACCCCCCACTCACTCTGTTATGAGCGTAATGGGCTTGAGAAGCGAGCTAGGAAACCTCTTACCACAGCGCGTTAAGAGGGTGCGAAACCACTACATGGTGAGCAACTTCCTCGGCGGGTTACGGAAGATGCTCAACGACCGGACGACGGCGTTCTATTTCACCCTCTTGATGTTCATCATGCTGCTGGGACTCTTCGGACCGATGCTTGCTCCGCACGGGATCGAGGAGACACACAGAGACGACGACGGATCGATACTTCGAGCCGAACCTCCCTCGACGGAACATCCGCTCGGGACGACCTTCGCCGGGTACGACGTGCTCTCACGGCTTCTCGTCGGCGCGCAACCGACGGTTCTGACCGGGATTATCGGCGGCGGGATGATACTCACGATCGGGACGACGATCGGGGTCACCGCCGGGTACGTCGGCGGTCGAACGGAGACGGTATTGATGCGCTTTACTGACTTCGTGTACGGGGTTCCGTTGATCCCCTTCGGTATCGTTCTGATCACGTTCCTCGGCGTCGGGTTCCTCTCCTCGATCGTGGTGATCGGGTTGATCCTGTGGCGCGGTGCCGCACGGGTGATACGCGCCCAGACGTTACAGGTGAAAGAGTACCCCTTCGTCAAAGTCTCCAAAGCGACGGGGGCGAGCACACCGCGGATAATCTTCAAACACATCCTGCCGAACGTCGCCCCGATGGCGATATTCTTTTTGGCGCTGGGGGTCGGCCTCGCGATCATCATTCAGGCCAGTCTCACGTTCCTCGGCGTCGCCGATCCGTTCATCCCCTCGTGGGGTGTGATGATCAGAAACGCGTTCAATTCGGGGTACATGTCGACCGCCTGGTGGTGGTCGCTCACCCCCGGACTGTTGATCGGTATCACGGTGCTGTCGACGTTCATGTTCGGTCGGGGGTACGAGGACCTGATCAGCGAGGACGGCGAAGGAAATGACGCCGACGCGGTGACTGCATAAGATGAGTGACGAGCCACTACTCGAGGTCGAAGACCTCACGATCCAGTACGAGACCGCGAACGGGATGTTGACCGCCGCGTCGAACGCCTCGTTCGCCATCGAAAAGGGGGAGTTCTTCGGGCTGGCCGGCGAATCCGGCTCCGGAAAGAGCACGATGGCGAAGGCGATCGTCGGCGGGCTCGACGACAACGGGCAGGTCTCCTCGGGATCGATCCGATATCGGGGAACCGAGATCCAGCGCCACTCCGAGGAGAAACTCAACGACGAGATCCGCTGGAAGGAGATCTCCTGGATCCCACAGAGTTCGATGAACAGCCTCGATCCGCTCCAAGAGGTCAGCGAACAGGCCACGGAGATAGGACAGGTTCACACCGACCTCTCCGATGAGGAACTCCGGGAGAAACTGAAAGAGATGTTCGACATCGTCGGGCTTCAGGAGAGCCGGATCGACGATTACCCACATCAGTTCTCGGGAGGAATGCAACAGCGTGCGATCATCGCGCTCGCGCTGTTTTTGGGGCCCAAACTCGTCATCGCCGACGAACCGACGACGGCGCTCGACGTGATCATGCAGGATCAGATCTTCAAGCATCTCACGGAGATGAAAAACGAGCTCGACACGAGCCTCCTGTTGATCACACACGACATCAGCGTGATATTCGAATCCTGCGACAGCATCGCGATCATGCACGCGAGCCAGATCGCCGAGAAGGGTCGGACGGAGGCGGTTTACAAGAACCCACGCCACCCGTACGCCTTCCTCTTCAAGGAGGCGTTCCCGGACATCAGAGAGCCCAAGCGGGAGCTCGAAGTGATCGACGGGTACCCGCCGGAACTCATGGGCGACGTCGATCTCTGTAGCTTCGTCGATCGGTGTCCGTGGGCCGTCGACGAGTGTTACTCGATGGAGCCGCCACACGAACAGGTCGAGGACGACGACCCGACCCACACCGTCGGCTGCTTCCGGAAGGACGACGCGTACGACAGTTACCAGTCGGGACAGATCCCCGACCCGGCCACGGATTCGACGTCGAACAGACAGCTCACGGCCGAGCAGGAGGACGACTGATCATGAGCGACGAACCACCACTGTTAGAACTCAGAAACCTCAAAAAGTACTTCGAAGAGAGCTCCAACATCCTCGACACGCTGCGGGGGCGTGAGCCGTCACAGATTCAGGCTGTTGACGACGTTTCGTTCACGCTCGAAGAGAACGAATCGATGGCCGTTATCGGCGAAAGCGGCTGTGGCAAGACGACGCTCCTGTTGACCCTGATCGGACTCCACGACATCTCGGATGGGGATATCTATTTTAAGGGCGAGCCGCTCTCGGAGTTCTCGAAGTCCGACTGGAAGCGGTACCGTCGAAACGTGCAGGTGATCTTTCAGGACCCGTTCAACTCGTTGGACCCGAAGATGACGGTCCGGGATTCGATGCTGGAGCCGCTGAAGATACACGGTATCGGAACCCGGGAGGAACGAGAACAACGAGTGCGGGAGGTGCTCGAGGACGTCGAGCTGAACCCTCCCGAGAAGTATCTCGATCAGAAGCCGATGAACATGAGCGGCGGCGAGAAACAGCGCGTTTCGATCGGCCGAGGGCTGGTCCTCGATCCCGAGATCATCCTCGCCGACGAGCCCGTTTCGATGCTCGACGTATCGACACAGGCCGCGGTGTTGAACATGATGAAAGACCTGATCGACGATTACGGCGTGTCGATGATCTACATCTCGCATGACCTCTCGACGGTGTCGTACATCTCCGAGATGGTGAACGTGATGTATCTCGGTCGGATCGTCGAATCCGCACCCACGGATCGGATCCTTCAGGACCCCAAACACCCGTACTCCGAGGCGCTCGTTTCGGCGATTCCGATCCCCGATCCGACACACGATCGGGAGCGAACACAGATGTTCGGTGCCCCCCGGGATCCGAAAGATCTCGGCGAAGGCTGCCGGTTCCGGGACCGGTGTCCGGCGGTCATCGCGCCGGAAGACATCTCCATCGATCAGGAAGCCTACCGCGAGGTAATGGCGTTCCGAGAGAAACTCGAGCGGGACGATCTCTCGCTCGATCGCATTCGGGAATCGCTCGACGACGAAGATCCCGCTCCGGGGGTCTTTTCGACGGCTATCAAACGGAACTACTTCACGCACGATATCGACGGCGAGAACGAGGCCGTAATCGAGACTTCGATCGAGGCCCTCGCCACCGGCGACCGACGGACCGCGGTCGAAACGCTCAGAGGGCGCTTCGAGAGCGTCTGTGAGATCACGCCGGAATACGTCGAGAACGACGAGAACTGGAACGTGGCCTGTCACCACTACTACGATCACGAGGAGGCCAAAGAAAATGTCAAACAGATCAATTAACCTCACGATCGGGAGCTTCGATCCCCCGAGAACCGAACGAACCCGACGGCAGTTACGACCGACCAGCGGATCCGACGCTACCGTCGGATATCGGAGCCGTAGCTTCCACGACGACACCGGGGTGATCTGACCGTGTCTTCGATGAAGCGGTTCGTCGTCGTTCGAACCCTCCAGACGATCGTTATGCTCTGGCTGGTGTTGACGGCGCTTTTCGTCATGTTCCGTCTCATGCCCGGGGACTTCACCCAGCAGATGGCCGCGGCCGGGGCCAGCGAGGAGGTGCTCGAAAACATCCGCGACCAGTGGGGGTTGAACGATCCCCTCTACATCCAGTATATCGACTACATGCGGAACTTCATCCAGCTCGATATGGGCGAGTCGCCGGTCTTCCGCGTCGACGTGTGGGAGTTCACGAAAATGCGGATCTTCAACACGTTCATCCTCGTCGCCCCGGCGATCACGTTCACCTACCTGCTGGGCGCGCTCGCCGGCACGATCGCCGGCAGCAAGCGCGGATCGCTGCTCGAGAAGATCGGTCTCGTCCCCATCATCGGCATGGGCTCGTTCCCGGCCTTCTTCATCTCGATCGTGCTGATCGTGGTGTTCTCGAGTTGGCTCGGACTGTTCCCGACGTCGGGAATGCATACCCCCGGATTCACGCGAGGGTTCGAAACGTGGTGGCGTCCGTATCTGACGACCAACTTCGCGTGGCACTACATACTCCCGTTCGTCGCCATCGTCTGTCGGTACCTGTTCATCCCGTCTCTGATCATGCGAACCAGCGTGGTCGAAGTGATGGACCAAGATTACACGCAGTACCACCGACTGACCGGTCTCCCGAAAGTGAAACAGCTCCGCCACATCGCCAAACACGCCAGTCTACCGCTGATCACGCTGTATCCGGTCTCGATGGCCCGCGCCCTCGGCGGGCTGGTGCTCGTCGAGACGGTGTTCAACTGGCCGGGGATCGGCTGGACGCTCGTCGAGGCGGTGCTCGGACGTGACTACCCGGTCGTCCAGTTCGTGTTCTTCATCGTCGCCGCGTTCGTCATCATCTCGAACTTCGTCGTCGACCTCGTCTACGGCGTCATCGATCCCCGGATCCGAGTCGACGACTGACGCCCGCGGTGGAGAACCGCAACGGCTATTTTTCCGCTGCTTGCCGATGGAGACGTGATCGATGCGTTCCGCCGTGCGCTGGCCCGCCGGATATACTACGGATGGGTGATCGTCGCGGCCTGTCTTTTGGCGTCGATGGTCGTCTTCGGTACGTCCTACGCCTTCGGAGTCTTTTTCGATGCGTTGCTCGAGGAATTCGATCGCTCGCAGGCGGCTGTCTCGGCGATATTCGGGCTCCAGACCGCGCTGTTGTACGGCGGGGCGGTCGTCGCGGGCCGTGTCGTGGACCGATCCGGACGGCGGTTCGTCGCCGCCGCCGGCAGCGTTCTCCTGGCGGTCGGGTTGGTCTGGACGGCTCTGGCACGGTCGTTCCTCGAGGTCGCGTTCGCGTTCGGTGTGCTCACCGCGTCAGGGATGGCGGCGCTGTACGTCGTCGCCTACGCGACCGTTCCGCTCTGGTTCCGTCGCCGTCGCGGCATGGCTGCCGGGATCGCCGCCGCCGGTCTGGGCGTCGGGCTCGTCGTCGTTCCGCCCGGCGCCTCGCTGCTGATCGGTGCTCTCGGGTGGCGTAGTGCGCTCGTCTGTGTCTCGGTCCTCTCCGCAGCCATCCTGGCGGTCGTTGTCGGTCTCCTCGCGGACCGTCCCGCGGACGTCGGTGCGGACGATCGACTCGATCTTTTCGGTTCCGAGCGGTCATCCGAGGACGCCCCGTCGCTGTCGCTGTCGGAACTCGGCCGGTCGCGCTCGTTTTGGTTCATGTTTCTCGGGTGGACGTTTGCGTTCACGCCGCTGTACGTCATCCTCAGCTACATTGTGCTCTACGCCAGCGAGGCCGGACTGGGTCGATCGGTCGGCGTGCTCGCGATCACGGTCATCGGGGTCGCGACGACCGTTTCACGCGTCGTGGTCGGGATCCTTTCGGACGGCATCGGGTTGACGCGGACGTTCATCGCCTGTGCGCTGTTGATGAGCGTTTCGACGATCGCGTTGGTTTTCACGGGGACTGCGACGGCCTTTCTGTTGGTTATCGCCTGTTTCGGGGTCGGCTACGGCGGCTGCGGTGGGCTCGTCGGCCCGGTCGTCGCGGACGTGTTCGGCGACCGGGGTTTGAACACCGCCTTCTCGGCGATCTCCGTTTCGTTCGGTGCGTCGGGGTTGCTCGCCCCGCCCGCCGTCGGGATCGCGTTCGAAGCGTTCGGCACGTACGATCCGGCGTTCGTAACGATCGGCGTCGTCGGTCTCGTCGGGTGTCTGTTCATTCTCGCCGGCGCACGGCTCCCGGCACCGTCCGGAGCGTGAGACCGTCCCGACCGCCCAAAAAGTGTACGATACGTTCGCCACCTATATCGAACGCGGGATCGTAAACCGGGTATGTGCGGGAGATACAGCCTCTTTACACCGCAGACGGATCTCGAGGAGCGGTTCGACGTGACGTTCGGGTTCGATTTCGAACCCCGGTACAACGCCGCGCCGAGCCAGCGACTGCCGGTCATCACCGACGCTGATCGGGGTCGAGTCAGCCGTCTCGAGTGGGGACTCGTTCCGAGATGGGCCGACGATACGGGCGAGCGTCACATCAACGCCCGATCGGAGACCGCGGCCGAAAAGCCCGCGTTCGCCGACGCCTACGAGAACCGCCGGTGTCTCGTGCCGGCCGACGGGTTCTACGAGTGGACAAAACAAGCGGACGGTAAACGGCCGTATCGGGTCTGTCTCGAAAACGACCGACCGTTCGCGATGGCCGGGCTCTGGGAACGGTTCACGCCGAAGACGAAACAGACCGGTCTGGGGGAGTTCGCCGACGGCGGATCGGGGACGTCCGAGAGCCGATCGATAGAGACGTTCACGATACTGACGACGGAACCCAACGAAGTCGTTGAGCCGCTGCATCACCGGATGGCCGTCGTCCTCGATCCCGGCGAGGAGACGGCGTGGCTCGAAGGCGAGGACGTCCCGTTCGAGCCGGCGCCCTCGGATCGGTTCCGCAGCTACCCCGTATCGAGAGCGGTCAACAGTCCGGCGAACGACGGCCCGGAGCTCGTGCGTCCGCTGGAGTGACCGCGAGGGCCGAACACATAAACCGCCGGCAGACGAGCAACGGACGATGGACCTAACCGATCGGCTTCGGAGGGCCCTCCCCTTCGTCGATGGCGGGAAGCCACCGTCCGAACCGTTTCTCTGTCGGGCCGCCCGGTGGGCGAGCGGGCTGAGCTACCGGGATATCCCGAAACCGGTCAGACGAAACGCGACGACGCAGCTGACGGATAGCGTCGCGGCGGCGATCCGGACGACGGATCGTCCGATCGGACACCGGATCGGAGGGACGATCGGTGACATCGACGGGGGCGGTCGAGCGACGTTTCTGGGCGGCGGATCGACGGCGCCCGAGAGAGCCGCGTTCGGGAACGCCGCGCTGGCATCGGCGCTGAACTTCGACGACCTGATCCTCGGCGGAGCCACCGGGCGCAGCAGCGTCTTCGTCCCGCTGGCGTACGCCGAGGCGACCGACGCGAGCGGTCGTCGAGCCCTCGTCGCCCAGATCGCCGCAAACGAGATCGCCGGGCGACTCGGTGCGGCGGTCGCGACCGGTCCGTTCGACGAAGAACGGACCACCTCGATTCACGCGGCCGGTGCGGCGGTCGGACGCGGTGTGATAGAGGACGTCGGAGCGGATACGCTCGCCGACGCGCTCGGGACGGCGCTCTCACAGCCCACCCGACCGCTCGAGCGCTCGGCGGTCGGCTCCGAGACGGGCGTCTGGAACGTGAGCGATCCGATACGTACCGGGATCGCCGCGATCGACAGTGCACGGAACGGGATCGCCGGGCGGGACGACCTGATCGAAGGCGAGGGCGGACTCCTCGATTCGGTCCGTGATAGACCGTCGCCGGCGTATCTGTCCGGTCTGGGCGAGCGCTGGCATACGTCTACACTCTCGGTCAGACAGTCCCCGGGAAGTGTGTTTTTCACCGCCCCGATCGAAGCGGCCACGGAGGCCCGCGGACGGTTCGATCGCGGACGGACGACGATCCGGGGCGTCGACGTGTACGTTCCGGCGGCTTCGATTACGGCGGAGGCGCGTCTGAAAAGATATCGGGACGAGAGCCGCTCATCGGCTATAGGCCGATGGTCGGTCTCGGAGGGCGTTGGGACCGCGCTCGTCGAGGGACGGCCGACGCTTGAACGGTTAGACGAGCGAACGGATCGGGTTCGAAGGGTCGCGGACCGAGTGCGGATCCATCACGACCCGGAGCTGACGGTCGCGGCGGCCGGATCGACCGGGCAAAGCGGCGTAACGCTCGGCGGGAGCGGCCGTCTCGCCCCGGTCCGGGCGGCACGAACGCTCGGGGCGACAGCGACGGCTCGTCATCTCCCGTCGGCGCTCCGGTCCGGACGGTCGCGGTCACCGCCCGAAACGTTCGAAGCGGCCGAGCGTCGGTTCGGCGCCCGGATCGTCGTGACGACCGCGGCGGGACGTACGGTCGAAGCGACGATCGATCGACCGTCCGGGTTCGCCGGCGCGCCGCTCGCGGAGAAGCGAGCGCTCGCACGAAGCAAGCTCCGCGAGGGAATGGCGACAGTCGGTGTCGACGGTCCGACCGCACGAAAACAAAGTCGAGAACTGCTTTCGATCGCCGATTGTGACCCGGTCTCACTCGGAACGCTCCTCGATGTGATCGATCGCGAATAGCCGACGAAGATCGTCCGGTTTCGACGATGAAAACATGTAAGACAGCGGCGCACGCCGTGGTAGTATGAAGCATGCACGCATAGAGACGGCGGCGGGGGTCCTCGAAGGGACGTACGAAGACGGGACGGTTCGGACCGACGACGGGGTGTACGAGCCGGGGGAGTACGAACTGCTTCCGCCGTGTGACCCCTCCGTCCTCTACTGTATCGGGAAGAACTACGACGCGACGATCGACCAGATGGGCTATGAGACGCCGGACGACCCGACGTTCTTCGTCAAGCCGCCGGTGTCGCTTCATCCGCCGGAACGGCCGATCCCGTATCCCGACTTCTCCTCGGAAGTCACGTACGCCGGTGAACTGGCCGCGGTGATCGACAGCGAATGTAAAAACGTCGAGGAGAGCGACGTCGACGACGTGGTGCGAGGCTATACGATCCTCAACGACCTCGACTGTCTCGATCAGGAGTGTCTGGCGGCGCGGAAATCGTTCGATTCGTCGGGACCGCTCGGGCCCGTCGTCGCGGACATCGAACCCGTCGGGATCGAGATGTGGACGGATATCAACGGCGAGCGTCGCCAGGAGGACAACACCGAGAGCATGCTGATCAAGCCGCGGGAGATCGTCTCGTTTCTCTCCGATCGTGTCACGCTCAAACCGGGGGACGTCATCAGCTTCGGGAGCCCCGCCAACCCCGGCCTGATCGAACGCGGCGACGAGATCGAGATCCACTACGAGGGAATCGGAACGCTCAGAAACGCAGTCGTCTAGCTCGTCAGCCGATATCGACAACGAGAACGGGTTTTTCCGCTTTTTTGACGATCCGCTCGGTCGTGCTCCCGAGGTTGAGCCGTTTTTCTTTCCCCTTCCGCCCCTGTGTGCCGATCACGAGCAGGTCGATCGGCTGGGTGTCAATGTACGAGAGGATCTCGCGGTACGGGACCCCCTCGGGCGTCGCCGTCGTGGCAGTGACGCCTGCGTCCTTCGCACGGGTCGCGAGTTCTTCGACCGCGGTAGCGGCCTCGGCGGCCAGTTCAGCTCGGACGTCCGCTTTGTCCTCGGCGTCGGCGGCGAGGATGACGCGACGGTCGACCACCGAGACGATATGTAGATCGGCCCCGTACGCGTCCGCGGCACTGAGAGCGTGCTCGAGCGCCTCGGTCGCACCCTCATCACCGTCGGTCGGGAGAAGTATCGTATCGTACATACAGGCCTCTCGGAGGGCCACCCACTTGAAACGGACCGTCTCAAACGGGATGGGGACGGACGGAGACCGCTCGAAGCGGTCGGTCCGGATTACGGCCAGGCTTCGACGACGGTCGCGTTCGACCCACAGAACAGACAGCGGTCCCCGTGTCGGAGCGCGGCGAGCTGTCGGCCACAGTTCAGACAGTGGAGCAGCTCCCTGTCGCCCCGTTCGAGTTCGCGTCGGATAGCGTCGGACTGCGGCGGGATCGCGTGTCTCGGTCGGCGCAGGTCCCGTGAATCTGTCACGACTTCACTTCGGATCGAGAAATCATAGGCGTTTCCCCCCGGACCGGACTCATCGCTCGAAACCGATCCGGCGTTGAAATGGGGGTGCGCTGTAGGGTCGGTATGGCGACCGACAAACCGTATACGATCAAATCCGCGGCAGACGAGCCGACTCGGGAGGCGTACATCTCCCCGACGGCCGACTTTCTGCTGGTCTCGTTGCTGGTCTCGATCGTCGCCTTCGCCGGCGTTGCAGTTATGATCCCCTGAGTTCAGAACCCAAGTGTGAGCGAGGAGGGAACCGTCCCGGTATTGGGCGACAGGGATCGAGAACTCTGGATCGCCGCGATCCTCTTTTATGGGGTCGGCGATACGGTGACGACGTTTCTCGGCCTCTCCGTGGGCGGCATCGCCGAAGCCGGGCCGATCGCACGGCCGCTCATCGAGTCGTACGGGCGACCCGCGCTTCCCGGGATCAAGGCGATCGTTTTCCCCGGATTCTACTTGCTCTGGCGGGTGCTCACAACGCCGGGGCGGATCGCGGTTCCGTTCGCGCTGGCGCTCGTCGGTGCGATCGTAACCGTCTGGAACCTCCTCATGATCGCGATCGCCGTTTTATAACTCCGGGTCGAACCGGGTGGGGGCCGGCCTGTGGCGTTTATATTACCGGCGTTCGAGGATGGAACGCATGTTCGAGACGATCGTCGTTCCGATCGACGGAAGCGACCACGCCGACAGAGCGGCAGAGCGGGCCTTCGAGATCGCCACGCACCACGAGTCGTCGGTACACGTCATCTGCGTGGTCGATACCGGACCGCTCGGGGGGTACCAGCTCCCCGGAGAAAGTGAAGACGCGGAGGCGGTGATCGGGGCGCGCGCGGAGACGCTACTCGAGAAAGCGGTCGAGACGGCCCCCGAGGGGGTCGACATCACGACGGCGACGCCGACCGGCTCCGCTAAAACGGAGATCGTCGACTACGCGGACTCCGTCGGGGCGGACCTCGTCGTGATGGGAAGCCGTGGGCGTGGCGGGGTCGAACGGCTCATGCTCGGTAGCGTCACGGAACACGTCACACGAACGGTAGACATCGACGTGCTTGTTCGCGGCGAACGGGACTGATCTCACTCGATCTCGGCGGCGATCCGGTTGACCGTCCGTGTTCGGGTCCCGAACCCCCACCCGGCGAGTGCGAGTCCGAGATAGACCCCGACAGCCGGGAGTAGATGCGCCGAGGGGGCGCCCTCGAACGTCAGACCGGCGGTGTCGAGAAGGCCGCTCACGACGATGGCGAAAAGGAACAGCGCGAGTCCGAGATCGGTCGTCCGCATGTTCGGCATCCCGTCGGACGACGGTCGCAGTCGGCCGAGCGAATAGAACAAGAGGAGGTAGCTGCCCCAGCCGAGCGCGAGGAAGGGAAGCGCACGCGTGAACGAGTCCGGGAGATACCGGGAGAACAAGAGCGCGTGAACGAGGAGGGTGGCCGAAAGCGCCACGACGCAGAGTCCGACGAGTCGTCGCTTCGAGCCCGATCGAAGGGTCATACTGGCGTCACGGCGGCACACAGTAAAAGTCCCGGCGTTCGGAGTGTGGGGGTGACTCGGTCTCAAACGAGCATCGAGACGAGCTGATAGAGGAAACCGATCGCGAAGATGCCGATCAGTACGACCGTCGTTCCGACGACGATCGGCGAGAGATGCTGTTCCTCGTCGATGATGTAATCCTTCATGATCTCCGATCCGATAGCCGTACGTGGGTCGTGCGGCCACTTATGCGTAGCGCTTCGACGTCCCGTGTCGGTCGGGAGAGCCCCAAAGCTATAGTCCCGGCGTTCGGGGAGTCGGTATGGAGTTCGAGGACGCGGACGTACACCGGCGGCTGGATTCGGACGGCCGTCCGCTCGAGCGGGGCTACGAACCGCCGCTGTCGGACGAGCGAATGCTGGAGATGTACCGCGACATGCGGCTCTCCAGGCATTTCGACCGGCGGATGATAAGCCTCCAAAGGCAGGGGCGACTGGGAACCTACGCCTCCTCGGCCGGACAGGAGGGATCGCAGTTCGGATCGATGTACGCGCTTTCCGACGACGATTGGATCCTCTATCAGTACCGCGAACACGGCTCGGTCATCGATCGGGGGGGACTCGCGGAGTACGTCAGCTACTGGATGGGCTACGAGGAGGGCAACGCCGAGTTGACCGAGCACAACATCGCGCCGCTGAACATCGGGATCGGCTCGCACATCCCACACGCGGTCGGGATGGCCTGGGCCTCGAAGCTACGGGGCGACGGGAACGCGGTCGTCTGTCACTTCGGCGACGGCGCGACGAGCGAGGGGGACTTCCACGAGGGGGCGAACTTCGCGGGCGTCTTCGACGTACCGGCGGTGTTGCTGTGCAACAACAATCAGTGGGCGATCTCCGTCCCGGCCGACGAACAGACGGCGAGTCGAACGTTCGCCGAGAAGGCCGACGCCTACGGCTTTCCGGGCGTCAGAGTCGACGGGATGGATCCGCTCGCGACCTTCGAGGTCGTCACCGAGGCGGTCGAACGGGCGAAAGACCCGGACGCGGAACCGCCGGATGGGACGGCCGGACGGGCGGGTCGGCCGACGCTCATCGAGGCGGTCCAGTACCGGTTCGGCGCCCACACGACCGCCGACGATCCCACGGTCTACCGCGACGACGAGGAGGTCGAAAGCTGGAAGCGGTGGGACCCGATCCCGCGGCTCGAGACGTATCTCAGAGAGCGGGGAACCCTCGACGACGAGGCGATCGACGCGATCGAAACCGACGTCACCGAGACCGTCGCCGAGGCGATCGATCGCGGGACCGACATCGAGCCGGACCCCGACAACATGTTCGACTACGCGTACGCGGAACTCCCCGATCGAGTCGAACAACAGCGCGAGTACCTCAACCGGCTCCGCGAGGAGTACGGCGACGAGGCGCTTTTAGACGAGCACTGATTCGGGAGGCCCGATCGAGCCGATATCGACGATCAGTCGATCACGGAACGCTCGGAACGAGGACCGGCCCGGGACGTTCATCGCCACGTCCCTTTCAGATCTGAACGGGTTTTCATCGGTGGCAGTCGAGGGGCGTGATCGTCGCCGGGACGCCGTCGGCGGGACGAAGCGTCGGTGTCAACCGGAGATCGTCCAAGGCCGTCTCGGGAACGTCGATATCGAAATCGCGCACGAGGCGGGCCAACACGAGCGTCGCCCCGGCCAGCGCGAACCCCTGTCCGATACAGGCGTGTGGACCGCTCGAGAAGGGTCGATAGGCCGGGACGCTGTTCGGATCGCGACGCTCCCAGCGATCGGGGTCGAACGTTTCGGGGTCCTCGAAGTATCGGCCGTCACGCTGGATCGTCCAAAGCGGCATGATGATCGCCGCGCCGTCCTCGATGGCGTACTCGCCGAGTTCGACGGTCCCGTTCGCGCGTCTGAAAACGGCCCACGCGGGCGGGTACAGCCGAAGCGCCTCGCGGTAGGCGCGTTTCGTGTACTGGAGGTTCGGGAGGTCGTCGTGTGTCGGCGGCCCATCACCGAGGGCGTCGGCGGCTTCCGCTCTGACGCGCTCGCGCGCCTCGGGATGCCACGACAGCAGGCTCAGGGTGTACGTCAGACTCAAAGCCGTTGTCTCGTGTCCGGCGATGAGGAAGGTGGCGACCTCGTCGCGGATCTGGTTTTCGGGGAACTCGACGTCGGGGTTCTCCTCGGCTCGGAGCAACATCGTGAGCATATCGGGGGCGTCGGGCTCCACGCCGGCGTCGAGGGCGGCCCGGCGACGCTCGATGAGTTCCTCGCTCAGCTCTCTGATCCCCTCGGCCGCGTCGCGGAACGCCGGCGAGGTCCGGGTCGGAACCCACTCCGGGAGCACGGTCTCGAGGCCGAACTCGAACTCCTCGCCGGCGATTCGCATCCACTCGTGGAACTGGTCGGCCCGTTTTTCCCCGATGTCCTCCCCGAGGAGGATCTCGGAGGCGACGCGGACGGTCAGCGAGGTCATTTCCCGGTGGAGATCCGTCCGTTGGACGCCCGCCTCGGCCCAGCGTCCCGCCCGGTCGTGGGTCCGCTCTCCGGTCGTGTTCGCGTACGCGGTGACCTGTCGGCCGCCGAAGGCCGGCGCCATGATCGAGCGCTGCTGTTCCCAGAGTTCCCCCTCGCTCTGTACCAGCCCGTTTTCGGCGATCATGGCGACGGCGTCCTGGGCGGGTATTCGGGGGAAATCCTCGGGGCGCTCCAGCGCCTCGGCGACGGTTTCCGGACCGGTCAGGATGACGAGCGGCGGCCGACCGGGTATCTGGATGGCCGTGCCGTCCTCGTAGCGAGCCTGCATTCCCTCGAGAAACCGAACCGTGTCGGTTCCGAACCGGAGGGCGTTTATCAGTCCGGCCTCCGGCGGCTCGGGGAGGGAGCGTGACATACCCCAAAGAAGGGCCGGCCGCTATTGGGGCTTTCGCGCCCGGAAGCGCCCGCCGGCTTTCCGGAACGCGGCGAACACCCGGACTCAGTTCGTCGTCGTGATCTCGATCACGTCGCGGTGCTCGAGTTCGGTGTCGGCGCCGATCTGTCGCCCCGACCGGACGTCGTGGGCGTGGAGAAAGCCCTCGCCGATGTCGGTGTGCAGAAAGTACGCGAACTCCTCGGCGCTCGAGCCGCCGGGGAAGACGAAACAGTCCTGCAGGAACGTGCCGTCGTCCTGAGGCTTCCCGGTGCCCGGAAAGACCGCGACGGCGCCCAACTCCTCGAAGAGGGCCGTCTCGATCGCGCGCTGGACGCCGGTTTCGCCGAAGGCTTCGAGGAACCCCCGGATCCGTTCGAGCCCCCCGCGTTTCTCCTCGGGGAGGTCGGCGGTCACCTCAAAATCGTCGTCGCCCGGCCGATACTCGAGCACGCCCGCCTCGTGGCCGTTCTTGAGTGCCTTCTCCGCGTGGGCCGAAACCGGGACGATCGTCAGGTGCTCGTAGTCCGGATCGGCGGTGATCGCCTCGTAGTTCTCTCGGGCCGCCTCGGTGTCGGCTTTGTTCGCCGCGATCACCATCGGTTTCGTCCGGATCCGGATCTCGCGGGCGAGTCGTTCCCGGTCGTCGGCGTCCCATCCGTCGGGATCGAGTTCGAGATCGAGCGCGAGGATCACCTGTTTTAACGCCTCCTCTTTGATCCCGAAGGCGGACATCTGTTCGGCCAGATCGGCCTCGATCGCCCGCTCGTCGCCGTCGTACCCCGACCGGTGGCGTTCGATCCCCTTCTCGAGGATGTCGAGATACCACATGTCGAGTTCGTTCTCGAGGAAGTCGATGTCGTCGCGGGGGTCGTGTCCCTCGGTCGGTTCGCCCTCCAGATCGGTCTCTCCGGTGAAATCGACCACGTGAATCAACACGTCGGCCTCGTTGAGATCGGTCAGGAACTGGTTGCCGAGGCCCTTCCCCTCGTGGGCGCCGGGGACGAGCCCGGCGACGTCGACGAGTTTCGCCGGGACGAAGCGGACGCCGTCGGCGCAGTAGCCGTGGTTCGGCGTGCAGGTGTGGCCGAATTCCGGGGCCGCACAGTCGACTCTGACGTAGGCCTCGCCGACGGTCGGGTCGATCGTCGTGAACGGGTAAGCCCCCTCGGGGACGTCGTTCATCGTCGCGGCGTTGAAAAAGGTGGACTTGCCGACGGAGGGTTTGCCGACGAGTCCGATCGTATAGCTCATTACAGTAGGGAAGTCGAACGAACCGCTAAAGGGTTATTAAACGGAGCGTGGGTGGCTGTGTCTCTCTGTCAGGGGTCGGTCCGGATCGGAGGGGCGGTCGATCACCGACGGACGAACCGCGGGAGACGGGTGGGATAAGATGACACGTCTCCCGCATCTTTTTACCGCTTCCGGTGCGTAGATACGGTGTGAGTGAAGAAACAGGGCGTCGGAACCTTCGAATGCCCAACGACGACGAGCTGTTCGCCGTGGTGACACAACACGACGGCGGCAACCACGTGCGAGTACAGTGCGAGGACGGCAAAAGCCGGATGGGCCGGATCCCCGGCCGCATGAAATACCGGGTCTGGATCAACGAGGGCGACACCGTCCTCGTCGAACCCTGGGACTGGCAGGACGAGAAGGCCAACATCGAGTGGCGCTACGACAGCCAGGACGCCGAACAGCTGCGCCGCGAAGGCCACATCGACTGAACCGACGCCCTTTCGACGTCAGCAAACACCGGAGAGCCGACGGCTCGGCCGTTCGAGCGTCGATTTTAAAAAGGGAAAGTTTCGACTACCCGTATTCTTATAACTGCAGATCCTCGACAGCTCGATCGCATATAAATCGAAGCCCAAAGCGGCCGCTCGAGGGCGTGAAAACAAAAACCGAAATACGTTCATCTACTGTTCGGGTCGGGACCGCGAAGCGTCCGATTACAGTCGGACGACGTTCTTCGCGCGGGGCCCTTTGGGGGCGTCCTCGATCTCGAACTCGATTTCCGTTCCTTCCGTGAGATCCTCGCCGCCGACGTCTTCCATGTGGAAGAACACGTCCTCGTCGGAGTCCTCAGTGTCGATAAAGCCGTAACCGCCTGTGTCGTTGAAGAAGTCAACCTTGCCGTCTGCCATTACATGTATCCGGAACCCCCGAGCGGGTATAAGGGCTTCGAACGTCCGGTCAGACCGTGTGTGGACGTGACAATGTCCAATCGTAGACGGGACGAGTGGATGCGTTTCCACGGTTGGCGTCAGCGGATTGTGATTCTCACACGCGAGATGTGCGGCGGTTTCCGAAATCTCGTAGTTATACCCTTCGGC
>CAZWZX010000008.1:27869-28683 GCA_964638655.1 uncultured Natronomonas sp.
CAATCGTCGACGAAATGAGTGGATGCGTTTCGACGGTCGGCGTCAGCAGATCCTTGGTAATTCCCCCACGCGCGAAGGACGGCGCTCCCCGAAATCTCGTATATATACCCTTCGGCCGTATTACTCGCCAATTCGGGACCGGATACGGCCCGGGATTCGCTTCTCGCCTTTAGTAGGGGTAGACGTGTACTACCCGGTAACGTCCGAGGCGAATCCCCACGGCGGTGCGACAGGGGGGTCGGCGGGCGTGCAATAGAACGCATGTTCGACACAGACAAAACGCAGGAACGCGGTCAGGTGGGGATCGGCACCCTCATCGTGTTCATCGCACTCGTGTTGGTGGCTGCGATCGCCGCCGGAGTGTTGATCAACACGGCCGGGTTCCTTCAGAGTCAGGCAGAGGCAACGGGCGAAGAAAGTACAGACCAAGTCGCGAACGGGCTACAGATCGTATCCGCGTCGGCTGATGCCGGTGGTATCGACGGGGACGCTGGCGAACCAACCCTGACGCTGCAGCTGGCGCCCGGCTCGGAACCAGTTGCGTTGGACAGTGTCAGATACGAGATCACTGGTGACGCGACAGACTCGGGCACGCTGGAGGATTTCGCCAGTGTGGACGAGGGTGATAGCCTCGATGACTCCGGCGACTTCCAGGATGTCACCATCGATACCATTGATCTCGACGAGGGTGACCGCGTCGAGGTCGTGCTGACTACGGCCGATGGCTCCCAGACCACGACGGTTCTGATTGCGCCTGATCCGGTCGATACTGATCAAGACAACGTCCGACTGTAGAGCTATGTTCGGAACCACT
>CAZWZX010000009.1:0-26566 GCA_964638655.1 uncultured Natronomonas sp.
GCGGACATCGATCGGGCGCTCGACGACCCGCCGGAGGCGTTCGAAAGCGAAGACCGCCGCGCCGACGCGACGAGCATCGTCGGCGTCATGGAGTCACAGGCAGAGGCCGATCCGGAGTTCGCCCGAACCGTCAGGCGGTACGACTCGACCGGCGACGGGGTCCCGGACAGAAACGTCGACGCGGTCTACGAGGAGCTTTTGGCCTCCTCGGCCGGTGACCGGGCTCGGAACTCGCTGACGGACGACCGCAGCGCGACCCGGATCCAGTACGAACTCGACGTGGACGCCGATCAGACCGACGCGACGCACGCGGCGAGGGAGGTCGCCGACGGGATGCGTCTGGACGCGGTCCCGACCGGGAGCCTCGTCGTCAACCAGGTCGTCATCGACCGGATCACGCAGTCGGCGATCAACAGCCTCGTCGTGGCCTTCCTGCTCACGGCGACGTTCCTGATGGTCTCGTACTGGTGGCTCGAGGGACGGGCCGTCTACGGACTCATCAACCTCGTTCCGGTGTTGATCACCGTGGGCGCGCTCGCGGGGTCGATGCGGTACTTTGGCGTCCCGCTGACGCCGTTCAACGCGCCGATACTGTCGGTTTCGATCGGGCTCGGGGTCGACTACACCGTCCATTACATGCATCGGTTCGTCGACGAGTACGAGGCCGGCAGGGGGGTCCACGAGGCGCTCCGGGTAACCGCCCAGGGGACCGGCGGGGCGTTGACCGGCAGCATGTTGACGACTGTCTGTGGGCTCGGCGTGCTGTATATCGCGGTCATCCCGCTGATCGCGGAGTTCGGGCTGTTGTTGGCGCTGGGCGTTCTCTACGCGTATCTCGCGTCGGTGCTCGTGTTGCCCTCGGTGATCGTCTTCTGGTTCGCCATCGAGACGCGGGTCGCGCCGCTCGTCCGTCCGCTCGCCCGGGTCGAATGAGCCCGCCCTTTTCGGGGGAGATGATCACTCCGTGTGCCGCATCAGCCAAAGCGAGATCGGGAGGCTCGCGGCGACGAGACCGTATATCCCGCCCACGAGCGGATCGACGCCGAACTCGGGAGCGATCAGATAGCCGGCGGCGAAGCCGATCGGATCCAGCGTCACGGCGAGT
This sequence comes from uncultured Natronomonas sp., assembly GCA_964638655.1. Taxonomy (GTDB): domain Archaea; phylum Halobacteriota; class Halobacteria; order Halobacteriales; family Haloarculaceae; genus Natronomonas. The sequence goes on from CAZWZX010000009.1 coordinate 1,106, forward strand.
ATCAGAACCTGTCGTTCGAACGGCTTCGACTCGAGCCACTCGAGAAATACGCGTATCATGGAGGGCCTCGGCCGTGATGACTCGGCGATCGTATTTGGTTTTTCGGTACCGGCCTCCGGACGAAAACCGGCGGGAAAGTTGATGCTACCCACTATACTCGTCATTTTTAAATAGCTGTATACTGGTGAGACGAGCGTTTGGTGTTTCGAAAGAGACGTTCGGGTATGAGCTACGAGGTCGAGGAACCCGTCACACTGTCTACGGAACCGGCGGGGGAAAAAAAGGAGGTACTCGAGTTGCTCGCCGACGACGACACGCGAGCGCTGTTTCACCGATCGGAAACGCCGAAAACGATCCCCGAGCTGGCGAACGACTGCGAGCTCCCGCGATCGACCGCCTATCGGAAGGCCAAGCGATTGATCGAGGCGGACCTCTTGGTCCCGACGACCGGGACGGCAAGCGATACCGGCACCGCGACCGAGTACCGACGGACGGTCGAGGGGATCGAAATCGAGATCGAGAACGCGACGACGGTCGATTTTCGTCGATAAGACGAGGCGAGTCGGACCCGTTCCGTCCGCTGGATATCCCGGAGGGGGCCCCACGACGGGCGATGCCGTATCCGCAGCCGCGTCCCACGCAGTGGGATCCGCCTCCCGATTCTTTATATACACAGCCGGTACGTGCGAACAGACGACTACATGTCCCACTCCGAATCGAGCTCCCGGGATTCCCATCTCCGCGTTCAACTCGCCGTGACTCCGGCTCCGGAAGCCGGCTGTGCCGTGTTGGGGTCGGGCGAACGGGGGACGGTCACGATGCACGAGACGCTTCGTCCGGGCGAGGCCTGTGACGACAGCCAGTGTAAAGCCGAAGCGACCGCCGACAGCGCCTCGAATCCGCGCTTGCTGGAGGGGAACGTGACGGATCACTGCGTCTGTCCGGTTTTCAGCGAACACGACTGTCTCGCCTCGATCGAGGGGTTCGAGGGAAGGACGCTGTCGATCACCGTCGCCGTCCCGGATCGCGAGGAGCTCTCGGGGGTGGTCGCCACACTCCGCGAACGCGGCGCGTCGGTCCGGCTGAAGCGTATCGCCAGTTCGGCGGTCGACACGGGCCAGCGGATGCTCGAGTTGGACGCCGACGGGATCACCGACAAACAGCGTGAGGCGGTTCGGGCGGCCGTTCGGGGCGGGTATTACGAGACGCCGCGGGAATCGGATCTCTCGGATCTGGCCGACCGCCTCGATGTCTCGCGATCGGCCGTCTCCCAGCGGCTCACTGCGGTCGAGTCGAAGCTCGTCGAGGAACTGTTCCGGGCTGACGTCGACGGCGGCGGAGCGACCGAGTCCGCGGCGGGGGATTGAACGGCCGGGGTGGCGCGGATATCGTAGCCAACCGGACACGTTTCCGGGCTCGCCTTTCGACGCTGTATTTCGGTCCTTCGCAGGGATATCACGGACATCGACGACGGGCCGGCGGGGAGTCGGGTTTTAATCGGACCATATTCAAGCGAAGGTACCGAAGGGCGTGAGGACGAACGTCCTGACCATGTGCCCGAAGACACGGAAAGCGCGGACGGATAGACCGCAAAAGCCGGACGATCGGAACCGGTGTGTCGCGGCGACGAAACAGGGCGACCGGTGTTCGAACTGGACGATCCCGTCGCTGGACGTCTGTGTCAAACACTACGGCTCCCGAGAGGGGTGACGGGAACCGACTGAACGAGGGCGATACGCCGGTAGTGGGACATCTCATCCGTACGGATCGATACTGTTCTGACGGCGCGATGACCTCGGTATCCAGGCGAACGGCCGTTCCTCCGGCCGTCCGGGACGGATGCCGCCGTCGACTTAAATCTGCCCCGAACCGATGGGAGATCGAATCTGTTTAGGCCCGCCTAAAATTCGACGGGTTTAAGTTCTTTAGGTTAACCTAAAACAGTATGGTCGAAGAGAACACCCAAACGAGAGAGGAGGTAAGAACCGTCCGACGTCGACCGTTTCTCGTGACTACGGGGGCCGCGGCGGCCGCCGCGGTCGGGCTCGCCGGCTGTACCGGGAACGGGGAGAACGGCAATGGGAACGGTAACGGCAACGGCAACGGCAATGTCAACGGCGACTCCGGACCCGGAACGGTCGCGGACGCCGATCCCCTCGGGCAGCCGGTCAGTTCGAGCGGTGTCTCCTGGGACGAGTTGGGCGATCTCGAAGGGGAGATCACGCTCTACTCCGGCCGGACCCCGGACCAGATCGATCTGGTGTTCGAGGCGCTCGAAAACGAGTACGACGGGCTCACGATCAACCGCGATTACGACGACAACGACGTGCAGGTCAACCAGCTGATTCAGGAGGGCGGGGCAACCCCGGCGGACGTGTTCTATTCACAGGACCCCGGCGCGCTCGGGGCGGTCACCGACGAGGGACTCACGCAGGCGCTCCCGGTCGACGTCGTCGACACCGTTCCATCGAGTTGGCGTCATCCCGATGGCCTCTGGACCGGTGTCAGCGGCCGGGTCCGAGCGATCCAGTACAACGAGGACCGCCTCGACGAGACGCCGTTCGACAGCTGGGACGAGCTGCCGACGGACATCCGATCGTACGCAACCGACGACCGTTTCGAAGGCATTGTTTCGACCCGACCGAACTCGGGGACGTTCCGCGGTTTCATTCAGGCGATGGTCGAACTCGAAGGTGAAAACGACACCCGCCAGTGGGTGCGTGACTTCATGAGTCAGGACCCACAGCTGTTCACCGGCGGCAGCGATCAGGCTGCGGCCGTCGAACGCGGCGGCGACGACGATCCGATCGTCGCGCTCGGCAACAGCTACTACGCCGCCCGACTCGTCAACGAGGATCCGGATTCGCCGATCCGCGTGACGTTCACCGAAGGCGACGCCGGCTCACTGTTCAGCGTCGCGGGCGTCGCTGTCACGAACGACGTCGACGATCCGGAGCTCGTCGCCGAGTTCACCCGTCACCTCGTCGCTGTCGAAGGACAGGAGTTCATGATGGACGACAACGGTGAGTTCCCCGTCGTCGAGGGCGTCGACTACGTCGGTCCGCTCCCCGGTCCCGACGAACTCGACTCACCGTCGTTCGATCTCACCAGCTTCGATATGGAGCTGCAGGGCGCCCGTGACCTCCTCGAAGAGGAGGGTATGCTCCCGGTTTAGTCGAAATTCCGGCGCCATCACCGTGTGTCACCTCGGATCCGTTCGAGCCGAGAGCGTGTCTTGTATATACGTTGCCGCGGCTATCACGTGACAGCGACCATCGCCGACACGCATGAAGTGGAATATAGCGTCCGTTGATACCTCGCGGCTCTCGGAGGCGATCCGAGATCGAGTCGACCCCTGGAGGGTGGCCCTGGGTCTGCTCAGCGCGGTCCTCGCCGCTCTCATCGTCTCGCCGATGTTTTGGCTGTTCTGGCAGGCGGGAGCGGTCGAACCCGCGCGGGCGTACGATCTGATGTTCTCCACGCAGACCGCATTGATCACGGCGAACAGCGTCGTGTTGATGTTGTCCGTGACGCTGTTTTCGATACTGCTCGGCGTCCCGCTCGCCGTACTGACGACCCGGACTGATCTCCCGTACCCGCGTTTCTGGACGATCGTGGCCGCGCTCCCGCTCGTGATCCCGAGCTACATCGGCGCGATCGCGTTCGTCTCGATGTTCGGATCCGGCGGCGAGGTCGACTCGCTGTTCGGCGTGACGCTCCCCCGTATCCACGGGGTTCCGGGATCGGTGTTCATCATCACGCTGTACACGTACCCCTACGTCTTTTTGACCACCCGGGCGGCGCTGATCTCGATGGACAGCTCGCTCGTCGACGCCGCGCGAACGCTCAACTACGGGCCGTTACGGTCGTTCCGGCGCGTTACGTTCCCGATCATCAGACCGGGGATCGCCGCCGGGGCGTTACTCGCGGCGCTGTATGCGATATCGGATTTCGGTACCCCGGCGTTCATGCAAGCCAGCGTGTTCACGAGCCGGATCTACGGGGAGTTCAGCGGGTTCGCCGTCGAGTACGCCGCGTTGCTCGCGTTGCAGTTGGTCGCGATCGTCGCCGTCATCCTCGTGATCGAAGCCGGCATCGGGCGGGACCAGGACACGAGCGGCGGTGGCGGTAGCGGCAGCGTCATTCGGCTCGGCCGCTGGAAGTGGCCCGCGATGGGGTTCGTCTCGCTTTTGGGGTTTCTCACGCTCGTCGTCCCCGTGGCGATCTTCGCCAACTGGATGCTCCGCAGCGAGGGCGATCGGATCCCGGCCCTGGAGTTCCAACCGGAGGTCGCGCTCAATTCGGTGTATCTCGCCGCGCTGGCGGCGCTGCTCGCGTGTCTGTTCGCGCTGCCGGTCGCGTACTACTCGGGTCGGACGAACTCGCTGACGTCGCGGGTCTTAGAGCGGGCAACGTACGTCGGGTTCGCCGTTCCGGGCGTCGTCATCGGGCTCGCGCTGGTGTTTCTCGGCACCCGGACGTTTCCCTCGTTTTACCGGGAGGGCGTGGCGCTGCTCGTCTTCGGCTACGTCGTCAGGTTCCTCCCGCAGGCGGTCGGGACGGTCCGATCGTCCGTCCTCCAGATCGAGGACAGCACCATCGAGGCGGCGCGAACGCTCAACGTCGGCCGGCTCGAGACGTTCCGCCGCGTGACGCTACCGATGATCATGCCCGGGGTGGTCGCCGGCGCCGTCCTCGTCTTTTTGACGACGATGAAAGAGCTGCCGCTGACGCTCATGCTGCAGCCGATCGGGATGGACACGCTCGTGATCAAGGTCTGGCAGGCCAACGGGGCGCTCGCCTACCGTTACGCCGCGGTTCCCGCGCTCTTGCTCGTTCTCATCTCGGGCGTGACGATGATCGTGCTCCTCCGGCAGGAAGGCTACGAGATCAGTTGAAGCCGGGGGCTCCGCCTCGAAACTGCTGGGCTCATCCGTGGCGCTCGCAGATTTCGAGGAAGTTCTCGAAGACGGCCTCGCCCTCCTCGGTGTGGGCGACCTCTGGATGCCACTGGACGCCGTAGAGGTCCCGGTCGGTGTCGCTCATCGCTTCGACGTCGCAGATGTCGCTTTCAGCCGTCCGGACGAACCCCTCCGGAACCGTCTTGACCTCGTCGGCGTGGCTGGCCCACACCCGCGTGTCGGGGGCGAGCGAACCGACGAGCGGGTCGGCTTCGTCCACGATGTCGACGGTGACGTCGGCGTAGCCGCCGTAGTCGCCGGAGCCGACCTCGCCGTCCAGTTCGGCGGCGATGAGCTGCATCCCGAGACAGATCCCGAGAACGGGAACGTCGAGGTCGAGGTACTCCGGCGCGCGACCGATCCGGTCCATGTCGGGACCGCCGGAGAGGACGATCCCGTCGGCGTCGACCGATTCGGGTGGCGTGTCGTTGTCGATTATGTCGTTGTCGATGCCGAGATCCCGCAACGCTCGCTGTTCGAGGTGGGTGAACTGTCCGTGGAGATCTACCACGACGATCCGGGTCATTAGGTATCCGTATCGGGCGTGGGGCTAAAAAGGGTCTGAAACGGGCGGCGACGACGGGTTCAGGGAGTATGGCGGAACCGGTCTCGGGACGCCCTTAATTGACGAGAGCTGTCTTTTAAACACTAACGCGCCGTCCGTTCGACTATTGGAGGCTCGAACGACATGAGATACATCGTCGCGACGGACGGGTCGGATGTCAGCGATCTCGCGGTCGAACACGCCGCGAGCGATGCGAGCGTGTGGAGCGTTCCGCTGGAGATCGTTCACGTGTTGGCCCCGGAAGCGGAGCTGATCGAAGGGGAGATCGTCCTTTCGGGCGGCGATAGAGCGATAGAGCAGGGGCGACAGATACTCGAGAACGGCCGGAAAAACGCCGGCGCAGTCGTCGATGAACACGACGCCGACATCGAAATACGCACGGAGCTGTTGAGCGGTAATCCTCCCGAGGTGTTGAGCGGTAATCCTCCCGAGGCGATCACGGACCACGCGCGGGAAACCGGCGCCAGCCGGATCCACGTGGGACATCGTGGCCTCTCGAAGGAACGCGAACGGGTCGTCGGAAGCGTCGCGAAGACGGTCGTCGACAACGCGACGGTGCCGGTATCGATCGTCAGGTAAGTCGCAAAAACCGGCTACCGTGATCGGTGTCCCGATCGACCGTATCGTCACGTCCCCTCCAGACGGATCGAACCACCGACAGAAACGTCCGAGGCCGCTCCGGCGGGGAGTTCGATCACCGTGTCGGCCTCGGCTCGCCCGTAGCCGGTCCACGCCGACAGCCGCTTTTTCGCCCGAACCTCACCCTCGACCAGCCAGAGAGCATCGATATCGAATGGCACGAACACCATGTGAAGTCCCCGCTTCGAGGCGCCCGAAAAGGGAAAGACGAGCGCGTACTCATCGGGCACCGAGCGCCGAAACATGAGTCCGAGCCCCTGTGAGACGAGCCCGTCGGCGATCTCTACGTCACTGGCGAGGACCTGTTCGGACCCGCCGGCATCGTGGACGACGCGCACGACCGTACTGAGAGCGGACAGTACAAAAGTGCCCCCGAACCTTGACACTGATCGGGCAGTAACAGTTCAGTGAAATATGGAAAAAACGCCACAGGGGACCTCGGTCGGGGTCGAGGACCCCTACGCCGTCGTCGAGCGGTGTGATCACCTCACCGACGACGGCCGGTGTCGGTACGCGGCCGAACACGGCCGACACGACCCGGAGTTCGCCCGAAAGCGCCACGAGGACGACCTCCGCTGTCCTGCGGCCGACCCCGACGGCGAATGGGAGTGGGCCGACTGTCCGCATTTCCGTGACAGACAGCGCTCGGGGGCGTGCCGTCGGTGTGGGCTCGAAGAGCGACGCCTCGCGAATGAAAACGCCCGGCCACTGCTCGAGGAACACCACCTCGAGTACGCCGACGACGGACGGAAGGAACTGCCCCACGAGATCACCGTCTGGCTCTGTCGGTGGTGTCACGCCAAAGTTCACGGATCGTGGGCCCGGATCGACGACGACGCCCGCCCCGACCCGGACGCGTTGGCGACGGCGGAGGGACGGCGCTCGAAAGAGCGGGCGGAGTTCGAGTTCGAATCCGCCGGCGACCGGTACGACGAACGTTGATATTTCGATCTCGTCGGGATATTCTAACAAAATATACTATTTCGTTCGTTTTTTGAACGATGTTCGAGGAAAAACCCGGCGCATTCTCCGATACATTTCACGATATGTTCGAAAGAGTATTCAGTGAGCGACGTCTCGCTCGACGTATGAGAGAGGACCGTCACGACGGCGCGGTGGGGAAGAAGGACGGACGGGTGCAGGGAGCCTACGACTACTGTGACGGCGAGTCGGCGTTCATCATCGCGGACGTGACGACGGACGACGCGTGGGTCGCGATACAGCGTGGAAAGGCGGCGTCGGTCGAGGCTTATCGGTAGCTACTGGAAATCGAAGGCGTCCGGCGGCCGACCGGCCTCCTCTAGGACGGCGTCGTCGACGAGGATCGGACACTCGACTCTGAGCGCCAGCGCGATCGCGTCGCTCGGGCGGGCGTCGAAGGTGACCGCCGATCGCTCGCCACCGACGTACCGTTCTGCGTCGATCTTCGCCAGGAAGGTGTTCTCCGAGAGCCCGTCGATTCGAACCCGATCGATCGCGCCGCCGAACTCGGTGAGCATCTCGACGAACAGATCGTGGGTCAGCGGGCGGTCGAACGGTTTCCCCTCGATGGCGTGCGAGATCGATTTCGCCTGGTCGGCGCTGATGAAGATCGGGATCGCCCGATCGTCGGCGGCGAGAACGACGGCGGGCGTGCCCTCCTCGCCGTCGACGCTGATCCCGAGGCCGCGGACCGTCGCCTCGTGTGTCATCGTTTCTCAATCGGTCGAACGGAACGAAAGCTTTTCGCATCGAGGGCCGTCGGTCCGGTATGGGCGATCGGTACGTCGTCGCGGCGAAACCGTCCGCGCGCCGGGTGAGCCGGGCGGTCGGCGCCTGGATCGTCACCGAGGGCCGCCACCGGGAGTTCGACTCGAAGGCGCTGGCCCGCGAGTGGGCCCGGACCGCGAGCCCGCAGGGATACACGCTGTGGATCCAAGACGCTCACCCTCGCGACGAGGGACCGGCGGACGGCTACCTGCTGGCCCGCCGGAGCCGGATGCGAGGTACCGAAGAGGAGCTTCCCGGGGAACAGGTCGGCTTTTTCGAACTGTAGGGCCCAACGGCACGGCTCGTCGCCACGGATATTTCATTTATCTCGACGTGAGCCGGCCACATGGAGACGATCGGAACCGACCTCGCGGCGATCGAGACAGTCCGACAGCCCGTCGTCGCCGGCATCGAGCGGGCCGCCCCCGCGGGGGCCTTCGAGTTGACGCTCGCCCGCGATCTTCGGGTTCTCGGCGCCGACGCCTCCTACGGCGTCATCGAGGTCAAGCTCGGCACCTTTCCCCACGCCGGCGGGACACAGCGGCTCCCCCGGCTTGTCGGACTCTCGAAGGCGAAGGGGATCGTCCTGACCGGTGAGTACGTTCCGCCCGAAGAGGCACTGGCGTGTGGGCTCGTCCACGAGCTCTGTGAGCTCGTGGCGATCGACGAGCGGGCCAAGGCGTTCGCCGCCGACCTCTGTGAGAACGCCCCCTCGGGATGGAGCGCGCGAAGCGATCGCTCAACGCCGCCTTCGAGACGCCGAAAACGCAGGGGTTGGCGCTCGAAGAGTCGCTCGGCCGCGGGCTCGACGACACGCGCGACTACCGGAAAGGGATCGACGCGAGACTCGAGGGCCGGGAACCGGAGTTCGAGGGGCGGTGACCGAAAGCGGAGTGAGGACGGACGACGACCGTGTGCTGTCAGTCGCGCGTCGCCGCTAGTATTAAGTGATCGACATCCGACGGGGAGAGTGGTTTCGCTCGAATGAACGAGAACGATCGGTCGATCCTCTCGATCACGATGTTGGGACACGGGATGGTCCACACCTACGAGCTGGCGATCCCGATCTTCATCACCGTCTGGATCGCCGAGCTCGGGGTCGGCTCGGCGACTCTCGGGGTCGCCGTCGCGATCGGCTATGCGCTCTATGGGATCGGATCGGTACCGAGCGGCGTCGGGACGGACGCGTACGGTTCGAAACGGCTGCTCGTCGTCTGTCTGCTCGGGATGGGCGCGTCGTTCCTGTCGCTCGCCTTCGCCGACGGCCTCCTCGGTCTGACGCTTTCGCTGGCGCTTTGGGGGCTTTCCGCGAGCGTCTATCATCCGGCCGGTCTCCGTCTCATCAGTACGGGCGTCACACAGCGGGGGAGGGGGTTCGGGTATCACGGCATCGCCGGGAACTTCGGGATCGCGCTGGGACCGCTCGTGGCCGCCACGCTGTTGATCGGCTTCGAGTGGCAGGTCGTCGCGGCGGCGATGGCGATCCCGGCGCTTCTCGCCGCGGTCTATACGAGCTACGTCTCGGTCGACGAACTCGCCGCGGTCGACGGTATTCGGACCGGATCGGCGACCGACGGCGGCGATCCCGAACCGGACGCGGCCCTCGGCGGGACGCCCTCGATCCGGGACGTTCTCGGCGACACCCGGACGATCTTCGCCGGCGGGTTCCTCATCGCCTTCCCGATGTTGATCCTCGAGGGGTTCTTCTATCGGGGCGTGTTGACGTTCCTACCGAACATGCTGGCGAGTTATGACAGTCTCGCGCCCGTAACCGTCTTCGGGGAGCGTGTCGATCCATCCGGCTACGTCTTCGTCGGGCTGTTGGTCGTCGGGATGGCCGGGCAGTACGTCGGCGGGAGGCTGAGCGACGCGATGCCGCCCGAAAAAGCCGTCATCGGGGCGTTCTTCTCTCTGGCCGTCATCAGCGTCCTGTTCGTCCCCGCGGCCAACAGCGGTCTCCTCGCGCTGTTGCTCGTGAGCGGCCTGCTGGGCTTCGTCCTCTTCGGGGAACAGCCGCTGTTGCAGGCGGTCGTCGCCGACTACTCGGGATCCGACGTCCGGGGGCTCTCCTACGGATACATGTTCCTCGGCGTCTTCGGGATCGGCGCGCTCGGGGCGGCTTTCAGCGGCGCCGTCCTCGCCTACACGACCCAGCAGGCCCTGTTCCTCCTGCTCGCGGTCGTTCCCCTCACGGGATCGCTCATCGCCACGGTACTTTGGCGCTCGAGCGCGGGGCGTTGAACGGGGCTCAGAGCGCGTTCTCGATCGAGGCGGCAACCTCGCGGGCGCGGGCGGCGAGGGGTTCGGGGACCGATCCGACCGCGACCGCCTCGTCGAGTTCGTCGTCGTCGACCCGCCGGACCTCGCCGTCGGCCGTCTTGACGACGTCGACGTGGAGGTCGACGTACCGGACGGCGTCGGGAAATATTTCGACCGGCGTGCAGACGTTGACGTAGGTCCCGCGGTGGGTCCCGTCCTCACCCTTATAAACCGTGGCGTACCACCAGCGGCCCTCGACGAACGTCGTCGTGGCGATATCGCCCGCGACCCGCTCGGTGTTCAAGGCGTCGTAGCTGCCGCCGCCGGACATCTCGCGTTCGAGCGTGAGAGAGCCCTCGGTATCGATCTCCGTCACGTCCCCGCGGCCGAGCGTGATGGTCCGACCGGCGGGCTTGCCGTGTTCGATCGCGATCCGATCGCCCTCGTGGGGGCCGAACTGTCCGGTAACGACGCCGAAGGGGAACTCCCCGGTCGGCTCACAGAGCGCCTCGACGAAGTCGACGGCGGCGCTCGCGGCCTCGGTGGCCGCCTTCGTCCGGTGGTGGCCGACCATCGTCGTCTCGACCCCTCGGCGGTACTCGTCGAGCTCGAACCGGCTCTCGCGGCCGAACCACAGCCACGATCCCGAACGCGGCGAGACGATCCGTTCGAGCTCGTCGCCGTCGTCCCCGGCGATCGCCGACACGATCGCTTCTGCTCGGTCGTTGGCTCGCTCAAGTGCCTCCGCCATCGACTCGAGTGAGGCGTCCTCGGACGCCCGGGACCACCGGGGCGCCCAGCCTTCGAGCGGATCGACCGGGAGGATATCGGCCATGCGGGCCGTCTCGCTCGTCGATCTGTCCGCGTCGTGTCTGAGTTCGACGAGACCGCCGGGGACGCGGAGTCCGGTCGCGAGCGAGGGGCGACGGTCGCTCCACGGTGGTGCGGGAGTGGCGACCTGAACGCGGTAGCTGTCGCCCACATCGACGTAGCCGTCGACGCGGTCGTAGGGGAGAAACCCCGAGAGAGACCGCCCCTCGACCGACCCGAGATCGACGACGGCGCCGGAGCCGAGCGTCTCCGTCACCTCGCCGTCGAAGACGGCTCCCTTCGGGGCCGGATCGTCCCACGAGAGCGTGTCACGGCCGACCGTCTCGAGCCGTTCGCGAAGGGCCGAAACCGCGCCGGCGCTCCCGGAGACGCCGACGCCCAACCGGTCCCCGGTCGTCCGGACGGTGGCGTCGGCGACGTCGGTCGGAAACGGCTCGTCGAAGCGCTCGCGGATCGGCGGCGACGCCGAAACGACGTCGTGTTCGTCCCGGAGGAGCTCGGTGAGCGCGGTCGTGTAGATGCCGCGGATCCGGACGTTCATAGGGCGTCCCGGTCGGCCGCAAAGCGAACGCGGTCGTGTACTTCCGGCCCGAGGGTCAACTCGACGACGGATTCCGAGAGGACGCGGCCGTCCTCGACGTAGGCGCCCCACTCGCCGAAGTCGATGTACCCGCGGAGATCGGCGGCGTGCGTGTAGAGTTCGATCCCCTGGAGGTCGTGTTCGGGAAGCTCCGCCGAGGAGTGAGCCAGATCCATATCCGAGTAGACCGTTCCGAGCCCCTCGAGGAAACTCTCGATGGCGGCGGCCTCCGAGGCGGTCGCCTCGACGACCGACGAGGAGATCTCGGCGATCTCTTCGGTCGTGAGCCCGAACTCCCGGAGGGCCGTCTGGGTACGCTGATCGAAATGCATGTCGGCCGTACGTGGTCGATCGTTGAAAGCGTCCCGGCTTCGGCCGATCGAAGCGTCCGGGACCGGACGTCGACGCGTTCGATCCCGGAGAAACGGGCGAAGCGTCCAAAGGATTAGGGTCATGCCCCGAGAGCGGGTTCGTATGAAGGACCCGGTCGAGACACGGGCGGACGACTCCGAGGACCTATATGACATCGCGAGTTGGGAACCCCGGACCGCGCTCGATCGACTGGCGATCAAGACACACCGCGGCGTCGTCAGGGCGGGACGGCGGTTCGTCGTCACGCTCGGGGTGTTCATACTGCTCGTCATCCTCGCCGTGAGCGGGGCCGGCGGGCTCATCCTCGATGACCCGTTCATTCTCGGATTGGCCGCGATGTCGGTGATCCCCGCCGGGATCTTGGCGCTGTACATCTATCGGGCCGATATCACGACCAAGGAGCCGCCGACGCTGCTCGTCGTGACGTTCGTTCTGTCGGTGCTTTTCGCGGGCTTTGCGGCGATAATCAACACCGCGTTCGGGTTCCTGCAGTTGTTCCCGCTCGTCGGGCTCATACTGTTCTTCTATCTCGTCGTCGGACCGGTCGAGGAGTCCGTCAAGCTACTCGCCGTCTGGCTGTACCCCTATCGCGACCGACGGTTCGACTCGGTCGTCGACGGGGCGGTCTACGGGGCGGTCGCCGGGCTCGGCTTCGCGGCGATCGAGAACGTCCTCTACATCACACAGAACATCCAGACGCCGACGTCGGTACTGGTGGAGACGGGTGTCGGCGTCGTCGATGGGTTCGCCGACACGATCGAAGCCGGCGGACAGATCACCGCGATCCGCGGGCTGGCCGGCCCGGGACACGTCGTCTACTCGGCGTTCGCCGGCTACTATCTGGGGTTGGCGAAGTTCAATCCCGAAAACGCCGGGCCGATCGTCGCCAAGGGGCTTCTCATCGCCGCGTTCATCCACGCGACGTACAACACGCTGGTCGGGTTGGTTCCGGGACTCGTCAGCCTGCTCGTTCCGGGCGTGCCGATCCTCGTGTTGTTCCTCGGCTTCGTCGTCGTCTATCAGGGCGTCTTCTTCTACATTCTCTACCGGAAACTCAAACGCTACGAGACGGCGTACAGACGGACCCACGAGGGCCCGGAGACGGCCGCCGAGTTCGACGTCGAGTTGGTCGAGTTCGATCCCGAGAGCGAGTAAAAAGCGAAAGGCAGGCTCCGGTGATCGATCCGGTAGTCGACGGAAAAGCTGCTCTCCGCTCAGTGTTCGCTGTGGACGTGTTCGCGCAGTCCGTCGGTGTCGTCGAACGCGTCGTTACAGACGGCGCAGGTGTTGTGATGCAGCGCGACGTGCTGTGTGACACCGGCCGCCGAGTTGAACTCCGAGTCGCAGGTGGAACAGGCGTATGACATTACAGTAATAACTCAGATCCCGAAGTATAAAAATACTTACTAGGAAAAGCGGTTAGATAGGTAGCATTAGTTAATAATTGAACGGTGGAGAGTGGTATCAGCGTTCGGATCATTCCTTCAGGAGAGCGTCGGTCGATCAGAACACGCCGAAGACGAACGCCAGTCCGACCCCGATCAGGACGGCCGCCGTGAGGGTCGGCAGATACGGCGTGTACTGCTCGATCCGTTCGCGGTGGCTCTGATACCCCGCGATCAAAAGCAGCGTCGGCACGAGGATCGCGACGATGACGGCGAGCGAGTAAACCAACATCAACTCGAGACAGAACTCCGTCCCGGCGCAGATGGCGAGGATCTGGATCGGCTCCTCGTGGGCAAAGCCCAACACGAGCGCGGTCGCACCGAGCGTCGCGAGGCCGCTTTCGGCGTGATGGGTCTCGAGGTGTGTGTGGCCGCCGCCGGGGAGGCGATCGCGGATCCCCGAGAGGACGCCGCCGTCGGTGGCGTGCTCGTGTTCGTGATCGTGGTGATCGTGAGCGTGGTCGTGGTGATCGAGAGCGTGGTCGTCGTGATGGCTTCCTTCTGCGTGACCGTGGCCTTCATCGATGTGGGCGTGGCCGCCGCTGAAATACTCGTAGACGCCGAGCAACACGAGCAGCCCGCCCGCGAGCGGCTTCATCCACGGTCCCTCGGCGAACGTCGCGAAAGCACTGAACCAGAAATACGCGAGCACGAGCGCGACGCTGCTGACGAGATGGCCGACGCCGAGCACGAGCGCCGCGATCGTGCCGCTGAGCCACTTCCGTGGGCGCTCGAGCGCGTAGATGGCCGCGATCGGCCAGCCGTGATCCGGCAACACGCCGTGGACGACGCCCAGGCCCACGACGGCGCCGACGAGCCAGAGGTCCATACCGAACGTCGGTATTCGGCCGGTAAACAGGTTTTTACTACCGGTTTCGGGGTTATGTAATAACGCCACGAACTGAACCGAGACATCCGGTCGGCGGGCCGAAAGAGAGCCGAAACGATATGCCCGCCGGGGCCTATCGATCGGACATGCGAACCAGCCTCGCCGTTCCGGACGAGATACTCGAGGAGTTCGACGCGACCTGGCGTTCGGAGGGGCTCGATTCCCGTTCGCGCGCGATCCGGGAGGCGATGACGGAGTACGTCGAGAGACACCGGACCCTCGAGAACGCCGGTGGGCGCGTGGCGGGCGTGGTCGTCTTCGATTACGAACACGAACGCGTCATCGAACGGCTCCACGGGATCCAACACGCCTACCAGGACGTCATCATCTCGACGAGCCACGCACACCGCGGCGAGTGGTGTCTCGAGACGCTCTTCGTCGACGGGAAAGCGACCGAGATCAGGGAGCTCGTCTACGCACTCAAGGATTTCGACGGCGTCCGCCGCGTTCGAGTCATGACGCTTTGAGCGGGGATCAGTCGTCCCACCGGCGATACGAGGCGTGTTTCCGGGCGATGGGCTCGATCCCGTCGGGCGTATAGACGTCCGCTTCGGTGACGATCGCGGGAACCACTTCGGGCGGAGCTCGCTCGAACGTCGGGTTGTGAACGGCGAGATCGGCTCCCCCCGCATAGATCGCTTCCGGCGGCCCGGGTTCGGGATCGAACGTCGTCTCCGGAACGATCTTGTCGCGCGAACAGACGACGTAGCCGTCGGCTCCCGACTCCGTCGCCGCCCGCATCGCGGTCCGGGTGCCGACCTTGTTGACGACGCCCCCGTCCGCGAGAACCGTGTCGGCGCCGACGAGAACGGTGTCGGCCTCGCCATCGGCGAGGATCCCCTCGATCGCGGCGTCGGTGAGGACGGTGACGTCGATCCCGGCCGCGGACAGTCGCTCCGCCGTGTCGACCCCCTCGCGGTCGGGTCGGGACTCCGCGACGAGGACAGAGCGGGGATCCGCTACCTCGAGCGCCGATTCGACGGTTCCCGACCGAGACAGCGTCAGCACGTGATCACCGAGGAGCGAAGCGACGCGCTTGGCAGCCCGCCGGTCGGCGTCGACCGCGTCCGCACACGCCGCAATTGCCCGTTCGCGGACCGACTCTGGCGTCCGTTCGGCACTCGTCATGACCCGATCGACCGAACCCCGATGACGCCCATACTCGGACGGGCGCTGCGGAGTTGGCGGGCAGTATCCGCAACCAGTTCGTACGTCCCACCGTCCTCGGCGACGGACGCGGCCCGATCTCTGAGCACCTCGAGCGCTCGAAGCGAAAGGAAGGCCGCGCCGTGGTCGGTGTCCTCACGGACGGTCCGGACCGACGGCGCGACGGCGAGATATGCGTCCCACAGCCACGGCTCCGTGTCGCGGTCGAAAAGCGCCGGCGGCTGTGTCCACTCGTGAACCGCGTCCGGGGGCCCGACCGTCACGTCGCGGGTGTCACACTCGAAAAGAAAAGGGCGTATCCGGCGGTCAGTGTCGTCCCCTGCCGGAAGCGGTTCGACACGCCGGAGGAGAGTCGCGTCGGGACGGCCGGCGATCGAGGTCAATCGCTCCGGGACGGAACCCGCCCGACCGTCCTCGACCGACACAGAAACTGTCCACCATGGGGACGGAGAAACCCCCTCGTTCCGAGACAGGAGGATCTCGACCCCGTGTCGGAAGAACCCGACGGCCGTTTCGGTGCCCATGTCGGGCGATCGGACCACGGGTGGTTATAGTATCGGTCTCCGAGGGCGTGCGGACGGTCTCCGGTACCGCGGCCCTTTTTGCTCTTTGTCCCCCTCTACGAACGCATGGAGACGTTCGCTGTCGAGGGGCTGCCGGAGATCCGGGCCGGCGACGATCTGGCGGAACTCGTCGCGGCCCGAACCGAACTCGGGGCGGGCGACGTGCTCTGTATCGCGAGCACCGTCGTCTCGAAGGCCGAAGACCGGAAGGCGGATCTCTCGGCGTTTCCCCCCTCCTCGCGGGCGGAGGCCATCGCCGAGCGCCTGGAGTCGGTGACCGGCGAACCGAAGGACCCCCGCTTCGCACAGGCAATCATCGAGGAGAGCGAGGAACTGCTCACCGAAGCGCCGTTCATTCTCTCGGTGACACGGTTCGGCCACGTGACGGTCAACGCGGGGATCGACCGCTCGAACGTCCCCGGCGCCGACCTCCTCCTGTTGCCGCGGGAACCCAGCGACTCCGCCGAGCGACTCTCGGCGGCACTCGGTGTACCGGTGATCGTGACAGACACCTCCGGACGGCCGTTTCGGTACGGTCAACGCGGGGTGGCGATCGGCTGGGCCGGCATGCCGGCCTCTCGCGATTGGCGCGGCGAACACGACCGGGACGGTCGGGAACTCGATGTGACCGTCCAGTCCGTCGTCGACGAACTCGCGGCGGCGGCGAACCTCGTCACCGGCGAGGGCGGCGGCGGCACCCCCGCGGCCGTCGTCAGGGGGTGGGAGTTCGGCGACCACGCCGGCAGCGAGGAACTGTTCAGACGCGAGGAGGACGACATCGTCCGCGAGGCGCTCCGCGAGTGGGAGTTCGAAGGATGAACGCCGCTCGTATCGATAACGGATTACCAACACGATGATAGGTATCGAACTCACCCCGGAACACCCCGTCAGTCGTATCGCAGAGCTGGGCGAGGCGGCCGAATCGAACGGTTTCGACACCGTCTTCAGCTCCTGTCACTACAACAACCGAGACCCCTTCGTCGCCCTGGATCGGATCGCGGCCCGGACGGACGACGTCCGTCTCGGACCGGGGGTCGCCAACCCCTACGAGACCCACCCCGTGACGCTCGCCTCGCGAGTTGCCTCTCTCGACGAGGCCTCCGACGGCCGGGCGGTCTATGGGATCGGCGCGGGCGATCGATCCACGCTCGAGAACCTCGGATACGAACACGACCGGCCCCTCCGGCGCGTCCTCGAGTCGTTCAAAGTCGCGTCGGATCTCTTCGCCGGCGAGCGCGTCGATCACGACGGCACGTTCGAGGCGACCGACGCCGGGCTCAACTTCGAGCCCCCCAGCGAAACGATCCCGATATACGTCGGCGCACAGGGGCCGCACATGATCCGGATGGCGGCGAAACACGCCGACGGGGTGCTGTTGAACGGCTCACACCCGAAGGACTTCGCGTGGGCGGCCGAACAGGTCGAGGCCGGCTTGGGTGATCGACCGGACGACCGCGGGCCGTTCGATTTCGCCGCCTACGCCTCGATGTCGATCGCCGAGGACGGCGACGCTGCCCGCGAGGCCGCCCGCCCGCCGGTGGCGTTCATCGCCGCAGGGGCGGCGCCGCCGGTGTTGGACAGACACGGGATCGACGGCGATCTGGCGGGGACGATCGGAGAGAACATCTCGGCGGGAGATTTCGAGGCCGCCTTCGGAGCGGTCACCGAGGAAATGATCGACGCCTTCTGTATCGCCGGGACGCCCGAGACGGTCGGCGAGCGGATCGACGCCGTGATGGAACACGCCGACAGCTTCGTCGCCGGATCGCCGCTCGGGCCGGACCTCGATGCGGCGATCAGACTGGCTGGTTCGGCTCTTCGGAACCGGCGAGACCCTGCTTGATCGCTGACCCCACCGCCCCGAGCGTCAGGACGCCGAACACCGCCATCGCGAAGCCGGTGAGGATCGCCCCGGTGAACAGCATCGCGCCGACGAGCGGATCGACCATCGCGATCTCAGCGAACTGTTCTATCGCACCGATCGTGTTCTCCCTGAATCCGCTTTCGATATCGACCATACGTGACCGTTCGGCCGCACGCACTTGTGTGTATCCGTCCGGCGCTCCGGCGGCCGGAATCACCGGGGTCCGGTGACCCAACAGTTGAAATGACCGCGGCCGCTATCGTCCGGTATGCGCGAAACCTCGCTCGAGGACTTTTTCGACGGCTCGGGGGACGCGGAAACGGCGGGCGATGACGGGGCGACCGACAGCGGTGAGCCGTCCGACGGAACGACCAGCGATGCCGACGACAGGGCGACCGACGTGAACGAGGGTGGATCGGAGAGCGGGGAGGTACCGGAGGGGATCGAACCGACGCCGACGACCTACGCGTGGGCGGCCACCGGCGCCGACTGTGCGGACTGCGGATCGACGGTCGAGCGCCGGGTGCGGGACGGCGATCGGCTCGTCTGTTTCGACTGTAAGGTGTGGTAGCTACGCCGAAGCCGTCTCGACGTTGGCCTTCAGCCGGAGCGCGAGCGTGAGCACGAACGCCGCCGACATGATTATAAACACCGTGGCAGCGCTCGCGACGAGCGTCGGCGGGAGGCCCAAGAGCGCGGCGCCTTCCAGGGCGCCCGCAGCCCCGAGACAGACGAGGACGGCGATAAACCGAGCCAGCAGGCTATCGATGACGGTTCCGCTCGCCATCGCTTGCGCCCTCGTTCCGGACGCAAACGAGATCCCGTAGGCCGCGAACGCGACGCTTGCGACGGACTGGACGACCTGGACGGCGACCGTCAGACCGAAGGAGAGAACGACGACGAACTCGACGAAGACGATCCCCATAAACGCCGCCTCAAGCAGGCGGGCGCGTCCGTGTGAAACGAACGCCGAGTCGGGATCGCGGTACGGGATCCCGTAATACAGCTCCCGCATCGAAAGCGAGAGGAGGACGATGAAAAACAGCTGAAAGATCTGTCTGAGCCCGGTGAGCGTGGCTCCGGGGACGGCACCGAGGCCGAGCAGTTCGTATCCACCGACGACCGCGTAGGCCATCCCGGCGCCCATCGCGACGACGACGTATCGCCAGATCTCGATCGAGAGCGTCCCGTGTCGATCGTTCAGCGCCGCGTAGACCGTCGTGATCGCACAGGCCACGAAGAGCACGACGAGGGCCAAAAAACGGGTGAGAACGCCCGATTCGGCGATCGCCGGCTCAGCCATCCGGACCCCCCACGGCCGAGCGGAACGCGTTCTCCATCGCTGCGACCGTCTCGAACCGCTCGGCTTTCCGTTCGGCGAGACACCGACGGAGGAAGCTCTCCAGTTCGGGAACGCGTCGATCGACGGCCTCCGGAAGCGCGATTCCCGCGCCGGACCCGTCAGCAGCCGGGTCGGTCGGAGCGTGGCCGGCGAACGCCTCGTGGACGAGCACGCCGAAGCCGTAGACGTCGGTTGGGCCGTCGATCGCCGCCGCGGAGTCGGGATCGACGTGTTCGGGAGCGAGATACCGCTTCGGAGCGATTCCGGGCGCGGTTCCGTTCCGGAACAGGTTCACGTAACCCCAGTCGGTCACCCGAGGGAACCGCCACGCATCGGGTTCAGTGAGGATCGAGCTCCGGACGATCGACCCGGGGGTCAACGCGCCGTGGATAACGCCGTGGGCGTGGGCAAGGCGAAGCGTTTCGGCGATCGTATCGAGTGTCCAGACGGCGGCCTCGAGCCGCCCGTCCCGTTCGAGATCCGCGAGCCCGGTGACATCCCCGTACGCTGTCACGAACCACGGCCCGGGTTCGACACCCCAGTCGACGACCGGAAGCACCGCTTCGTGGTCGTCGATCGAACGCCACATCCGGAGCCGCCGATCGAAGGCCGATCCGACGCCTTCGTTCGGCGGATCGAACCGCTTGAGAATTCCCGGCGCGGTTCCGCCGTCGGGCGTCCGATAGACGACCTCGAAACTCGCCGCGGTGTCGGTACGGGAGAGCACCTCGACCGGCGTAAAGTGGTCGTGGCCGTAATCGACCGACGGCGGATCGACCGGGCGCTCGGTCGGCGGGCGCCGACGGTCGCTCTCGGTCTCGGCGTCGTACGCCGTCGTCGCGGAGCCGCCGCCGGTCCAGCCCCACCGATCGCCCCCGGTTCGACCCATCGCAGTCCCGTCGTCTTCGTCTTCCGCCCCCGGAGTCTCGATTACTCGCCGCTCGGCGAGTTGCCCCCACAGGGCTTCCCGACAGCGTCGCGCCGTCGTGTCATCCATCGCTCGGAGCGCCCGTTCGATCGCCGCCGAATCGGCGTGAGCAACGACGTACCCGAGCGCCCTCGCGGCCTCGCTTTGCCGGTCGTCGTCATCGATCCGGGCCGCGATCTCCGGGAGATACGACAGCGCCCGTTCGGAAGACTCCGACGCGAGAACCCCGAACAGCCACGCCGCGCCGACACGGACGCGCTTGTCGTCGCTCTCAAGTAGTCCCAGCGCGCGCTGAATGTCCCGATCCGGTACCGTTTCCGGATCCTCCAGCGCGGTCGAGAGGATCCGGTTCATCTCCCGGCTGTCGGCGCTTTCGGCGTTCATATGACCATCGACCGTCGATACGGTCAGTTGCGTCGGATAGCAGGTCCGATTTAAATACGGTTGGGACAGACTCGGGAGCCGTTTCGGATCCCCGAAGCGGATCGGACCCGACAGTCAAAAGACCCGCGCGGCACAACCCGAGGTATGCGTATCGCCGTACCCAACAAGGGGCGTCTCCACGATCCCACACTGGCGCTTTTACAGCGGGCCGGACTCCACATACAGAACGGGGCCGACCGGAAACTCTACGCCGACACCGTCGATCCGGACGTCTCCGTGCTGTTCGCGCGGGCCGCAGACATCCCCGAGTACGTCTCCGACGGGGCGGCGGCGCTCGGCATCACCGGGCTCGATCAGGCCAGAGAGTCGGAAGTCGATCTCGTCGACCTGCTCGATCTGGAGTTCGGGACCTGCCGGCTCGTGCTCGCCTCGCCGGAGGACGGCGGCGTGGGTTCGCCGGAGGAACTCGCCGACGGCACCGTCGCGACCGAGTTCCCGACGATCACGCGGAACTACTTCGCGGCGATGGATATCGATCCCGACATCGTCGAAGTGTCGGGGGCGACGGAGCTGACGCCGCACGTCGACATCGCCGACGCGATCGTCGACATCACCTCGACGGGGACGACGCTCCGGATGAACCGGCTTTCGATCGTCGACGAGGTGCTCGAATCGTCGGTCCGGCTCTTCGCCGACCCCGCCGTCGCCGAGGACCCGAAAGTGACACAGATCAAAACGGCGCTCCGGTCGGTGCTCGACGCCGACGGAAAGCGGTATCTGATGATGAACGTTCCGCGAGAATCCTTAGAGAAGCTGAAAGACCGGATCCCCGGGATGGGGGGGCCAACGGTGATGGACGTCGCCGGCGGCGAGACGGTCGCCGTCCACGTCGTCGTCGACGAGCGAGAGGTCTTCGAGGTCGTTCCGGACCTGAAGGAGGCGGGCGCGACCGACATACTCGTGACCGAAATCGAGCGGTTGATCCCGTAGCGACGGCCGGCGATCCGGCTGACGGTTATAGCCGATCGGGCGGGCCGTGCCGAGCGGATCGGCGTCGGCGTAACGGTTATATCCGCTCGGCGGATCGGTTCTTGTGAAGGTGACACACGATGTCCGGAAACGACAACTCGGAGAACGGGCGGCTCTGTGAGTGGGCCCTCCTGACGGGCGATCGACTCCCCGAGGAGTACGAGCCCTGCGTCCCGAACGGAGACGGGCGTTAGCGGCGGCCGAACGGATCAGCTGATTTTCTCGTACTGTTCGGAGAGTTTGTCTGCGGCGTCGTCCATCAGCTCGGACTCGTAGTCGGTGAGCTCCCACTCGATGACTTCCTCGACGCCGTCGGCGCCGAGTTTGACCGGAACGCCGAAAGCCGTGTCCTCGTAGCCGTACTCGCCGTCCAACACGAGCGAGCCGGGGAGGACTTCGCCGGTGTCTTCCAGCACCGCCTCGACCATGTGGGCGACCCCCGTGGCGGGTCCCCACTGGGTCGCGCCCTTCCGGGAGATGACGTCCATCGCCGACTCCTGGAGATCGCCGAGGATCTCCTCTTTCTCCTCGCCGTCGAAGGTCGGATCGGCACCGTCGACGCGGACCTTCGAGAAGGCGGGCACCTGCGCGTCGCCGTGTTCGCCGAGGATCGTCGCGTCGACGTTCTTCACCGGGACGTCGAAGCGCTCCGAGAGGACATACCGGAACCGCGCGGAGTCCAGCCGGCCCCCGAAACCGATGACGGAGTGTCGGTCGCGATCTCCCGACTCGTAGAGATGGCGGTTCAACAGATCGACAGGGTTCGAGGTCGTGATCGAGACGTAGTCGTCGTTGTGTTCGTCCAGCGAGGCGCCGATGTCGGCCATGATCGGCGCGTTGTCGCCGGCGAGATCGATTCGGGTCTGTCCCTCCTTGCGGGGGATGCCGGCCGTGACGACGACGACGTCGGACCCGGCGGTGTCCTCGTATTCGCCCTGTACGACCGTCGTGTTCGAGTCGTAGGCGATGCCGTGGTTCGTATCGGCCGCCTGCCCGATCGTCGTCTCCCGTTGATCCGGGATATCCACGAAAACCAGTTCGTCGACGATATCGCGTAACGCGAGGTTGTACCCCGCGGCGGCGCCGACGGTTCCGGCGGCACCGACGATGCTGACCTTACTCATAACCGTTCGGAGACGCGGCTGGAACCCGATTAACTCTTGTTGTTTTGTGCCATCGAGTGACTCTCCCGAAAACCGATTCGAGCGTCGCTCGTTCCGAGATATTCGCCTTCCGTCGAATTCGGAAACGTCAGGGAACGTACCCCGATCCGTCGGTGCCATCGGCCGCAACCGACAGGATTTCACCCCGCCGAACCGTGTCACTGACAATGACCGACGACATCGTCGTCCGCGGCGCCGCCGAACACAATTTAAAGGACGTCGACGTGTCCATCCCCCGGGAGGAGTTCACCGTCGTCACCGGTCTGTCGGGGTCGGGAAAGTCCTCGCTCGCGTTCGAGACCGTCTACGCCGAAGGACAGCGTCGCTACATCGAATCGCTCAGCGCCTACGCCCGGAACTTCCTCGGGCAGATGGACAAACCGCAGGTCGAGAACGTCGAGGGGCTCTCGCCGGCGATCTCGATCGACCAGAAGAACGCCGCGAACAACCCGCGATCGACCGTCGGGACGGTCACCGAACTCCACGATTATCTCCGACTCCTCTATGCCCGCGTCGGGACGCCACACTGTCCCGAGTGCGGACGGGAGGTCGGCGAACAGAGCGCCCAGCAGATGGTCCGACGGCTGCTCGAACTCCCCGAGGGAACGCGGGCGAAGATATGTGCACCCGTCATCCGCGATCAGAAGGGGGCGTTCGAGGACCGCTTCGAGGCGTTCGTGAGCGAGGGCTACACCAGGATCGAGGTCGACGGCGAGGAGTACGACCTCTCGATCGAGACGCCCGACCTCGACGAGAACTACGATCACACCGTCGACCTCGTCGTCGATCGCGTGACGCTGACCGACGACGCCCGCGGCCGGATCACGGATTCCGTCGAGACCGCCCTGTCGGAGGCCGACGGCGTGCTGAAGATGGTCTTCCCTGAACCGCCGGAAGGGACCGATATCGGGTCCGAGTCGCGCAACACGGGCGATCTGGCCGGCGACGGCGACGACCGGCTCGTCGTCGAGTTCTCCGAGGAACTCGCCTGCACCCACTGTGGGATCGATCTCCCGGAGATCGAGACTCGCTCGTTTTCGTTCAACTCCCCCCACGGGGCCTGTCCGGACTGTGACGGGATCGGCGAAACGAAGGAGGTCGACGAGGAGCTGGTCGTGAGAGATCTCTCGAAACCCATCAAGGACGTCTTCGAGCCCTGGAGCTACAGCCGGTCGTACTACCGGACCCGGCTGGACAGCGTGGCGAAACACTTCGGCGTGAGCGTCGAGACGCCGTTCGAAGAGTTGGACGAAGAGATCCGACGGCAGTTCCTCTATGGAACCGACGGGGAGGTCGTCTTCGAGCGCCGAACGAAGAACGGCACCAGACGCAAGGAAAAGCGGTTCGAGGGCGTGATCCCGAACCTCGATCGGCGCTACATCGAGACCGACTCCGAGAGCACACGGGAGCACATCGAGGAGTACATGGCGACGACGACGTGTCCCTCGTGTGAGGGGACGCGGTTGAAACCCGAATCCCGTGCGGTTCTGGTGGGCGACACCTCGATCACCGAGGTCAGCCGGCTCTCGATCGGCGACGCGCTCGAGCACTTCGAGACCCTCGACGCCGATCTGGACTCCCGCCAGCGGAAGATCGCCGAGGAGATATTAAAAGAGATCCGGGCCCGCCTCGGCTTCATGGAGGAGGTCGGCCTGGAGTACCTGACGCTCGATCGGGAGGCCTCGACGCTGTCGGGCGGCGAGAGTCAGCGTATCCGGCTCGCGACGCAGGTCGGCTCGGGGCTCGTCGGCGTCCTCTACGTGCTCGATGAACCCTCGATCGGGCTCCACCAGCGGGACAACGACAAACTGCTTGACACGCTGGAAGGGCTTCGGGATCTCGGCAACACGCTCGTCGTCGTCGAGCACGACGAGGAGACGATGTGGCGCGCCGACAACGTCATCGACATGGGCCCCGGCCCCGGCAAACGCGGCGGCGAGGTCGTCGTCAACGGCGACGTCGAGGACGTGATGGCGGCCGAACGGTCCATCACGGGCGATTATCTCGCCGAGCGACGCTCGATCCCCGTCCCCGAGACGCGCCGCGAGCCGGACGGTTATCTGACCGTCCGCGGTGCCAGACAGCACAACTTAAGAGACGTCGACGTCGCGTTCCCGCTCGGCTGTTTCACCGCCATCACCGGCGTCTCGGGGTCCGGCAAATCGACGCTACTTCACGAGATACTTTATAAAGGGCTCGTCCGGCGGATGAACGACACCGACGTCTTCCCCGGCGAACACGACGCCATCGAGGGGATCGACGAGATCGAGACCGTCCGGCTCATCGACCAGTCGCCGATCGGGCGGACACCCCGGTCGAACCCGGCGACCTACACCGACGTCTTCGATCACATCCGCGAGCTGTTCGCCGAGACGAAGCTCTCGAAACAGCGCGGGTATAAAAAGGGACGGTTCTCGTTCAACGTCAAGGGCGGCCGGTGTGAGTCCTGTGGCGGGCAGGGAACCGTCAAGATCGACATGAACTTCCTCTCGGATGTCTACGTCCCCTGCGAGGAGTGTGACGGGGCGAGATACAACGACGAGACGCTCGAGGTCACGTATAAAGGGGCGACGATATCGGACGTCCTCGATATGGAGGTCGACGAGGCCTACGAGTTCTTCGAGAGCCACAGCGGCATCCGCCGTCGGCTCCAGCTCCTGAAAGACGTCGGGCTCGGGTACATGCGGCTCGGCCAGCCCTCGACGACGCTGTCGGGCGGGGAGGCCCAGCG